>JAJPXP010000057.1 GCA_021205365.1 Clostridia bacterium
CGGAGGATGGGAAGTCGGCACAGGTGCTGTACACCGTCCAACAGATGCAGGAAGGATAATTTATTATATTTTGTGAGCATTTTTGTTCATTATTTTTGGTTGCTTCGACCTCTTGACTTGTACAAACAGGATGCAGTATAATGTAGTAGACCGACAATCGGTCTAATGGAGGTATAATCATGAGAGTAATCAAAGATGCAGATATTCGGAAAGCTGAAATTCTGGACGCCGCCGAAAAACTATTCCATGAAAAAGGATATTCGAAAGCAACGACGGAAGACATTTTGCAGATGACCGGCATTGCGAGGGGAACCCTATATTACCACTTCAAGGGCAAAGAAGAGATTCTCTTAGCAATAATTGACCGGAAGATCGACAAGCACGAAAAGGAATTCCGCACTCTTGCAGAAGATACCACTCTTTCTGCGGTAGAAAAACTGGTTCAGGTAATCCATCTGCAATCCAATAGCGGGGTGCTTGCCGAAGGACTTCATGAAAAAGAAAATGCTGAGTTTCATCAGAAAAGTTTCCAACGCAGCCTTTTGAGATATGCGCCTGTTCTGACAGAGATTGTAGAGCAGGGAATTAAAAGCGGAGAATTCTCCTGTGCGTATCCGAGAGAATGTGTCGAGATGTTATTCTGTGCTTCCCAGCTTTTCGATCCGGGTGTTTTTGCATGGTCACAGGAAGAACGACAGAGAAAAAAAGAAGCGTTCTTTTGTATGCTGGAAGTCACCCTTGGCATTTCGGTCGACGCAAAAAAAAGAATTATATCAGATTGCTGATATTACTGTGAAACAGGAGGAATGAGATCATGGAAGAAACTGAAAAGAACCCTTTTCTGGCAGGGCCTGTCTTTAAGCCCCTGCTGAATTTTATGCTCCCCGTGCTGCTGGCCAACTTTTTACAGGCCATGTACAGCGCGGTTGATTTGATGGTCATTGGTCGGTTTGCTAATGCTGATACCATACAGCTGGCGAATGCCGCAGTCGGAACCGGCAGCATGATTATGGTCATGGTGACATATGTAATTACCGGGCTGGCGATGGGGACGACTGTTGTGCTGGGACAATATATCGGCGCGAAAGACCGTAACGGAGCCAGTAAAGTAATCGGTTCAGCTATATGTATATTCGTCGTCCTTGCTGTTGGTCTTACGGTCATTATGGAAATTCTGGCTCCCACATTCGCGTCGCTGATGAATGCGCCCTCTGTGGAAATGACGACTCTTTATCTTCGCATTTGCTGCGGCGGATTGATCTTTATCACAGCCTATAATGTAATCAGCGGTATTTTTCGCGGCATTGGAAATTCTAAGCTGCCATTGCTGTTTGTGGGAATTGCCTGTGTTGTCAACATTGCTCTTGACCTGATTACAGTCTGCATCCTGCACTGGGATGTAGCAGGGGTTGCGATATCCACGATTACGGCGCAGGCCGTATCGGTTATTCTCTCTCTTGTGGTTATCAGGAAAACGCCTTTGCCTTTTGACGTGAGTGCAAAGCTGATCCGTTTTCATGCGGGCTTTTCATCAAAAATATTAAAAGCGGGTATTCCTCTTGCGTTTCAGGATTTGCTGACAAATCTTTCTTTTGTCGTTATCAATTCTGTCGCAAACCAGCTCGGCCCAGATGCAACCGCCTGGGCAGGCATCGCTTCCGGATACTCTGTGGACAATAAACTGACGGTATTCACTATGATTATTCCCACAGCGTTTCTCCAATCCATGGCTGTCTTTACAGCGCAGAATGTCGGTGCCGGTAACCGTGAACGGATACAAAAGGGTCTTCGTTATATGCTGATGTCTGCCGTATGTGTGGGCGTGGGTCTTGCCCTGCTGTGTGAATTTGGCGGTTCGGTTATGGCGCGTATCTTTACGAATGATACAGAAACCATTTATTATGCCGCACAGTATCTCAAAGGATATGCCGTTGACTGCCTGATCTGTACGTCCATGCTGACTCTGCTTGGATACTTTAATGGCTGCGGTCATTCGACGTTTGTTCTGATACAGGGACTGATTGGCTCCTTCGTTGTAAGGATTCCTGTCATCCTGCTGCTGCAAAATTATGATGGCGTCACGCTGACACATCTCGGACTTGGATGTGCCTCTGCTACGGTAGCTTCATTGCTTATTTGCATAGGTTACTATATTATCAAAACGAAGAAGAATACGATGTATCCTATCTCTATGCGTTCGTGACCCCAAAGAACATCATTATACTTTTTAAGAGCGACTATCACAGCCGCTCTTTTTTCATACCCATTTGGAGGTGGTTACGATGGATTATTCGGCAAATGAGATTCCAAGCACAATGTGACACCGGAGGATGGGAAGTCGGCACAGGTGCTGTACACCGTCCAACAGATGCAGGAAGGGATAAAATCATAGGTGTTACTTCCGATTATTATTTCCCCACTCACAAAGCCGGTCTAAAACTTTTACAAGAGAATGACCTCTGTCGGTAAGGGAATATTCTACCTTTGGCGGAATTTGCGGATATACACGGCGGATAATCAAATCGTCCGCTTCTAACTCCTTCAGGTTTTGGCTCAGTGTTTTGTCGGCGACCTTTTTTAAATATCGCTGCATTTCGTTGAATCGAACCGGCTCGTATTCCATCAAACAATAGAGAATAATCGGCTTATATTTACCTGAAATGAGAGACAGCGTGTAACTGTAGCCGGTGTCCTCAAAATTTGCGTTATCTATTGTTTTTTCACTCATAGCTTACCTCCGAGAAAGTACCTTACGCAAATGTAGGTACTTGTTTTTTATCAGGTTCTGTGATATAATATGTTCAGTCGAAAGACAATAAAAACAGGAGGCTGATTTTTATGAGAAAAAACATCAAAACAACCGAGGCGATTTTCCCGATGCCGGTATTGATGGTTGCAACGTATAACGAAGATGGCAGCGTTGATGTTATGAATGCCGCATGGGGAACTATGCTGGAACGGGACCATGTGATTCTCAACCTGACGGAGACACATAAGACCGTAAAAAACATCAAGGCAAGAAAGGCTTTTACTGTCAGCATTGCTGATGCGGCACACATGGTAGAGGCAGATTATTTCGGAGTGGTATCCGGCAATAACACTCCTGACAAGTTCGCTAAAAGCGGATTAACCGCGAAGAAATCCGAGAATGTTGATGCGCCAATCATTGCGGAATTCCCACTCTGCATGGAGTGTGAATTCATCGAATATCAGGATGGAGAATATGGCTGCGGTGTTATTGGCAAAGTAATCAACACTACGGCAGATGAATCGGTTATGGATGGCGACAAGGTGGACATTACAAAGGTATCCGCAATTGCATTTGACCCTTACACACACGGCTACTATAAGGTAACGGAGAGGGTCGGAAACGCATTCAAGGATGGTCTGGCATTGAAATAAAATCTTCAGTGTATGCTAATATTGCTTCAAAAGCTGAAAACATTTTTAAAGAGCGACTTTAATCAGCCGACAGCGGTGTGAAGCGGCTCTACGTTCAGGTCACCTACAACAATATTAAATACACCGGCTTCTGCTGCG
>JAJPXP010000065.1 GCA_021205365.1 Clostridia bacterium
TCAGCGACGGGCGGACAATCGGATCGTCTACAATGTTCTCAATCTGCTGACCAAAACGGTACAGCTTCATGTTCAGCTTGCGCAGGGACTCAATATACTGTTCTTTTGTCATCATAATGAATCAAAATCCTTTCTTCAATCGTCTCTCTCTTGTTTTTAGTTTCTTTTAGCAAAAGAGCAGCGAGTACCGCGGACGATACCCGCTGCGTTGAACAAGCTAACGGTAATGATGTTTTCCGTTCGGTTCGAAGATTAGAAGCACTCTCTGTAAACGCGCTTGGACAGCTCCTGGGTCCACGGCTGGATGTAGGAGTTGGTGATCAGGCGCTGCTGGTTTGCTTCAACAGATGCTGCAAAGGTATCAATGTCTTCTTCCTTGAATCCGTACTCACGCAGCGGCTGCAGGTGCAGAACCTTCTCCAGCAGTTCGTTCAGATACGGGATTGCATTTTCAACTTCACAGCCGGTGATGCGAGCGATCATTTCCTTAAACTTCATGATCTCGCCGGTCGGGTTCATTTCGTCATAGATTTCCAGAATCTTGCCGAACAGAGCATAGTTGGACTCGCCGTGCGGTACATGGTAGGTGCCGCCGAGCGGGAAGGACATGCCATGAACGGTAGCGCAGCCAGCCTTCAGGAATGCGATGCCAGCGTAAGTAGAAGCGGTAGAGAACTCGTCGAGGTAAGTCAGGCGAGCTTCCGGGCCGTCTTCGCCGATGCGGCGGAAGCCTTCCAGAATCATTTCCATAGCCTTTACGGAGAACAGCTCGGAAGTGGTGGTCTTACGGGACGGGGACAGGAAGGACTCTGTTGCATGGATCAGAGCGTCGATTGCAGAAGAAGCAAACGGCTTGTACGGCAGGGTCTTCAGCATATCCGGAACGAGGCATACCTTGTTCGGGATCATGTCGTCAGATACCAGGCCCAGCTTTGTCTCGCCGCCGGTCAGAACGCCGTCCTTTTCGTCCTTGACGATAGCAACGGAAATATTGGTAACTTCGGAACCGGTACCGCAGGTAGTCGGGATAGCGATAACTTCCTTTTCATGGATAAACGGCTCGCGCTTGAAGTACATTTCATGAACGGACTTCGGACGCTTGCAGCCCAGCAGCTTGCAAAGGTCCATAATAGCGCCGCCGCCAACAGCGATAACGCGGTCATAGGAATCGTACGGGATTGTTTCGTACATGATTTCGATCATCTTTTCAGACGGCTCGCCTGCACCAACAAACTTCTCCTGGAATACAAAGTTGCATGGCAGGTTCAGCTTTTCCATAAACGGCTTGTAAATGAACTCGTTGGTCAGAACGCAGTCGCGCTCGTTCAGCTTGAATTCCTCAGCGAACTGGTCAAAATTCGCACACTTATAAATTGTCGGCGCGATAATGATTTCTCTCTTATCTGCCTGCAGGGCCTTGCTAAAAGCATCCATATTTAACATCTCCTATAAAAATTTTTCTTGGATAAGAAGTCTTTTCAGACTTGTTATCCAAACCTGGGTGAATACATTCCATTCCCTTGTCTCTAATTGTACCAAAAGTTGAGCGGAACTTCAATAAAAAGTACCAAAGTTATGAGAAAAAATATTTCAATTTTGGGGGTGAAACTGGAGTGGAAACATAACGGTTTGCATGACTTCATTCTATACTAATGTCACAAGTTTGTAAATCGTTTTTGAAAAAATATTTGTGGAAAATGTGGATGATTTTTTCTGTCAAAACACGATTATGGTTAACTATTTTGCACAATTTGCTCAAATGATGGTTAACTGTTTCGCTTTTGACCCTAAAAAAACGCCTTTATGGGCTCACAAAAAAGTGGCAGACATGCGCTTGGATGGGTTTGACCTGCGCTCCATGCGTCCGTTCGTGGAGCATCCCATGCTTCACAGTTTCCAGATGATGCAATAATATATAATGTATAGCAGCATGCGGCGGAACAAATCAAACCGGACAGCATGAAAAGAAACCCTAAAGTGTCGATTTCAGACGGTTGTCATATAAAAATAATATGGTATAATAAAAAATGTAATGTCCGAACCTATCTTGAATAATAACAGGTGACTAAGATGAAATTTTTGAATGCACAGGGACATTTTGGCGTTCTGGATGGCCGGAAAATTCGGTTTGAGGATGGCCTGAATGTGCTTTATCTGCCCAATGAGGGCGGTAAAACGACATTGAGTCATTTCCTGCGTGTGATGCTGTATGGTTTGAATACCTCGCGGAGGGACAGCAGGAGGCAGCTGTCTGATAAAACCCGCTTCCGCCCGACAGATGGAAATCCGATGAGCGGCTTGCTGGAGCTGGAATGGAAAGGCCGCAGGGTGGTTATCAGCCGTCAGACTGGCAAGGGGACTGCACGATTTCATGAATTTTCTGCATATTATTCGGATACCGGTGAACCGTGTGCGGAACTGACTGCCAAAGACTGCGGCCAGATTCTGACTGGTGTCAGTGAGGAAGGCTTCCAGTCCTCAGCGCTGCTGGATGGACAGGATCAGGCGCTTTCTACCGGGGAACTGGGAGACCGCATGCTGGCGCTTTCCACATCCGGTGACAGTGCAATGATGTATTCCAGTGCTGTTTCACAGCTCGATCAGTGGAAAAATGCACTGCGCGGAACAGGAAACCGCGGCCGATATGCGCAGGTGGAATCCGGTATTGACCAGATTTCCCAATCCATTGCAAGGCTGGATGACCTGACCGGGCAGATTGAAAATTATGAATCGCAGATCCCAGCCGCAGAGCAGCGGATTGCAGAAGCGGAAAAACAGCAGCAGCAGGCGACCGAAGATTTTACCTTATTGTTTGTTGCCAAGCGGGAAGCTGCCGAACGTGAGGAACGCAAAGCGCGTGAAAATCTTGCAAAGCTGCGGGACGAAATTCCGCCGTTTGATGTTTTAGCGGATGCGGAACGTGCAACCACTGCATATCTGGAAGCAAAGAAGGCATTTATGGATGCCGAATCAGAGCTTGCGGATGTCACAGCCAATTATCAGAAGTGGAAGGATGACATCGACCATACGGAAGATGATTACAGCAACAGCTCGCGCAGTACATCTGATATACATATCCGTGGATGGTCTATGGCACTGGCTGTATTATTTGGTGTTCTTGCAGTTATCAGCCTGCTGGGCATTATTCCGTTTGGCCCGCTGACACCGTATATGCCATATTTGTTCTCGGTATTCGCAATTATTGCACTGGTTGTCACGTTTGTCGGCAGTACGCAGTCACTGGATTCCCCGCCGATGGATTTCGATGAGGAGCGTGTGAAGCTGGAGCGGCGCAGACAATCTGCAATTACCCGTGATGGGCAGACAGCAGAGCAAATGCAAAGTGCGCGCGAAAAATTCTGGGAGCAGATGCAGCGCGTTGCACCGGAAATCCCTATGGAGGATGAGGAACGCGCACTGCAGTTTATGCAGGACACCAGCGAGAAGAAAAAGATCTATCTCGACCGCAAGCGTGAGCATGATGGGCTGGCAGAACAGTATTTGAATATTCTGGACACAACAGGTCCGCAGGGCGAAGCGCGTATGCGGATGAACCAAGCAAAGGAATCTGTGGAACAGGCGAGACAGGCGTGCAATGCACTGCATGAGTCGATTGCCGTGTGCCGCGGCAAATGCGAGGAAATCGGTGTGCGTGATGATCTGAGCGCACAACGGAACCGGCTGGAAGAAGAGAAGGAGAGCATCCTCTGGCAGTTGGATGCCATTCGTTTGGCGAAGGAATCCCTGGTGCAGGCGAATGCAGAGCTGACCGGACGTGTTTCCCCGCAAATTAACCAACTGGCACAGGAATACCTCCGAATCCTGACGGCAGAACGGTATACCGCAATGCAGCTGTATACAGATTTTGAAGCAACCTGCCGGCGGGACAACAGTGCAGTGGAAATGGATAAGCTGAGATTATCCACTGGCACACGTGACCAGCTGTACCTGGCACTGCGGCTTGCGGTCTGCAAGGTGCTGCTGGATCAGGGCGATGAAAGCGTACCGATTATACTGGATGATCCATTTGTCAATTATGATGACCAGCGCGCCGCATGCGGTATGAAGTTGCTGCGTGAAATTGCGCATGAAAGACAGGTTATCCTGTTGACCTGTAGAAGACCATAACCATTTATCATTGAGAAAAGCCCTCTGCTTTAGCAGAGGGCTTTTTGGCGGAAAAAATCCCGCACATCGTTCGATGTACGGGATTTGCATTCAAATTTTACTTTGCATACTCGACAGCGCGGGTTTCGCGGATCATATTGATTTTGATCTGGCCTGGATATTCCAGTTCATTTTCGATCTTCTTGGCGATGTCGCGGGAGAGCAGGATCATCTTGGAATCAGAAACCTGATCTGGATTTACGACGATGCGGATTTCGCGGCCTGCCTGAATAGCATAGGAGCTGGAAACACCGGGAGTAGTATTTGCGATCTCTTCCAGCTTTTCCAGACGCTTGATGTAAGCTTCTAGATTTTCACGGCGGGCACCTGGACGTGCGGCGGAAATAGCATCTGCTGCCTGGACAAGGCATGCAACCAGTGTTTTTGCCTCAATATCACCGTGATGTGCCTGTACGGCATGGATAATATCTGCGTGCTCGCGGTAACGTTTACAAAGGTCAACACCGATATCAACGTGAGAACCTTCCATTTCACGGTCAATTGCCTTACCGATATCATGCAGCAGACCGGCACGCTTTGCCTGTGTTGCATTGACACCCAGCTCTCCGGCGAGGATGCCGGCAATGTGGGAAACTTCAATAGAGTGCTGCAGGACATTTTGTCCATAGCTGGTACGGTAACGCATGCGGCCCAGCAGCTTGATCAGCTCCGGATGCAGGCCATGTACGCCGGTTTCCAATACAGCACGCTCGCCTTCCTGCTTGATGACCTGTTCTACTTCGCGGCGGCTCTTTTCGACCATCTCTTCGATGCGGGCCGGATGGATGCGTCCGTCGATAATCAGCTTTTCCAACGTCAGACGGGCGATTTCACGGCGAACGGGGTCAAAGCATGAGAGCGTAATGGCTTCCGGCGTATCATCAATAATCAGATCGACACCGGTCAGGGTTTCCAAGGTACGGATATTACGTCCTTCGCGGCCGATAATGCGGCCCTTCATTTCATCATTTGGCAGCGGAACGACAGAAACGGTTGCCTCGGCAACGTGATCTGCCGCACAACGCTGGATTGCAGAAGTAATGACTTCGCGGGCATACTTTTCTGCTTCATCCTTCGTCTGCTGCTGGATATCACGCAGCTTGATTGCAGCGTCATGCTGTGCTTCCTGTTCAATAGAATTGACCAGAAATTCCTTTGCTTCTTCGCGGGTCAGGCCGGAAATACTCTCCAAGCGTTCCAGCTGCTGCTGCTTGTACTGCTCCGCTTCCTCACGGTTTTTCTGGACATTTGCCAGCTTGCGGTTCAGTTCTTCATTTTTCTTTTCTGCTGCATCTGTCTTGCGGTCCAGCGTTTCTTCCTTCTGTGTCAGACGACGTTCGGTTTTCTGCATTTCACTCCGGCGGTCCTTGATCTCTCGTTCAAGGTCAGCACGGTTTTTGTGAATTTCTTCCTTCGCTTCCAGCAAAGCTTCCCGCTTTTTGCTTTCCGCGGTTTTAATGGAATCATTGATAATGCGCTTGGCCTCTTCCTCTGCGCTTCCGATTTTACGCTCGGATACGCTCTTGCGGTAGATGATGCCAATTACAGCGCCAACTATTACACCGATAATAATACCGATTATAATACCAGTACTCATTCTTCTGATACACACCTCCTGTTTTTGTGATTTTTTCTGAAAAAATAATCATTGTTATGGTAATACCTGTGCGGTTAAACGATAGATCGCGTACGTTTGTAAACAAAGGCATTATTACCTATTGTAATCGTAAATCAAAATATTGTCAACAGGCAGGAATAGGCAGAGTGTACCAGTTTTGACATTTCAATACCTTTTTATGGTTATTTTTTTGAAAAATATTACAACAATTTTGGAAATACTCGGATTGAATATTTCCACTATATTTTTTTAGTAAACCATAGTATAATAAGAACAGTATCTGTTGCAGGGAGGATTCAAGATGCATCAAATGATACAACAACGGAAAAAAGGCGACTTGATTTATTATACCTGTGATGCGATGGCAACACCGCATATGTTTACAACCAAATTTGGCGGCGTGAGCACGGGGCACCTTGCATCCCTGAATCTGGGTTTTCATCGTGGAGATGAGCGGGAAAACGTGCTGCAGAATTATCAGATTCTTGCGGATCATTTTGGTGTGGCACGTGAACGGATGACGATGACCAAACAGATTCACAGTGACATTGTCCGTGTAGTGGACGAAACAACGATGGGGATGGGGCTGGGACAGCCGATGAGCTGGGAAGCGGATGCCATTGTTACCAACCTGACCAATGTACCGTTGTGCGGATACTATGCGGATTGTGTTGTCACCCTGCTGCATGACCCGGTCAGCCGCAGCATAGGCGTATGCCATTCCGGATGGCGTGGCACGGCAAATGGCATCTTGGCCAAAACCGTGCGGGCAATGCAGGAAAATTATGGCGCGGACCCGAAAGATATCCAGGCGGTTATCGGGCCATCGATCCGGCAATGCTGCTTTGAAACCGATGCGGATGTGCCGGATGCCATGCGGGAAACCATGGGAAATATGGTGGAGCCGTTTATTGTATGGCGGGAACCAAAATATTTTATTGACCTACAGGGCATCAACCGACTGCGGCTGGAGCAGGCAGGCGTGGAAAACATCATTGACAGTGGGATTTGTACCAAGTGCATGCATGATGTATTCTGGTCGCATCGTGAGACACATGGCGCACGAGGCGTACAGGCGGGCATCATTATGCTGGAGGAAAAAGAAGTATGAAATGGAAACGCAGGATAGCAGCCTTCCTGGCAGGAGCAATGCTTCTGGCAGTCTTGGCAGGCTGTGGAACAAAAACTGCAGAAGATGCCGGAAGTGCCGATGAGCTGTCAGAAGACACTGTAAAGCAGGCAGCGGATGTCAAAGCGGTGGACAATTTTACCCTTGCATATCATGAGAATGATGGACTGAACCCGTTGACGTGTTCTTCAGCGGAAAACCAAATGCTGATACAGCTTTGTTTTGAGAGCCTGTTCCAGATGGACAGTAATTTTGAGCCGCAGCCAAAGCTGTGCAACAGTATCGAACAAAATAACACCAAATCCTATACGCTGACGATCCGTCCTGGCGTGAAATTCCATTCCGGCCAGGAAATGACTGCAGAAGATGTGGTCTATTCACTGAATAATGCACGGCTGCGGGAAAATTCTGTTTATCAGAACCAGCTGTCGTGTATCTCATCAGTAAAGTACAGCGATGATGAAATTTATATCCGGTTGTATTCCTCGAAATCTGAGCTGGCACTGGAAGCGCTGCTGGATATTCCGATTTTCCGTAAGGGTTCGGACGAGGAGGATATCCCAGATGGCTCCGGGCCATATCAGATCATAAAATCGGATTCTGGTATGAGCATGATTCCGTTTGAGCAGTGGAGCGGCGGTAAGGTTGGCTTTTGCAGTTCGATTACCCTGAAAACGGTATCCGACAGTGCAGGTGCAGCCAATTTGATGAGCAGCGGTGATATTTCGATCCTGCTGCAGCAGGATGCGGAAAAAGCAACGGCAACCGGTGCCAAATATACCTCCAGTGTGCCGACAACACGGCTGCATTATCTTGGCATCAATTGTGACTGGAGCCCGCTGGATGATGAAGACGTCCGAACGGCATTGTCCATGCTGATGGACCGGAATACCATTGTACAGACTTGTTTTGCGGGACGGGCGGATGCTGCGTCGTTACCAGTGCAGTCAATCCCGGACAGCATCACTGCACCGGCGTTTGACAAAGAAGAAGCGCTTGCGCTTTTGGAGGATGCTGGTATTTATGACCGGGATGATGATGGCTATCTGGATATCAGCAGCCGGCAGCAGTTCACATTGAACATCATTTATAATGAACAGTACGGCACAAAGGGCGCAGTGCTTGAACAATATGCAAAGACGCTGAATGAAGTCGGTATTCAGACGACAATCACGCCGCTGAGTTTTGAAGACTGCCAGACAAAGCTTCGCCGGGAATCCTTTCAGATATATTATGGTGAATATCAAATGACATCAGATTTCGATTTGTCATCCATTATTTCCAATAATGGTGAACGGAATTTCGGCACCTTTTATAGCTCGGATATGGAGGAAGTGCTTGCAGCACGGAACAATGTTGATGCAGACGGGCAGGAAGGTGCAGAGGAGGAATATCTGGAATGCTTCATGGAGCAAACCCCGATTCTGCCGATTGCGTTTGAACGGGATTTGATTTCCTCTGCGGCAGAACTGCCGGAAGGCTTTGACCCGTGGCCAGATAACATTTTCCATGGAATTGAAACCTGGTCTGCATCGTAAAGGAGGCGCACAATGGAAAACAACAATCCAGTCATTCTGTTTTATCATCCCCCAGAGCTGATGAGAAAACGTTTGCCCACGATTCTGCGGAACAATGGTATTTCTGTCCGGGTTATCTGCAAGGAAATGTATACGGTTCCGCTAGATGTATTGCTGGGAATCAGACAGCCGGGGAAGATACTGCCGAACCTTAGCGGCGAGCTGGCAGAGCCAATGCTGATCATGCATGGCTTTTCCTCTGAGGGCGTGGACCGTGTGCTGAAGCTCCTGCGGGAAAATAGAATCCGCATCAGTTTAAAGGCGGTGACAACACCGACCAATCTTTCCTGGACATCCCTGCAGGTTTATGCAGAGCTGTGCAGGGAACGGGAAGCTTTTCTGGCACAGAACAAATAAAAGAATAAGCAGGCGCAGCCTTGTTGACAGGAAAAGTCCGGCGGGAAACCGCCGGGCTTGTGTTTTAATTTTTCAGAATATACGCAACAGCTATAACGCCAACACCAAGAAGGATGATGATAAACAGATAAAATACTGCAATGGGATATTGGTTATGGACGCTCATTTGAGAGGGAATATCATATTGTTCTGTGATATCGTTGCCATCCTTATCCAGCAGAACATATTCCTCAATATACATAGGGTTTTTCTTGGTGGAAAAATCTGTTATGCCAAAGTCAGTGGCAAGCTGTGACTGTGGGAATGCCCATAGGAAGGTACCATTCTTTATCGGATAGGTTTTTTCAATTTGTTGTATTTCCTTAGCAGCGGTGTCGTAATATGTATAATATATGCGGATGGAGGCCACTTCCTTGCTGGAGAAGCCGGCGAAGCAGAATACGTTTTCAGGTACGATGCATTCGTCAAGGCTTGCAGGCAGGCTGGAATTTAATTGGTACATGATAGTGGCGGAGTCCGGTATACCATAGGAAGCGGATACAGGATAGTATTTTCCATTTAAGCCGCGTGAAAGGTGCAGAATACCACAGGTGTGATACTGATCCTCTGCAGTGAACGAGACAAACAGGTCTTTTCCCGACTCTGTATACGATGTGACATGCATCGATGTACCTTCCTGAATCGAATAACACAAATCATCGTGTATTGTCACAATATCGCCGCCGACAGCCTGTTCCATTTCCGAGTCTGCTTTACCGCAAGCAACAAATTTTTGCACAGCATCCAGCCGTCCAGCTTCGGTGTTAGGGTAACGGAAATGGCTGTTATACCACAGAAATACACACGCAAGCGTAAAGATTATAGCCAGAACAGCAGATATGATGTGTGTATTGCGGTTTTTTTTCAAAAAACGCAGGGATTTTTTCGGTACGGGCTTTGCAGGAATTTGTGTACGCATATTCCGCTCCAGCTCGCTGCAGGCATCGCATTCTGCCAAATGCGCTTCAATCTGTTCCGAGGTTTCCGGTTCGGTCAGTTCTTCCATATAGGAAGGAAGAAGATCTCGGACAACGCAGCAATCGAGTTTATTCTGTTTCATTTGAGCCACCTCCTAGGATTTTGACAAGCTGTTCTTTTCCGCGGTAAAAACGGACACGTGCCCATGTTTCTGTGTGCTGCATAATTTCCCCAATTTCCCGGAAGGAAAAATCGCCATTGATCCGCAGATACATCACTTCACGGGTGTCAGTATTTAATTGCTGCATGGCGCGATAGAGGGATAATCGTTCCTCGCGTTCCTGGAACTCCTGCTCGGGGTTGTCCGAAGCGGTGAGTGTGGAAAGATGGGATTCTTCCAGAGGGGGATTTTTCTTTTGGCGGTTACATTCCCGGTACCATAACCGTTTGGCAATTGCGCATAGCCAGACATATGGCGTACAGTCACCGCGGAAGGTATGCAGGCTTTTCAGCGCCTGATAAAAAGTTTCCTGTGTCAGCTCTTCAGCAATGTCGGCATCGCCGGTCAGAGAGCACAGATAACGGAAAACCTTCTGCGCATGCTGTTCATATAAATCTTCGCTTTTGCGGGGCACGATGTTCACCTCCCAGCTTTTTGGTTTGGTTGTCTGTTAGTTCCTTTCAAAGGAGATTCGTTACATAGTAAGCATACAATATTTTACAAAAAAATAAAACCGGCAGGATTTTCCTGCCGGTTGTCCGGGTGTGGTATTATTTCTTGCTTACAGCAATCCAGATCTCACTGGTATATGGCTGCCCGAATGCACAGTCAGGGGAGTATACTTCAAGGTCATATGTTCCGAGCGGCTTGTAATCCGAAGCCGGAAAAAACTCTGTGAAAACCCGGTGCCACATCTGCTGGATATGCTGCGGTTCGCCGGTGTCCACTGTAAAAACCGCCCATGTAGCGGCAGGGACATCGAACAATGCATAGCCCTCTGGTACGGAACCGCCCGCATATTCCGTGCCGATGGAATATGGGAAATCTTTTACTACGGTGGAGTCTTCGGTGGACATACCGATAATACCGCCGTTCAGGACGCCATTTTTCTTTCCGATCTCCGCCAGATGGGAAACGGTACCGTCCAGGTGACAGTCTGACCAGAACCGCGGGATATCCTTTCGTCCGAGAACATCTTCAATTTTCACAAAACGCTGTGTTTTTGCGATGATCTGGAACGCTTCCTTATTTTCGATTTTGTAATGCATACTGCTTCCGCCTTTCACTGAAATAGAGATTGACAGACGGGAGAACGATTTCAGGGGGACAGAATGCTTCCGTACGGCATTGGGTGTCACGCCATGAAAACGGGTAAATGCACGGGTATAGCCTTCCGGGGTGTCATTGCCATATTTTAACGCAATATCAATGATTTTAGCGTCCGTTGACAGAAGTTCATTGCCGGCAAGCGTCAGTCTGCGGTTGCGGATATATTCACCAGGAGCCATGCCGCAAAGAATAGAAAATATCTTTTGAAAGTAAAAACCGGATATGTTCATATTTTGTCCGATGCGTGCATAATCCAGCGGTTCTGTGATATGGTCTTCCATATAGTCTATTGCACTTTGTAAGCTTTTGACCCAATCCATTGTATTTCCCTCCGTCTGCATCTATCTTACAGTTTTTCGGCGAAGCTTTCCTGACATTTCAAGCCCAGTTTTGTCCGAATAAAAAATACAGCACGCGGGGGATACTGGATTTCGCGGGTTTACTTCTGTCTGAGACATCCGATAATACAACCAGCACCAAGGATAAGGATAAAGGCGATATATATCCGGTATAATCCACGCTCTGCCAAAGACTTGATGCCTGAAACAGGCTCCTCTACGGAGCAGCCGGGATCAAGGTATTGATCGGTAATATCCTCGCCGTCTGCATCCAGACAGCGGATGTCTTCTATATCCACATGGCTCACATCCTGCAACTCCATTGCCATCTGCAGCCGTTCTTCCGACAGAATCAACAGCTGCTGTATGGAATCAGCGGGAAGTGTATAGGAAGTATGGAGTTCCTGTTCGGGATTACGTTCCAATGTATAGGCGCAGTCCAGACGGAACGATCGGATTTTGCTATTTTCGGACAAATCCGCGCCAATAACATAAAAAATCTGATAAGCTTCTGTTGCACCGGGCAAGACCGCAAAGGAAGTGTAATACCCACCTTCCGTATAGGGGAATGCAGCATAATCCGCTTCCAGATAGCGGTAGGTGCCGAGGATACTGCGTTCCATCTGGATGATGCCATGCAGATTGTCATCCGTATCGGCAGAGAAAAACAGGTACAGCAAATTGTCCTGCTTCTGTGAGGCGAGTACCTGGACTTGCGCCTCCTCCGGCAATCCTGGCATGTCGTTACGGAGGGAATCCTCGACAGCTTTGATATATCCGTCATCTGTATCTGCATATGGAAAAGAATTATAATAAATCAGGCCGATGATAATTAGCATCAAAACCACTATCGCAGTACAGAAAATAATTTTTCCGCGTTTCATGCTATCCCCCCCTCGTGGTAATACAAAAACAGCCCACTGAAACAATATTCTGTTCGCAGTGAGCCGTTTTACAATTGTTTTTATTATGTTTTTATTACTCCGGCTGTTTGCATTTGCCGTTGTACTTCTGCGTTGCCGCAGGTACACCGTTTGCAATCAGTTCGGATACTGCGAGTACAGCGCGGTCAACCGCGTCGTTCATCGCAGGCATTTCGTCTTCTGTCACATTGGACAGCACCCAGTCTGCCAGATCATAATCGGGATGCGGCTTTGCGCCCACGCCGACCTTGATGCGCGGAAACTGGTCAGAACCGAGCATCGAGATAATGCTCTTTACACCATTCTGCCCGCCGGCAGAGCCTTTGGGACGGATGCGGAGTGTGCCGACCGGCAGGGAGATGTCATCAAAGATGACAAGTACGTGCTCTGGTGGGATTTTATAAAAGTCCGCTGCTTCTGCCACTGCATCACCGGAGGCATTCATAAAAGTCTGCGGCTTGACCAGCAGGCAGCGGTGTCCGCCGAGTATAGCTTCACCGGTCAGTGCCTGGAATTTGGAACGGTCACAGCGTACATTGTGCTTCTTGCAAAGAGCATCCATGACGCGGAAACCAGTATTATGGCGGTTATTTTCGTATTTTTTACCGGGATTTCCAAGACCAACGACCAGCCATTCTATTGGCTGGACAGCAGGCTTGTTTTTCTTTTCCTGTTCGAGTTTCGCAAAGATATCAAAAATAGACATGAGGATTCATCAGCCTTCTGCAGAAATAATGAAGTAGTACACCGGCTGTCCGCCGTTGATGATCGTGATTTCAGCTTCCGGAGCTTCCTTGCATACCATTTTTTCAATGCGTGCAGCGTCCTCTTCTGTCATATCCTCGCCGTAGATGATGTTGACAAAGGAACAATCCTTTTTGCACAGTTCGCGGACCATCTTCTTGACGGCGTCATCCAGCTTGCGGCTGTTTGCGCACAGCTTGGATTCCAGCAGGGAGAGATATTCCCCTTCCTTGATCTTTTTGCCGTCGAAGTCCGAATTGCGTGCGGCATACGTTACCTGGCCGGAACGGACATTCGCAGCAGCGTCCAGCATTGCTTCGCGGTTTTCATCCATTTCCATGCTTTCATCAAAGGACAGCATAGCAGAAATACCCTGCGGGATATTCTTGGTTGGAATGATGATAACCGTTTTGCTTTCGCACAGCGGGACAGCCTGCTCCGCTGCCATCACGATATTTTTGTTGTTCGGCAGGACGAATACAATTTCAGCCGGAACAGCATCGATGGCGTGCAGGATGTCGTCGGTAGATGGGTTCATGGTCTGACCGCCCTGTACCATTTCATCAACACCCAGATCCTTGAATACACTGACCAGACCTTCGCCAGCCGCAACGGAAACAAAACCGTATTTCTTTTCCGGATCAGCAATCTTGCGTGTCTTGCTTTCCAGGCCCGCAGCTTCTTCTACAATCTTTGCAGAGTGCTGCTGGCGCATATTTTCAATCTTCACAGTGAGCAGCTGGCCGAATTTCAGACCTGCTGCCAGCGCGTCATTCGGCTGGTCAGTGTGTACATGCACCTTGATGATGTCATCATCCTCCACAACAACAAGGCTGTCGCCAATGCTGTTCAGGAAGGAACGCAGACGCTGTACATTGCGTGCCTTGTCGCGGCGCTCTGCAATAAATTCGGTGCAGTAGGTAAATGTGATGTCTTCTTCGCTGATATCCGCGAAAGTAGCGCCGGACTTCTGTTCCGGTGCCGGTTCTGCAACAGCACGCTCCTTATGAATGCCGTGATAGGCATCCTGCATGCCCTCCAGAACGGTCAGGAAGCCAAAGCCGCCTGCATCCACAACACCAGCCTTTTCCAGCACCGGGTTCTGATGGGTTGTCTCCGCCAGCGCTTCGTGACCGATGCGCAGTGCTTCACGCAGAACTTCGTCACAGCCGACGGCAGGGTTGGACTGGCACAGCTCGACAACATGCTGTGCTGCCACACGGGATACGGTCAGAATAGTACCTTCTGCCGGCTTCATAACGGCCTTATAAGCAGCCTGTACGCCTTCCTGCAGGGCAAGCGCCAGATCCTGTCCATTTGCCTGCTTGCATTTCTTGAGCTGCTTGGACATGCCGCGGAACAGCAGGGAAAGGATAACACCAGAGTTACCGCGAGCACCGCGCAGCAGCGCGGATGCTGTCTTGGAGCTTGCGGTCGGCAGATCGACATCTGTCAGCTTGGACAGCTCATTTTTCGCAGACGCCATAGTCAGCGACATATTGGTACCTGTATCACCGTCCGGTACCGGGAAAACATTTAATTCGTTCGCTTGCTCTTTTTTTTCTTCAATGGACAGCGCGCCTTCAATGACCATAGCGCAGAACAACTGTCCGTCAATCAGTTTTGACAATGAAATTGCCTCCTTTTAACTTGATGGCGTGTTTGTGCACGCACATGGACAGTTTATCAGTCCGCACGAATTGCATCGACATAGATATCAACGTTCTTGACATCAATGCCAGTCATTTTCTCTACATTATAGCGAACTTCGTTGATAATTGAACGACAGATCGTTGCAATATTGACGCCATGCTCAACAGCCAGATGCAGATCGATATTCACGCCGCCGTCCTCAGCCTCCGTAATGCGTACGCCGCGGGACATATTCTCCCGGCGGAGCAGATGAGCAATGCCATCGGAGACGGAACGAATGGTCATTCCTTTCACGCCAAAGCAGCTCATAGCTGCATAGCCTGCGATGTCCGCCAGAACTTCCGGCGCGATGTTGATAAATCCGAGATCGGCTTTAATCGTCATCACAATTCCTCCTCTATATATTGGAATCCTGTTTGCTACATAAAATTAATCAATCTTATTTTATAATATTTTTGCGCTTGCGACAAGAGGATTTTACAATTGCAGTAACTTTTATATATAAATTTTATGATAGTGTGGAACATTTGTTGAGAGCATACAGAAAAACAGGAAGGGGAACAAACAAACGTTTGCTTTTTTATAGGAACTTCTGTACAATATGAGTAGTAGATAAAAGGGAAGGGGAGTGCGGGAATGCGTCCGATTTCTGAAAAACAAAAGCAGATTTTAGCATTTATCCGGGAATGTACAGCGGAGCAGGGATATCCGCCATCGGTACGTGAGATTGCAGCAGCGGTTGGGCTTCGGTCCCCGTCTTCGGTACATGCACATTTGAAGCATCTGCGGGAGCTTGGCTATCTGGAACAGGAGGAAGGCAAGACACGCACGGTGAAGCTTGCCGGACATACCAGCGGAACCGAGGTGCCGCTGCTGGGCAGAGTTGCAGCGGGTATGCCGATTCTTGCTGTAGAGGAAGCAGAACGTATGCTGCATGTGGATCTGGATGGAAAAAGCGGCAAGTTTTTTGCCCTGCGTATCCGCGGTGATTCCATGATTGAGGCAGGAATCCTGGACGGGGATTATATTATTGTCCGCAGCCAGAATTTTGCACAGCAGGGACAGATCGTTGTTGCTGTGCTGGAGGATGAGGCGACCTGTAAGCGTCTGGAGCAGGAGGATGGCCATCTGTGGCTGATGCCGGAAAACCCGGACTATGATCCGATTCCCGGAGACTATGCTCATATTATTGGCGTTGTGGTCAAGGTTATTCGGGATTATTCGGTATGAAATTAGAGGATCATGTCCGTTTTGTACGGGGAATCGGCCCGAAAAAGGCGGAATTGCTGCAAAAGCTTGGAATTACAACACTGGAAGATGCAGTGCAGTGTTATCCACGGGGATATGAAGACCGTACCCGCATCATACCGATTACAGAATTAACAGATGGAGAAAAACAGTGCATCCATGCTGTTGTGGGAGCAGAGCCAAAGACTGCGCATATCCGCAAGGGAATGGATATTACCCATTGTAAGGTATTTGATGAAAGCGGAAGCCTGTCCCTGCGTTTTTTTAATAACCGGTATGCAGCAGCGGCATTGGAAGTCGGACAGGAATATGCATTTTATGGCAAGGTACAGGCAGAAGGCAGAGGCTTTGTCATGATTGCGCCGGAATTTGAACGCATTGGATTAGACTGTAAAACCGGGCGGATTCTGCCTGTTTATCCGCTGACAGCCGGGCTGCATCAGAAGGATTTATATCAGGTGACGGATGCCGCATTGCAGGCAGTTCCGAAGAATTATCCGGATTTCCTGCCGCAGGCAATACGGGAACAGCAGAAGCTTCCGCCACTGGGCGAGGCTTTGGCGTGTATCCATCGCCCGCAGACCCTGGAGCAGGCACAGCAGGCACGGCACCGTATGGTATTTGAGGAATTATTTCTATTGTCCTGTGGGATGCGTTTTCTGCGGTCCAGAAGGGCCGGAAAAAGCGGTGTAAGACTACGGGATTTGAGTTTAAATGCATTTTACCGTGCCCTGCCATTTTCCCTGACCGGTGCACAGCAGCGGGCAATTGAAGCCTGTACCATGGACATTGCGGCGGGAAAACCGCTGAGCCGCCTGGTGCAGGGGGATGTTGGTTCGGGCAAAACCATGGTAGCAGCAGCGTTATGTTATCTTGCAGCAAAAAACGGGCAGCAGGCAGTGATTATGGCCCCGACCGAGCTGCTGGCACACCAGCATATGCAGACATTGGAACCATTGCTGCATAAGCTGGAGATTTCCTGCGGACTTCTAGTAGGTTCCCTTGGCGCAAAACAAAAAAGAGAAATCACACAGAAAATCGAAAACGGGGAAATTTCCGTTGTAATTGGAACACACGCTGTACTCAGTGACAATGTGAACTTCCATGCGCTGGCGATTGCTGTGGTAGATGAACAGCACCGGTTTGGTGTCAACCAGAGGGCAAGCCTGACGGCAAAAGGAGAGAATGTGCATCTGCTGGTTATGTCGGCAACACCGATTCCACGTACACTGGCACTGCTGATTTATGGTGATCTGGATGTTTCCATCATAGATGAACTGCCGCCGGGACGGCAAAAAATCAAAACCTATGCTGTGGGAGAGCAAACGCGCCCGCGGATTGACCGGTTTATTGACAGCCAGTGTGCGGAAGGAGGACAGGTTTATGTTGTCTGCCCGCTGGTAGAGGACAGTGAAAATATGGATACTGCGCGAAACAGCGCGGAAAGTACGGCGGAACGTCTGGCAAAAGTATTGCCGAACCGTACAGTAGGACTAGTTCATGGACGTACAAAAGCAGCGGAAAAGGAACAGATTATGTCGGATTTTGCCGATGGGAAAATCGATATCCTTGTTTCCACGACGGTCATCGAAGTCGGCGTGGATGTACCAAATGCAACGCTGATGGTGGTGGAAAATGGAGATTGCTTTGGCATGTCCCAGCTTCACCAGCTGCGCGGACGTGTTGGACGCGGCAAGCGGCAATCCTTCTGTGTGTTTTATGGAGCGGATCGTGGGGAAGAAGCACGGGAACGTTTGCGTACACTGGTGCATACCAGCGATGGCTTTGCGATTGCGCAAAAGGATTTGGAAATGCGCGGCGCAGGAGATTTTTTCGGCACACGCCAGCATGGGCTGCCGCCAATGAAAATGGCTGACCTGGCGGGCGACACCAGGCTGCTGGAGCAGGCAAAGCAGGCGGCGGATACACTTCTAGAGGCAGATCCGGAATTAGAGACGGAACCGCTGCTCAAAGAAAAGGTGCAGAAGATGTTTTCCCAGTATGGGGAAGGGGCGTTCAATTAACCGCTATATGAAACTGCTTTCCATTTCAGGACCGCTTCGGCGGTCTTTCTTTTTTGTAAAAAGCTGACAGGCTGGCACCGGAAAGGATGTCAGCCCGTTTGCTATGTTATTGTATATGCTGATAATGTCGCTGCATACAGCTGTTGATAATCTGCAGAGCTCGCTGGTTGTCTGCTGACATGAACTTGTGCTGTACGCCGTTGACCTGAATCACCAGGAATATGGTTTGGATGCTGGCATGTTGGATATCCTGATAAGAAAACCGCTGGCGGCCGCCCGTACCGGATGAAATCAAGGACTTGCCATCCATTCCGGTTTCATATAACCGGATCCAGCATTTCTTACAGGAAGAAAAAATCATGGAACAAATAATTATCACAGCAATCAGGACAATGATCGCCGCAAAAATCACAATAAGCGCGCTCATATCATCATCCAGATTCGCAATCGGAAAAAATAAGATTGCTGATAGTACCAGCAGGAAGACACCACTTTCTTCCGATATTAGTATTATTGTAAAAATTATTTTGACTTTTTCACTGCACCCGTGTGACTCATATAATAGGCGTTCCTGTTTCATAGATAAGTTCCTTTTGGTTTTTCTGTAGAATCTTCATAAAATATGAATTATATAGGCATAAAATTGCCCTTACAGTTCATACAAATTATAGCATGACTGCCTATACAATTCAAGTAAAAATAAATTACATGGGCGTGATTTTATGGAATTGGATTATTATGCAATCGGACAGAGGATTCGGAAATACCGGAAAGCGAAAAGAATGTCGCAGGAAACCCTGGCGGAGAAAACGGATATTTCTGTCACACACATGAGCCATATTGAAACAGGTAATACAAAGCTGAGCCTGCAGGTTTTTGCAGACTTGGCCCGGGCGCTGGATATCTCTGCAGATGATCTGCTGTGTGATTTTGATACCGGGAGGAACTATGCAGAACAGGAATTATCGGATATGCTGGATACATGTACAACCCAACAGGTAAAAATCATAACAGAGGTTGCAAAGGCAACGAAAATTGCACTGGACAAGTATGAGAAGAACGCGTAAATGGAAAAGGCCGCTTGGGCGGCCTTTTTTCGGCTGGGATATGTAAAAACTTTTTAAACAATGTTTACAAAACATACAAATGGAAGTATAATATTCATGCAGCAATTTGGCTGTAATGACAAAACTTAAAAGCGCAGCAGCGCGGAAAGAGAGGCATTCCATATGAAGTGGAAGAAACGGGCAATGAGCCTTGTGCTCACAGGATGTCTGGCAGCAGGTATGCTGGTGCCAGCAGCAATGGCAGTAGATACACCTGACATCACGGAACAGATCGTCGAGGTGATTGGGGAAAAGCAGGCTGCATACAATCCGGCATATGTCCAGACCAAGGCTACATACACTGTAGATGGCGACAAGGACGGATTTGTATACAACTATGTGTATAATAAGAATGACCGGATCGTTAAGTCCACAGCGCAGTATTTTTATATTGACAACAAGGGCGCCGAGGTACGCGATTCGAAGTATGACATTACTACACTGTACACCTATGATTCCAAGGGAAATCTGATAAAACAGGAAAATCAGTGGGAAACCTGCGACTATCAGTATAATGCTGCAGGAAAGGTGACCACTGCAACTTATACCGATAAACAGGATTCTGAAAACAGCTATAAAGCTGCATACAGCTATGACAGCAAGGGAATCCTGACAAAGGTTGTGCAAACCTATACAATTGAGAAGACCAAGGTCCAGATTGTAACGACTTTTGCATATGATTCCAAGGGCAATGTCAAGAGCGCAACATCCACTTGGGATGGCGAGTTCATCAGCAAAGTGGAATATACCTATGATTCCAATAACAATGTCATCTCCATGAAGGAAACGGATTACGACATGGATACAGTGACAACCTACTATACTTATGACGCACAGGGTAATCTGACCAAGGAAACCTGTGAGGGTGACACAATTGATTATGATTATCAGCTTGCAAGCGAATGGAAGGCGGCACATCCGGCAACGGTTGACGAGATCTTCCGCGATGTTAAGACAGGAAGCTGGTACTGTGACTTTGTGCAGGCGGCTTATGACATGGATCTGATGAGCGGCTCCAGCGATACCACCTTCAGCCCGAATGGTGAGCTGAGCCGTGCAATGCTGGTGCAGATTTTGTATAATGCGGAAGGGAAGCCGCAGGTTACGGGCAAATCTTCCTTCTCCGATGTCAAGGCAGGCACATGGTACTATAATGCAGTTGTATGGGCTGAGCAAAACAACGTTTCTGCTGGTGTAGGCGGCGGCAAATTTGGTACGAATGAAGTTGTATCCAGAGACCAGCTGGCAACCATGCTGCACAACTATGCAGGAAAGCCGGAGGCAGATGCAGCGGTACTTGCAAAATATCCGGATGCCAATAAGGTTTCCGGCTGGGCTGTCAATGGCATGTCCTGGGCGGTTAGCAACGAAATTATTACCGGCAGCAAGCAGGCAGATGGCAGCATTCATCTGGATCCGAAGAGCAATGCAACCAGAGCACAGGCGGCAACCATCCTGTCTAAGTATTTTTCTGAAAAGAAGTAATATAGCAGAAAACCGATCCTATCGAAGGGCACACTGTGGTGTGCCCTTTTTTCTTGCAATCTGGTTACAATTGATTACAATCTGGTTAAATTTTCCACAATATATTTACAAAATGCACAAATTAAAGTATAATAATCATACGGTAATTTGACTGTATTGACAAAACTTGGACGTGCGGAAGCACAGAAAGAGAGGGATTCTATATGAAGTGGAAAAAGCAGACAATGAGTATTGTGCTCACAGGATGTCTCGCAGCAGGTGCGCTGGCACCGGCAGCGACGGCGGTAGATGTACAGGATATTACGGAGCAGATTGTGACTGAGATTGGGGAAAAACAGGTTGCAGCTGTTCCGGAATATTTACAGACGAAAGCAACATATTTTTCTAAGGACAACGCAGTAGATAAGGCAATTGCCGGGCATACCTACAGCTATCTGTTTGACAACAATGATAATATCAAGCAGATGACAGAGCAGTATTTTGAGATTGATGACAACGGAAAAGAAGTAGTGGATCCGGATGAGAGAAGCACGACATATTATACCTATGATTCCAGAGGAAATCTGATAAAATCAGATAATGGGATGGAGTCCTGTACCTATACATATGATGCAGACGGGAAGATGACCAAGGAAATCTATGTTTATGAGGTAGAGGAGGGCTACAATTCTTATGTAATCGATTATATTTATGATAGTGACGATGTTCTGGAAAAGTGTGAAGTCACCTATGATAGCAGCAGTATAAAGGTTATTACGACCTTGGAATATGATGAAGATGGCCGTGTAAAGACCGCAACATCCGTATTGGAAGGTGATTCAACGGTTGATGAAACAGAAAATGTTGTGATGATCATTGAATACGCTTACGATGAAAATGACAATGTCATTTCTACAAAGGCAATATTTGATGGAAAACCTGATGGAACAACGATAGAAACAACGTATACTTATGATACTCAGGGTAATCTCGTGAAAACAGTTTGTGGAGATGACAGTACTGTTTATGATTATCAGCTGACCAGTGAATGGAAAGCAGAGCATCCGACTACAGTTGACCAGCTTTTCGATGATATCAAGCTGGGATCTTGGTATTACCAGTATGTACAGGCTGCATATGATATGGGACTGATGAATGGCACCAGCGATACCGCTTTCAGTCCGAATGGCGGTCTGAGCCGTGCGATGCTGGTACAGATTTTGTATAATGCGGAAGGGAAGCCGCAGGTTACGGGCAAATCTTCCTTCTCCGATGTCAAGGCAGGCACATGGTACTATAATGCAGTTGTATGGGCTGAGCAAAACAACGTTTCTGCTGGTGTAGGCGGCGGCAAATTTGGTACGAATGAAGTTGTATCCAGAGACCAGCTGGCAACCATGCTGCACAACTATGCAGGAAAGCCGGAGGCAGATGCAGCGGTACTTGCAAAATATCCGGATGCCAATAAGGTTTCCGGCTGGGCTGTCAATGGCATGTCCTGGGCGGTTAGCAACGAAATTATTACCGGCAGCAAGCAGGCAGATGGCAGCATTCATCTGGATCCGAAGAGCAATGCAACCAGAGCACAGGCGGCAACCATCCTGTCTAAGTATTTTTCTGAAAAGAAGTAATATAGCAGAAAACCGATCCTATCGAAGGGCACACTGTAGTGTGCCCTTTTTCATTGGCGCTTTAGCGAAAAAAACCACCAGCTATGCTGGTGGAAGAAAAATCT
>JAJPXP010000031.1:0-14500 GCA_021205365.1 Clostridia bacterium
GTCAAGAACTTTTTTCCTTCCGGTCATTTCTTTTTTTCAGTCATTTGGCTGTTTTATGTTGTCTTAACCGAGTGCCTAGATATAATATCATGTCTGACCACTTTTTGTCAACAAC
This sequence comes from Clostridia bacterium, assembly GCA_021205365.1. Taxonomy (GTDB): domain Bacteria; phylum Bacillota; class Clostridia; order Oscillospirales; family Butyricicoccaceae; genus Butyricicoccus_A. The sequence goes on from JAJPXP010000031.1 coordinate 116, forward strand.
TTTTTTCAACTTTTTTCAATTATTTTTGACCAGCGACAAACGTTGTGTTATAATGGGATGCAAACACTGGCTAATATAAAGGAGGCTTTTCTATGCCAATCATCGTAGAAAACAGCTTGCCCGCCTGCGCGATACTAGAAAGCGAAAACATCTTTGTCATGACGCATCATAGGGCAACAACGCAGCACATCCGACCGCTTCGTATTGCTATCCTCAACCTCATGCCGACCAAGATTGTCACCGAGACACAGATTCTCCGCTGTCTATCCAATACACCGATTCAGATTGAAATTGATCTAATCCAGACAGCGTCCCATAAATCCACCAATACACCGGAAGACCATCTGCTGAAATTTTACCAGACCTTTGACGATATCAAAGACCAGTTTTTCGACGGTTTCATCATTACCGGTGCTCCGGTGGAGAAAATGCCGTTTGAGGATGTGGATTACTGGCCGGAATTGGTTGAGATTATGGAGTGGACCAAAACCCATGTACATTCTACCATGCATATCTGCTGGGGCGCACAAGCCGGATTGTATTACCATTACGGAATCCAGAAACACATGCTGGCAAAAAAAATATCGGGTATCTATAAGCACCACATTATGCGCCCGCATGAGAGCCTGCTCCGCGGTTTTGATGACGTATTCAAAGCACCGCACTCCCGTTATACTACCATTTATTCCGAAGATATCATTCGCCATCCCGATCTGACCATGCTGGCGGAGTCCTATGAAGCCGGCCCGTACATTGTTACCGCACGAAATGGCCGTCAGCTTTTTATTACCGGTCACAGCGAATACGACAAGGACACGCTCGCGCGCGAATATTATCGCGACGTCCAGCGCGGCCTGAACCCGGATATCCCGGAAAATTACTTTGAACACGGTGACCCCCACAACGATCCGCTTCTGTCATGGCGCTCGCATTCCACACTGTTGTTCACCAACTGGCTGAATTACTATGTTTACCAGTCTACACCGTTTGAGCTTACCCAGCTGGGATAATCCAATAATGTACAAACCGCCGGAGGCTTTTGTCCCATCCGGCGGTTTTTCTTTACTTTATCGGTGTGATGACTGGCTTTCCTTCTTTATCCAGCAACGGCGTCAGTCCGCCGGAATTGCCATCCCGATGGAACACATAATTCACACCGGTTTCTCTGTCTACCCAGATTTCTGTTTTTGTCACAACACCTTGTGCATAAATTCGTTCAAATCGTTCCATTGGACATTGCTCCTAAATATAAAATCCGCCGTTGACGCCGATCACCTGTCCGGTGACAAACCCTGACTGCTCGGATGCCAGCCAATAGATAACATCTGCTACCTCTTCCGGCTGACCATTGCGGCCTAACGGGGTTTCCGCCGCCAGATCACTCATCACACTTTCTCCATGCATACGATTCATGTCAGTGTCAATTACACCGGGAGAAACACAATTCACACGAATGCCGGACAAGCCCAGCTCCTTTGCCAGCGCTTTCGTCATGCCGATGACAGCTGCTTTGGATGCCGAATAATGTACCTCACAGGAGCCGCCGGTTTGTCCCCAGATGGAAGAAACAGTCACAATACTGCCCGCCCGCTGTTCCAGCATCTGAGGCAGAACTGCCTGAATGACATGATATACCCCTTTGGTATTCACGTCAAACATAGCATCCCAGTCTTCTTCCGTAATATCAGAAAACATTTTCTGCTGGGAAATACCAGCATTGCAGATAACAGCATCCGGTGCGCCGAAATGTGCCTGCGCCAGCAGAGCCAGTCGGCGGACTGCCGCTGTATCTGACACATCTGCCAAAATACACTGGCACTGTACGCCCATCGCCTGAATTTCCCGTTCCAGCTGCTGCGCATTCTCCACAGATTTTGCGTAGCTTCCAGTGATATTCCAGCCCTCCTGCGCAAATTTCAGGGCGCATGCACGCCCGATTCCGCGGGTAACCCCGGTAATCAAAACTGATTTTGCCATATTTTCCACCTCAAACCAAAAAGAGGGACGGAAATGCATCCGTCCCTTCTGCCCTTCTGTTTTGGATGAAGCGAATCAAATCGAAACCGCCTGGGAAACCTCAAACAGTTCCTGATTCAGATCCTTGCTCATCGACAGACCTTCTTCAATGTCGTAATCCATGATCTGGTCATTACGTGCACAGACAACGCGGTTGGAAGCGCCTTCCATGAGGATCTTAACTGCATGATAGCCCATGCGGGTAGCCATAACACGGTCACGAACGGTCGGGGAACCGCCGCGCTGGATATAACCGAGAATCGTAACACGCGCTTCGATACCGGTTGCGGTATTGATACGGTCAGCAACGTCCTGTGCATGTCCCACGCCCTCGGCAACAATAATGATATGATGCTTTCTTCCGCGGATACGGTTTGCACGCATCTTCTCAATAATGGACTTTTCAAAATTAATTTCGCGTTCCGGAAGCAGAATTGCCGTTGCACCGCAGGCAATACCAACATCCAGTGCCAGATGTCCTGCTCTGCGTCCCATAACCTCAACGACGGAACAACGCTCATGGGACTGCATGGTATCACGCAGCTTGTCAATTGCCTGAATTGCAGTATTGGCTGCGGAGTCAAAGCCAATCGTATAATCCGAGCAAACAATATCGTTGTCAATCGTACCCGGAATGCCAATAGCCGGAACGCCCATGCGTGAAAGCGCCTGCGCACCGCGGAAGCTGCCGTCACCGCCACATACAACCAAGCCATCCAAGCCCATATAATGCGCATTATCTGCTGCCTGCCGCAGACCTTCATCTGTCAGCATCTCGAGACAACGTGCAGTATACAGCATGGTGCCGCCCTTTGCAATAATGCCATCTACACTTCTTGCACCCAGCTCAACGATGTCGCCGTTGATCAGGCCGCTGTAACCGCGGCGAATGCCAAGGCAGGAAATGCCATAGGAGGCTGATGTTCGTACAACTGCTCGGATAACCGCATTCATTCCAGGTGCATCGCCGCCGCTGGTAAGAATGCCAATTCGTTTAATCTGCTTTTCCATTATGTTCCCTCCAAATATGTCTTCGCCATCTGCCGTTTCTCCAATCTGGCAGCAAAGAATTTTCAGAATAAATGAAAATTTTCCTGTTTTTTCTTTTTTATAACCCGTTTTTTACAAAAGCAGGTAAAACTCCGATTTTACTGCTTTTGCTATTTCATTATAACATTTTCTTCCCCAAGAATAAACCTTAATTTGTCAATTAACAGCAAATTATTGTAGACCCACATGGTTCTCGGCGCCTTGAGCGTCTTCCGGTTATCCGAACAGAACAGATATACCGGCAGATCCCCGCGGTAATCAGGAAGCAGCTTCTTTATTTCCTCAAGCCGCGGATCATCCATATTTGCAATACGGAGATACAGCTTCCAGCGGCAGCCGTCAACAGGTTTTTCCCGGATCTGCTGGCGGTTATCATAACTGCCCTGCCCATTGCCGCGCTGGCGGTCATCCTGCCTGCGATCATTCCGTCTTCCCTGTACAGACTGCTTTACCGCATCCAGATACTCTTCATCCAGCGGATACATGGCGGTCGGAATAATTTTGGGTGCTTCATCTTCCCGGGCATCAATGCGCCCGGCAATCCAGACAGCCTTATCCTCCTTCATCCAATCGCCCGCCTGCTGCATCACAGAGGAAAAGACGACCATTTCCACGGAGCCTGTGAGGTCTTCTGCCACAACATATGCCATCATACTGTTGTTCTTGGTCGTTTTCAGCCGGACAGAGGTAATGACGCCAGCCAGTACAACATGCATGCCATCACAATACTTTGGCGGCTGCGCGGTATTCTGTTCACTGCCAAGATCCTCTTCCATGCCACGAATCGTGGCACAATTCGCCTTCTCAATCAATTCTCTATAACTGTCCAGCGGATGGCCTGACAGATACAATCCCGTGGTTTCCTTTTCCATGGAAAGCAGCTCCCGCTTCGGCAGCTCAGGGATATTGGGTATATGGATGCTCTCCCGCTTCTGCTCCTCTGTCCCCATGCCAAACAGATCGATCTGCCCCTCCAGATTGCGCTTGCGGGCATTGGTTACGTCATTGAGTACACCATCATAGACCCGCAGCAGCTGGCTGCGGCGGTAGCCCATGGAATCAAATGCGCCGGATTTGACCAGACCTTCCAGTGCACGGCGGTTCAGGTCATGGGAATACATGCGTTCGCAGAAATCCTCAAAGGATTCAAACGCGCCATTTTCCGCCCGTTCCGCTTCCAGCTCCTTCAGGAAGCTGTGTCCGACGTTGCGGATCGCCGCCATACCAAAACGGATATTTCCATCTGCAACGGTAAAGCCTTCACCGGACTGGTTGACATCCGGCGGCAGTACAGTCAGCCCCATACTGCGCGCAGCGCCGATATATTCCGAAACCTTGGAGGAAGAATCGAGCACGCTGGTCAGCAGCGCCGCCATATACTCCCGTGGATAATGACATTTCATGTATGCTGTCTGGTAGGAAACCACCGCATAGCATACCGCATGTGCTTTATTGAATGCATAATTTGCAAAGTCCATGATTTCGTCAAAAATGGACTCTGCAATCTGTTCATCCACACCGCGTTTGATCGCGCCGTCAATGCCCAGCTCTTCATTGCCATAAATAAAATTTGTCCGCTCTTTGGCAAGCTCTTTCATTTTCTTTTTGGACATAGCACGGCGTACCATATCCGCCTTGCCAAGGGAATATCCCGCCATCACACGGAATACTTCCATAACCTGTTCCTGATAGACCATACAGCCATATGTGACGTCCAGAATGCCTTTCAGCAGCGGATGCTTATACTGCACCTGCTTTGGGTCATGCTTGCACGCGATATACCGCGGAATGGACTGCATCGGCCCCGGACGGTAGAGCGCCACAACGGCTGTGATATCTTCAATCGAATGCGGCTTCAAACCGGTAACGACATTGGTAATGCCCGCACTTTCCAGCTGGAACACACCGGAAGTTTTTCCCTGTGACAGCATCGTGTAGGTATCATCATCATTCAGGGAAATATCATCCAGCTTAAAATCCGGCTTCCATTTCTGTACCATTTTTTCCGCATCACACAGTACGGTCAGGTTGCGCAGGCCGAGAAAATCCATTTTCAGCAGACCAAGCTCCTCCAGCGTGGTCATAATAAACTGCGTGACCATGTTGCCGTCATTGGCAGCCAGCGGAACATAGTGGTCAACCGGCTCATTGGTGATAACCACGCCCGCGGCATGTGTGGACGCATGCCGCGGCATACCCTCCAAACTGCGGGCGGTATCGATCAGACGATGTACGGTTTCATCATTCTCATACATCTGCCGCAGCTGGTCAGATGCAGCAAGTGCCTTGTCCAGTGTGATGTGCAGCTCTGTCGGCACCAGCTTTGCTACCACATCCACATCGGCATACGGAATATTCAGCGCCCGCCCCACATCACGGATGGCATTGCGCGCCGCCATGGTGCCGAAAGTGACAATCTGCGCCACATGATCCGCACCGTATTTTTCGGTCACATAATCAATGACCTCCTGCCTGCGTTCATAGCAGAAATCCACGTCAATATCCGGCATGCTGACGCGTTCCGGATTGAGGAATCGTTCGAAATACAGCGAATACTGGATCGGGTCAAGCGTCGTAATATCCAGACAATAGGCCACCATGGAGCCTGCCGCCGAGCCTCTGCCCGGTCCGACAGGGATATCATGTGTCTTCGCATAATGGATAAAATCCCATACGATCAGGAAATAATCTACAAAGCCCATACGCTGAATCATGTCCAGCTCATATTGCAGGCGGTCACGCTTTTCCTGATCGTTCGGATCATATCTGCGGTCAAAGCCTTCCATACAGAGCTTATGCAGGTACTCCTCTGCCGTATAGCCATCCGGCACGGCAAAAGACGGCAGATGATATTGGCCAAAGGTGAAATCCACATTGCACTGCTCGACAATTTTCATGGTATTGGAAATAGCCTCTGGATGCTCCGGGAAGAGCGCGGCCATTTCTTCTTCACTTTTCAGATAAAATTGTTCTGTCTCAAACCGCATGCGGTCGATATCGTCAATGGTCTTACCGGTCTGAATGCACATCAGGACATCCTGCATCGCAGCATCTTGTTTTCTGGTATAATGCGCATCGTTGGTGGCAACCAGAGGTATTCCAGTTTCCTCTGCAATCCGAATGACACCGCGGCAGACATCCTCATCCTCCGGAAGTCCATGATCCTGGATTTCCAGATAATAATTTCCTTCACCAAAAATATCCCGATATTCCAGTGCAGCCTGTTTGGCGCCTGCATAATTCTGCTGCAGGATTTTGGAAGCGACCTCGCCCGCAATACAGGCAGACATACAGATCAGGCCCTCATGATATTCCTTCAGCAGCTCCATATCAATACGCGGACGGTTATAGAAGCCCTCAGAAAAGGACAGGCTGACCATATGAATAAGATTGCGGTATCCCTGCTCATTTTTACACAGCAAAATCAGGTGATATGGATTGTTGTCCACACCATGCACCTTATCATGCCGGGTGCGCCGCGCAACATACACCTCACAGCCGATCACCGGCTTGATCCCCGCAGCTTTCGCCGCACGGTAAAAATCGATGACGCCATACATAACGCCATGATCAGTGATAGCAATAGCCTCCTGCCCCAGCTCTTTCACATGCTCCATCATATTGCCGATGCGGCAGGCGCCATCCAGCAGACTAAATTCCGTATGTACATGTAAGTGCGCAAAGCTCATTCCTTTTCCTCCTGTGTTGCTGCTTTTGCAATGGTGACAATACGGCGCAGCCGATGATTCAGCCCCGGCTTGGAAATCGGGGGGTTGCATTTCGCAGCAAGCTCAGAAAGGCTTGCTGCCGGATCATCCAGCCGCAAATGGATGGTTTCATGCAGGGAGTCCGGGAATACCTCCCAGCCACTTTTGTTGAGTGCTTGGCGGATCACGGCAATCTGTTCTGCTGCTGCATTGGAGGCTTTGATTACATTCGCCGCCTCGCAGTTGACCCTGCGGTTTACCTTATTGCGCAATTGCTTTTCCACCTTTGCCTGCATCATCTGCATCGCCGCATGCTGTGCGCCGATCAGGGTCAGAAAATCCTCCGCCCCCGCGGTATCCTTCCAATACAGCAGCGATAACGTTTTTCTTGTCGCAAATTTTGGCATCAGATCCATATCCAGCATCAAACTCATCACCTCACGGCACAAGGCATGATGTGAAGTCGTAATCTCCAGGTGTGTTTTTTTCTCCGGCCCCGCTACAGTTCCCGCCGACAGAAAAATGCCCCGCAGAAATGCGGAACGGCAGCAGTCCTCCTCAATCACATTGCGGTTGAGGTGATAAGACATATGATACTTCCAATCGTAGCCCAGCGCGGAGAAAATCTGCTTGATCTGCATTTCATCGGTGATTTGCAGCGTAATCCGCCCGCCGGCACTCTTTTCCTGCGGATGGACCGATACGCCGAATGCCCGTGCAAATAACGGCGGAATCCGTTTTGCCAGCGGTTCACTGCTTGTCACCATAGAAATTCCCGTATGGGAAAAGGCGTGCGCATACAGCAGAAGCCCATACGCTTCTGCTACAGCGCAACACCCCCGGCTGACGGGAATGCGGCACAATTCTGCTTTTGTTTCTGAAGAAAATGACACCGCAATCCTCCTTTAAATCTTTCCGGGAGCTGTTTCCCGCGCCAGCAGGTCATACGCACCGTAAACCCCTTCACGCACACAGCACTGTCCAAATACATTGACAACCGCCTGTGCCAGCAGATTGGGATCGTGTCGTGCAAATTTGCTTCCACTGGCAATCAGCGGGAAGCCGTACATTTCTATGCCAGATGCACGGAAACGCTGCATATCCATCTCCACTGGCTCTGCATCCTCTGTCTTATAGCGCGCCTGGATCAAATCGGGCACCGGCGCTGTGTTATAAATACAGGCATTGACCATACCCGGCGCACTGTGCTGTAATAATGCATCCAGATGATCGAAGGCCGTATAGCCTTCGGTCTCGCCATCCTGTGTCATGATATTGAGCACATAAATCTTTGGCGCTTTTGATTTGTTCAATGCATCCACAATGCCGTCTACCAGCAGGTTTGGAATAATACTGGTATACAGGCTTCCCGGTCCCAGAATAATCATATCTGCTGAAAGAATCGCATCAATGGCATGGGGAAGCGCAGTCGGATGTTCCGGCTCCAGCCGTACCTTCTGAATCCGGCAGTTCTGTTCCTTTTTCTTGGCGGCAATCTTTGATTCACCTACCACACTTGCGCCATTTTCAAAATCTGCCACCAGATTGCAGTTTGCATTGGTGACAGGCAAAACCTTGCCGGTAACGGCAAGGACTTCATTCATTTTCATAACCGCTTCCTCAAAGGAACCGGAGACGCCGTTCAGCGCTGCCAAAAACAGGTTGCCGAACGATTGCCCCTTGTTGATCCCCTCCGGAAAACGGTAATTCATCAGTTCCATCATGGTCGGCTCGGTATTCGCAAGTGCTGTAATGCAGTTGCGGATATCACCCGGTGGGAGCATGCCAAGGTCTTCCCGAAGCACGCCGCTCCCACCGCCGTCATCCGAAACCGAAACAATGGCTGTAATATTTTCTGTATATGTTTTCAATCCGCGCAGCATCGTGGACAGCCCTGTACCGCCGCCAATAACTACAATCCGCGGCCCAAGGCTGCGTGCAGAACGGATGGTCTGCTGGTTCTGCCGCTTGCGCAGCCCTACTTTTCTCGCTGCCCGCAAAGTGCGCAGATAAAGCTTCCGATAAATCGGTCTTGCCATATCATTACCCCTTAACGCTGTCTCTGTGTGTTGCTGTAGTCAGGACATTTTGGTCTAACAGGTGCCGGTTTACTGCTTCCGCAATGGCTACAGAACGATGTCTGCCGCCAGTGCAGCCGATACCGATGGTCAAAACAGCTTTTCCCTCCTTGGTATACTTTGGAATCAGGAAGTCGAGCAGGGCAAACAGAAGGTCCAGATACCGGTCCGCCGTACCGTCACAGAAGACATAATTCCTGACCTGGGGATCTCTGCCAGTTTTTTCTCTCAGGCTGATTTCATAATACGGATTTGGCAGGAAACGGACGTCAAAAACAAGGTCTGCATCTGCCGGAATGCCATATTTAAAACCGAAAGACACCACATTGACATGCAGCAGGCCACTGCTTGCGCCACCGGTCGCGAGCGATATAATGGTTTCGCGCAGCTGTGCGACTTCAAAGCGGGTTGTATCCACCACAAAATCTGCATGCTGACGCACACCGGACAGCAGCTCCCGCTCCTTTTCAATGGCATCCACCATGGTAACACCATTTTCCATCAGCGGATGCTTGCGGCGGGTTGCCTTATAACGGTTAATCAGGGTCGGTGTTGCAGTATCCAGATAAATCAGCTTATATTCACAGCCAATTTCTCCTATGCGGTCAATCGCACACATCAGATGAGAAATATCCTTGCCTGCACGGACATCCACTGCCAATGCAACCCGTTCGTACTGTCCCCCGGTTGCCGCCTGGCAGATTTCTGCAAACGCCGGAATCAATGCCACCGGAATATTATCGACACAATAATAACCCAAATCCTCCAGTGTTGCCATTGCCCTTGATTTTCCCGATCCGGACATACCGGAAATGATAAAAAACTTCATGCTGTCCATCCTTTCCTGTTTCACTTATATCCCCCGCCGACAGCCGGCTGGACAATCCGTTACAGCATCCTGACTTCCGGTTCCAGTTCTACGCCGAACTGGCTCTGTACTTCATTCTGAACATGCTCAATCAATGCCAGCACATCCGCGCAGGTTGCATTCCCCTTGTTAATGACAAATCCCGCGTGTTTTTCGGAAACCTGCGCACCACCGATGGAATATCCCATCAATCCGGCATCCTGAATCAGCTTTCCGGCAAAATAGCCTGCCGGGCGCTTGAAGGTACTGCCTGCACTCGGATAATTCAGGGGCTGCTTATCCCGCCTGCGCTGTGCAAAGTCATCCATTTTTGCACGGATTTCTGCCGGATCACCTTCCTGCAGCTGCAGCACAGCAGACAAGGCAATCCATTCCGGATGGCTCTTAAAAATGCTAGTGCGGTATGCAAAGGCATGTTCTTCATCCGAAAGCGTACCAATGGCATCGATTTTTGTATCATAATAACGCGAGGAAACCACAACATTGGCGGTCTGCCCGTCATATGCTCCCGCATTCATAAACAGTGCGCCGCCCAGAGAACCCGGAATACCGCCTGCAAATTCCAGCCCGGTCAATCCGGCATGATATGCCTCAGACGCCAGCACAGAAAGCAGTGCACCTGTTTGTGCGGTAATCCGTGTACCTTCCACATTCACTGCACCATATTCGGTGCCCAGGCATAGCACAACGCCGCGGATGCCGTCGTCACTTACCAGCACATTGGAACCATTTCCCAGTACGGTCAGCGGCAGTCCGGCTTTTTTTGCAGCCCGGACAACACTGCAGACCGCTCTCTCACTTTTCGGAGAAACCAGTAAATCAGCCGGGCCGCCAATGCGGAACGACGTATGCCGGCTCATCGGTTCATCAGTATACAAAATCATCTGGTCGGCCGGACAATCCATCTCGCGTTTCAATGCTTCTATCATAAATTTCATTCCTTTATCAAAGAAAATAATGGGAATTACTGGCATAATGCATGTGGATATACCAGCGCTCTCCCAGCCCTCAAGCAATGGAGCTGCCCGCGCTGGCAGTGTGGAGGGATGGCATTTTTCATCATCCTTCCTGCAACATCTCATACCAGTCATTGTTATTCATAAACATCTATACAGTGCTATTATACCATGCCGGAGAAAAAAGCGAAACGCTTTTTATGTCAGTAAATACGGGATTCTCAAAAATGCCGTTTTTGTACCGGATCTGACATTTTTCTCTCAAACAAATTTTTCCAGTTCTGCTTTTTACTCTTGTTTTTCTCTGCTTTGTCGCATACAATAGTAATAACCTAATTCTGTATTTGCCGGAGGTTTCCGTTTATGATTTATACTGTAAGTGATCTGCACGGCTGTCTGGAGGACTGGAAAAGCCTGCTGCAAAAAATCCATTTCAATGACAATGATACCATGTTCGTACTGGGCGACTGTGTTGACCTTGGGCCTGATCCGATCGGCCTGCTGCACGATATGATGGAACGTTCCAATGTGTTCCCAATTCTGGGCAACCATGAGCTACGTTTTGCCCGTTGTGTCCGCAAGCTTCCGCCCGAAGCAAATATGGATAACCTTGCAGAATACCTGGATGAGGAAACCCGGCTTACACTGGCACAATGGGCTGCAGATGGCGGACAGCGCACCCTGGCACAGTATCTGGATCTGGACGAGGAAGGAAGAGAAGCCATCCTCGACTACATCGGTGAAATGACGCTGTATGAGGAAGTGGAAGCGGACGGTGTTTCCTTTGTCCTGACCCACAGCGGCATTGCGGATTTTGACGCGGAAAAGGATCTGGATGCATATCCTCCGGCTGCATTCCTGACCGCGGAACCGAAGCCGGGCATGGAATATTATGCTGATAAGACCGTGATTGTCGGTCATATACCAACCTATCGCCTGGAAGGTGGAAAAGCCGGACAGATTCTTGATGATGGTGGTATCATTTATATTGACTGCGGCGCTGCACATAAGCAAGACGGCGGACGCGTCGGCTGTCTGCGTCTGGATGACTTTGAAGAATTTTATATTGACTGAACGGAAGAAATCCAAAAGGGACTGTGTTTACAGTCCTTTTTCTTTCACTACCTACAGCACCGCGCAGAGCGATTTTACCAAAGATTTTATATAAATTACGGAAGGCGAGACCAAAACGACAAAATCTGGATGAAAATCTTAGGGAAAACACTTTGCCACCAAACGTGTACAGATGGAGAAAATGCGTTGTACAATTAACGAATGAGTGATAAAATAGTTGCAGGTAAGCAAGCTGCAATCGAAATTTGCATAACTGGAATACTAAAGTAGAAGTGGACGATAAATGTGTTTGAAGATATTTTCCGCAGAAGAAAATTGAATGTAGATAAATTGATGCGCTATGGCTTTGAATCAAAAGAAAGTCACTGGAGTTATGATACCACTATTATGAATGGTGCTTTTATATTGCACGTTTCAGTTTCGAAAAATGGTGATGTTGGCACAGATTTGGTAGAAAGTGAGACGAATGAGCCGTATATCTTATATAAAACCAATGCATCTGGAACCTTCGTTGGAGAAGTGCGGGCTGAAATAGAAAAAATTCTTAAAAAGATTGCGGATGAATGTTTTGAGTTCTCTGTATTCAAGACGGAACAGGCTTTTAGGATTATAGACTACGTGCAAAATACATATGGTGATGAACTGGAGTTTTTGTGGACTAAGTTTCCGGACAATGCAATATGGAGAAGAAAAGACAACAACAAATGGTATGGCGCAATCCTGACAGTATCAAGAAATAAATTGGGATTATCCTCAAATGAAGTTGTAGAGATTATTGACCTTCGGTTAGAAAAAGAGCAAATACCCAAAACCGTCGATAACAAACGCTATTTTCCGGGTTGGCATATGAACAAAAACAGTTGGTATACCATTATTCTGGATAATTCTGTATCGACAGAAGAAATTTGCTGCAGAATTGACGAGAGTTATAAATTAGCCAAAAAATAAAGTCAAATTTATTGGGCAAACAGAAAAAACAGAAAACGCCGCCAAGAATAAACTTTGCAATTCGGTCCTTGACGGCGTTTTTTACCGTATGGCGTTTCTACTGTGTAACAGGTAGAAAAAAGACGGGCAAAAGCATCGCTTCTTGCTCGTCTTTCTTTGCACCTTGTATGACAACTTCCCTATTTTAGTTTGTTGGCTGATACTGTTAGCCCATGCCCATGGATTTCATCATACGTTCATTCAGTTCCTTGGCAGCATTATAGCCCATGGACTTATGACGATGGTTCATTGCAGCAACCTCAATGATAACCGCAAGGTTACGGCCCGGGCGTACCGGAATTGTCAGCGATGGAATTCTCATACCCAGAATATCGGTATATTGGTTATCCAGGCCAAGGCGGTCATACATCTTGCCGTCCTGCCACTGCTCCAGATTGATAATCACATCAATGCGCTCCGTATCCTTGATGGATCCCATACCAAAAATGCGGCGCACATCAACAATACCGATACCGCGCAGCTCAATAAAATGGCGGATGATTTCCGGAGCACTGCCGACCAGCGTGCGGTCGGATACGCGTTTGATTTCAACAGCATCATCGGCAATCAGACGGTGTCCGCGCTTAACCAGCTCAATTGCCGTCTCGCTCTTGCCAACGCCGCTGTCACCCAGAATGAGGACGCCTTCACCATAAATTTCAACCAGTACACCGTGCAGGGTGATACGCGGGGCAAGGGAAACCTTCAGGGATGCAACCAAACCACTGGTAACCGAAGATGTAAATTCATTGGTACGCAGGACAGTTACATCATATTTTTTCGCAGCTTCTACAAGCTCTGGAAATACATCAATATTTCTTGTAATGATGATAGCGGGGATACCGGTGGAACATAGCTGTTCGAAAATATCCAAACGTTTTTCACTGTCAAACTGTTCGACGTATGTATTCTCAACCTTGCCCATAATCTGCAGGCGGTTCGGTTCAAAATAATCAAAGAAGCCTGCTAGCTGCAAGCCTGGTCTATTGACGTCATCTGTTGTAATTTCTACTTTTTCAAAGCCTTCCGGTCCATAAATAATCTCAAACTGAAATTCTGTGATCAACTGGCCAAGCGTTACGCTGAATTCTTTCAGTTGCATGTCAGACTTCCTCCTATTCTCGCACTGTTTGCCCCTTACAGTCACAGCAAACTACTGTTTTTATTATAACGGATAGCGTTGTTTAATGCAATGCAAGTCCTTGTTTTTTTCTTCTTTGTAAATATTTTTGTCCATGGCTCTTGCAATTCTTTTCGACATATGGTATTATAATATCCGTTACTCAAATGATAAAGATAAGGAGGTGCAGGAAAGATGGCAAAGTGTGAAGTTTGCGGCAAGGGTGTAACCTTCGGTATCAAGGTTTCCCATTCTCACAGACGTTCTAATCGTACCTGGAAGCCGAACGTTCGTCGTGTTAAGGCTATCGTTGCTGGCACTCCGTGCCATATCAATGTTTGCTCTCGGTGCCTCCGTTCCGGCAAGGTTACTCGCGCAATCTAATTGATATCAACACAGATGAAAGTAAGCTCTTTGCATACTGCAAAGGGCTTTTTCATTGCCGGAACTGTCGGCACCGGTGCGTTGGTTCCATTTCTGTTCCCGGCTCTTGCGTTATGTTAGCCGGAGGCTCGCTCTCGCTTACGCT
>JAJPXP010000031.1:14510-24585 GCA_021205365.1 Clostridia bacterium
TTTCTGTTCCCGGCTCTTGCGTTATGTTAGCCGGAGGCTCGCTCTCGCTTACGCTCGGCTGCATCCAGCAGCGCGCGACCTCCGTTCCGGCAAGGTTACTCGCGCAATCTAATTGATATCAACACAGATGAAAGTAAGCTCTTTGCATACTGCAAAGGGCTTTTTCATTGCCGGAACTGTCGGCACCGGTGCGTTGGTTCCATTTCTGTTCCCGGCTCTTGCGTTATGTTAGCCGGAGGCTCGCTCTCGCTTACGCTTTCCGCTATACAGCAGTGCCAGTGCCAGCAGAATAAATATACTATACGCCAATATGGAAACCACAGAAGCTTCTATACCGAAATCCCCGCCAGTGATCAAAAATGCCTTTGTTTCCAGCACATAGTTATACACAGAGGATGGGTCAGCGGTATCCCCGATATGCAGCATACCACCAATCATAATCATATTCCACATTGCATGCATGACTGCACTACTCCAGACACTCCCGCTCTCATATGTCACGAGCGAGAACAGGATACCGACAACGCTTCCAGCTACAAGCAGCTGCAAAATGCTAATAAAATCCATTTGTGTTCCTGCAATATGCAGGACGGCAAACAGAACAGATAGAACAAAAATACCAATCCATTTGTTCCATCGACATGCAATAACATGCAGGATCAAACCACGGAATACTATTTCCTCTGCAATCCCTGTTCCAATGCCAAAAAAGAAGATGCCGCCAGTTATGATCTGTGCCAGTTCTGAGGCAGTCAGAGACGGGCTTTCCCAATGCCCTGTGAAACAGCACAAGATCACCGCCGCCATACATGGCATGAGCACAGCAGAGCAGCACCAAACCAGCCGCGGTTTTCCTCTGCCAATGTGATACTGCTGCAGTTCCTGCTTCAAAAACCGTTTCACCCAAAGCTTGCTTCCGGCAAGCACCATAACCGGATACAGTATACCTGCAATCACATTACCGGTTGCCGCAGGGCAACCCAGCATGACGGAAAAATTTCCGGCCAGCAGTGCGAGACTTTGTGCTGCAATCAGGATGACAACGGCAGCAAACACCGTTATGAGCATTTTTCCTGTTCCTATGGTATGACGTTTCATATTTCCTCTCCATTTCATTCAGTTTTTCTTACCTGAATGATAGCATATCAATCCTGACAAATTTCTTAACGCACGATGAAGAAATACAAAAAAACAGCAGAAAGAACGCTTGTCCTCTCTGCTGCTCCAATTTATAGTATCTCTCCGAAAGGAGAATTTTTTTATCTCCAGATATCTTCAATCTCGCTCTTGCGCGGGCGGGACATCAGCTTCTGGATACATTCCTGAACCGGTTTGCCTTCATACAAAAGCTCATACATTGCAGTCGTGATCGGCATTTCAATGCCGGCCTTCTTTGATAGCATATAGCCTGCTTCTGTTGCATAATAACCTTCAACAACAGCACCGACTTCCTTCATAGCCTGCTGTACATCCATTCCCTTGCCGATCTTGATTCCGGCACGGCGGTTGCGGGAATGCATAGAAGTGCAGGTAACAATCAAATCGCCCATACCGGACAGACCTGCGAACGTCTCACTTCTGCCGCCAAGCTCCACGCCCAAACGCGCAATTTCCGTCAGACCGCGCGTCATAAGAGCTGCTTTGGAGTTATCCCCCAAGCCAATACCATCACAAATGCCTGCTGCCAGTGCAATGATATTCTTGAAGCATCCACCCAGCTCAGCGCCAATAATATCCGGTGAAACATATACACGGAAGCGGTCATTCATAAATGCCTGCTGTACCAGTGTCGCTGCCTCACGGCTCTCCGAAGCCGCCAGAATAGCTGTCAGTATGCCTCTGGATACCTCTTCTGCATGGGTTGGGCCAGTTAATGCAACCACCGGATTTCTGTTCCCTGTCGCCTTTTTAATGGTTTCAGAGAAACGGCAGTAGCCGTTATCACGGTCAAGCCCCTTGCCTACATTGACAATGGGTGTTCCCTCCGGAATAACCCGGGACAGATTCTCTGCAGTGGAATGTACCGCAAACGATGGGACCGCCATCAAAACAATATCTGCTTCCGCAGCTCCGTCGAGGTCTGTTGTAATATCAATTTCCTCCGGAAGCTTCACACCCGGAAGCAGTTTTTCATTGCCGCGGTTTTCCTTCAGCAGTCTGCATTCCTCTTCAAAGAAAGACCATACTGTTACATCATGTCCATTTTCATGCAGCAGGATTGACAAAGCCATACCCCATCCGCCGCAGCCAACTACAAAAATCTTCATAGCAAACTCCTTGACATCATCTGTACATGGCGGATATCACTTTTTCTCTCCGCTGTGCAGTGAAAATTTATTTTCTTTGCCATGTGCAATGCGCACAATATTGGCACGGTGCATATAAACAACAGCAGCCGCCATCACGAACAAAATAATTGCCATTGGCAGCAATGTCGGATCGTTCCGGTAAAAATACAACGTCAGAAATGGAACCAGCGACGTTGCGGCAATCGAGCCAAGGGAAACCCACTTGGTGATGCCAACCAGCACGAAGAAAACGGCGATTACAATGCAGAAAATTCTCCAGTCAAAGACACAAATCATGGTTCCGCCCACCAAAATACCTTTTCCACCTTTAAACCGGAAATACAGCGGGAACATATGGCCAATAATCGCGCCGGAGCCGGCAATCAATGTGCCCAGCGGCCCCATCAGCATACCGCCGATTACCGATGCAATCACAGCCTTTGCAATATCGCCAACCAGTACAAACAACGTCGGTTTTGCACCCATACAGCGGAAAGAATTGGTCAAGCCTGCATTTCCGCTGCCTTTTGTACGGATATCGTACCCCATAAATATTCTGGATACGACAATGGATGCGTTAATACTGCCCAGCAGGTAACCTACAACAGCCAGAATCAAAATGGTAACTGCCATCTTATTCGCTCTCCTTATTGTTCCGCTCACGGATAATCATGCGGACGGGTGTGCCATTCAGGCCATATACCTCACGGATCTGGTTTTCCAGATAGCGCTGATAGGAGAAATGGAACAGCTGTGCATCATTACAGAAGCACACGAACGTAGGCGGACGGACGCCCGACTGGGTCATATAATAAATCTTCAGGCGGCGGCCCTTGTCCGTCGGCGGCTGGACACGTGCGGTAGCCTCCGCCAGCAGCGTATTGAGCTGTCCGGTCGGAATCCGGCGTCCATTCTGTTCATATACATCATTGATACAGTCAAACAGCTTATTGACGCGGGCACCTGTCTTGGCTGACAGGAACAATACCGGTGCATACGGCATATACGCCAGCCCAATACGGACACGCTGGATATATTGTTCCATCGTCTTGCTGTCCTTTTCGACCAGATCCCATTTGTTGACAACGATGATGCACGCTTTGCCTGCACCATGTGCTTCTCCGGCAATCTTGGTGTCCTGTTCGGTAACACCTTCAGTCGCATCAATCATGATGACACACACATCTGCACGTTCAATTGCCATCAGGGAGCGCATAACGCTGAATTTTTCAATTTTTTCGTCCACCTTAGAGTGCTTGCGGATGCCTGCTGTATCGATCAGCAGGTATTTTCCCTTGGAATTTTCAAACCGGGAGTCCACGCTGTCACGGGTTGTGCCCGCAACATTGCTGACGATCACGCGCTCCTCGCCGAGGATCTGGTTGACCAGAGAGGATTTGCCGACATTCGGCTTGCCGATGACCGCGACCTTAATATACTGGTCCTCCTCGTCCTCTCCATCCTCTTCCGGGAAATGTTCATAACAGGCGTCCAGCAGATCTCCTGTCCCGTAGCCATGCAGCGCAGAAATCGCATACGGGTCACCCAGACCCAGATTATAAAATTCATAAAATTCCGGCTGCTCTGCTCCCGGCTTATCGCACTTGTTCACCGCCAGTACAATCGGCTTACGGGAACGGCGCAGCATGGCTGCTACCTCCTCGTCTGTTGCGGTAATACCGCTGCGCAGGTCCGTCATCAGGATGATGACATCCGCTGCCTGGATTGCAGCCTCTGCCTGGATACGCATAAATTTCAATATTTCGCTGTCTGTACTCGGCTCAATGCCGCCGGTATCAACAACCTGAAATGGCCGTCCGCGCCATTCGGAATCCGCATACAGGCGGTCACGGGTAATACCCGGCGTATCTTCCACAATAGAAAGGCGCTTGCCTGCAAAACGGTTAAACAGCTGGGATTTTCCCACATTCGGCCGTCCCACAATAGCTACCACTGGCTTTGCCATATGAATACTCCTTTCTGTCTGCAGGGCACACGCGGAAATGCATCGCTTTTCTGCCTCTGGCCCTCGATGACAAGTTTTTTCATTGGATTTTCCTTGATTCCAAACGGTCCTTCATCAAAACCGCGTTATCTCTTCCGATTATCGCATTTCTCAGCTTTCCCGTCAAGATTACCTGCAAAATTACAGCAAAAAAATAGAGAAGGAATCCATGTCACCCTTCTCTATTCTTTCTTCAATCTGCCGGGGTGCTCCGAAATCACTCGGAAACCTTCAGGACTTCACGACCGTTGTAGGAGCCGCAAGCCTTGCAAACCTTGTGCGGAAGCTTCAGCTCACCACACTTCGGGCACTTAACCAGACCCGGAGTAGCCAGCTTCCAAACGTTATTACGTCTTGTATCACGTCTTGCCTTAGAAGTCTTTCTCTTTGGTACTGCCATTTCGGTAACACCTCCTCTGTCTATCCTTAAAGTTCTTTTTTAATGAGTCGTAGTCTTCAGTCTTCCTTGTCCAGAAGCTTCTGAAGGACAGCCAGCCGACTGTCAATCTCACGTCCGTCACAGCCGCAGGGACCTTCGTTTCTGTTTTTGCCGCATTTCGGGCACAAGCCCTTGCAATCCGGTTTGCAATAATATGCAAAATCAACTTCCAGAATCAATGCAGGGATCACAATATCATCCAGTTCAATGCTGTCGCCTTCCAGCTGGTAAATATCGTCCCGGTCGTCGTTCTGGGCATCGCCTGACAAAATCATGTCACACGTTACGCTGAGATCCTCTTTTACGGGCGCCAGACAGCGGGCACACCGTGTTTCATACAGTGCGTTTGCCGTTGCATACAGCTTGAGAACACCCAGATGGTTCTGAACCTTCCCTTCGATATGAACAGGTGTGCGGAACGGGTATTCCCCATTCATTTCCTCTTGTGTCAGATCGGCATCATACGAGAACGGAATCACCGCTCCGTCTGTTACCGCGATACGTTTCAAATCGAGTTCCATAGCAATCCTCGCTGACGGTCAATTGTTAGTATACCCCATGAAAACACAGTTTGTCAACAGAAAACTCTGCATTCCAACCCACATTTTCAGGATTTATGTATTATATCACAAAATTCAAAAAATTTCAGCGTTTTATACTGAAATTACCGTAAAAAACTTCTCCCCATCTATCCCGCTTTGTTGTAAAAATGTTACAGACCAGGCTCTCTGTATGCCCTATTATACCACAGCCGGCGCAGAAAGTGCAGCGTTCTGCACAAAAAGGATTGCTTTTCGATGCCGGTGCGGTTAAACTTAACTTATATAGCAACTGCCTGAACAGGAGGTCACGAGGCTGTGAAACAATTCACCATTCAAAAAAACGATAGCGGCCAGCGTCTGAATAAATTTCTGGAAAAAGCAGTACCGCAGCTGCCCGGCGGACTGATGCATAAATATATCCGCATCAAGCGCATCAAAGTCAACGGTAAGCGCACGGACTTTGCCTATCGCCTGCAGGAGGGAGATATCCTGCAGCTGTATATTCATGATGAATTTTTTGAAAAGCCGAAAAAGCTCAGCGAAACCGAAGCCTATCTGCATGTAAAGCCGAATATCTCTGTAATCTATGAGGATGACCATATCCTGCTGGTCAACAAGCCTGCCGGACTGGTTGTCCATGCCGATGACAGCGGCACCACAGATACATTGATTGCGCGGATTCAGGCTTATCTGTTCCAGTATGGGCGCTGGAACCCGGATGCTGAAGCCTCCTTTACGCCGTCTTTGTGCAACCGGATTGACCGCGGTACCTCCGGCATTGTCATTGCAGCCAAAACCGCAGAGGCTCTGCGTGTGATGAACCAAAAAGTCCGTGACCGCGAAATACACAAGAAGTATCTCTGTGTCACCTGCGGTCATGTCCGTCCAAGGGATGGCCGTATTCAAAATTATATCCTGCGTCACGAAAGTGAACACCGCGTTACGGTACATAACTACCCTGTTCCCGGCGCACGCACTGCTATCACACGATACCATGTTTTAAAGGAAACTCCGGAGCTTTCTCTGGTAGAATGTGATCTGATTACCGGACGTACCCATCAGCTGCGTGCACAGTTTGCCCATATGGGACGCCCCTTGCTGGGAGACAGCAAATACGGCACCAACGAAATGAACCGGAAATATCATCGGAAATCACAGGCATTATGTTCCCATAAGCTTCAGTTCGATTTCACAACCGATGCCGGTTCTCTCTCTTATCTGAATGGAAAAACCTTTACTGCACCACGTGTAGAATTTATGTCGCTCTTTGATTAAAGAAATGGAGGTATCCATAGATGAATATCGCCGTATTAATCCCATCCCTCGACCCCAATGACGTGCTGGTAACGTTAGTGGATACCTTAAAAACAAAAGGCATTGATAACATGGTTGTCATTGATGACGGCAGCTGTGCGCAGACACAGCCTCTGTTTGACCGTTGTGCAGACCTTGGCTGTGTGGTTGTGCATCATGAAGCCAACCGCGGCAAGGGAGAAGCAATCCGCACCGGACTGCGCGCTGCTATGGAGCAATATCCTGCTGTCTCCGGTGTTGTCACAGCCGATGGCGACGGTCAGCACGCTGTGGACGACATCCTCCGGGTTGCTGCTGCCACCGAATGCCATCCCGATCATATCATTCTGGGTACGCGGGATTTTTCTGCTGCAAATATCCCATGGCGCAGCCGCTTTGGAAACCGTTTTACCTCGTTGTTTTTCCGCCTTTCCGCGGGCATGCCCTGTCCGGATACGCAGACAGGCCTGCGCGGCATTCCAGCAGCACTGTTTGCGTTTGCCCTGTCAATCCCCGGCAGCCGGTATGAATATGAAATGAATTTTCTGTTCACGGCAGCTCAGAACAACATTCCCTTCCAATACATTCCCATTCAGACGATTTATGAGAATGGAAATCAGACCTCCCATTTTCGTCCCATTGTGGATTCCGCACGGATTTATGCCATGCCGCTGCGTTTTTTGACGGTTTCCCTCAGCAGCTTCGTGGTGGATATTTCCCTGTTCACCCTGTTTTCATTCCTGTTGCCCGATCGCACGGCACGTGCCATCCTCACAGCTACGATTGCAGCCCGTGTCTGCTCCGGTATCTTCAATTTTACCTTGAACCGTAATTGGAGCTTCAGCAGCCGTGAGGATGACTGGAAGGCGCAGGGAATCCGTTATTTGATCCTGTTTTTGTGCCAGATGCTGGTCAGCGGCGGTCTGGTTTCCATGTTATCCTTCCTGCCGCTGCCGCTTACAGCAATTAAAATTGTTGTAGATACCGTGCTATGCTGTATCAGCTATTTTATGCAACGGAACTGGGTTTTCCGAACGAAATCATCATAAAAGGAGATTCTCAATATGGCTTCCAAATGCGATGACTGCATGTATTTTGAATATGACGAGGAATACGGCTATTCTGTCTGCCAGCAAGATCTGGATGAGGATGAAATGCGCCGTTTTATCACAGATACCTTTTCGGACTGTCCGTACTACCGTTCCGGCGATGAATACGCCATCGTCCGGCATCAGCTATAATTCAAAACAGGCAAAAACAGCCGCACCGGATATTTTCTGTAATCCGGTGCGGCTTCCTATTTCTGTATTTACTTTTTATACAGTATCCGAATGGAATTGAGTACACACAACATTGCAACACCAGTGTCGGCAAATACTGCCAGCCACATGGACGCAATGCCCGCCAGACCAAATACCATGACACCAATTTTAATTGCGAGCGCAAACACGATGTTCTGCTTTGCAATAACTGCCGTCTGCTTTGCCAGTGCAATCGCCTGCGGAATGGCAGACAGTTCACCCGTCAGGAAGACAACATCTGCGGCTTCAATCGCTGCATCTGCGCCAGTACCCATGGCGGCACCAACATCTGCGCCCGCCAATACCGGAGCATCATTGATGCCATCTCCGACAAACATAACCGGGCCATATTTCGTGCGGATATCCTGCAGACGTTCCACTTTTTCTTCCGGGAGCAGATGTGCATATACACGGTCTACACCGGCAGTGGCAGCAATCGCATTTGCACTTTCCTCTGCATCGCCGGTCAGCATAGCAGATGCGACACCCTGACGCTTCATTTCTGCAATCGCAGACTTTGCATCTTCCTTTATGGTATCCGCAATCAGGATTCGTCCCGCAAACTGTCCATTGCATGCCAGATATACCACTGTAGCACCGCCTGCCGCAGGAAGCTCCGGAACCACAACCTTATACTGATCCATCAGCTTTTTGCCACCGCACAGCAGGACATTACCCTCCAGCACAGCATAAATGCCATGTCCAGCTGCTTCCTTCACCTCATGCGGTGTCACAATCTGCAGCTTCTTCTCCTTCGCTGCTGTCACAATGCTGACACCAATCGGATGGGTAGAAGAATGCTCGCAAGCCGCTGCCAGCTGCAGCAGTTGGTCTTCTGTCATCGGAGCAGATGGCTCCAGCGCAGTAACAGTAAAGGTGCCCTTTGTAATCGTACCGGTCTTATCCAGTGCAGCTGCCTTGATATCAGCCAGCCGTTCCAGCGATACGCCTCCCTTGAACAGGATACCCTTACGCGATGCAGTACCAATTCCTGCGAAGAACGCCAGTGGAACACTGAGCACCAGTGCACACGGACAGCTGATAACCAGGAAGGTCAGCGCAGTATAAATCCAATGCATCCAGTTGCCAGATACAAGAGATGGAATAATCGCTGTCAAAACAGCAACAATGACAACAATCGGTGTGTAAACACGTGCAAAACGTGTGATAAAACGGTCAATTTTCGGTTTGCTTGCCGCTGCATTTTCAACAGCATCCAAAATACGCGTCACCATAGATTCCGACAAAGGCTTGGTCACACGCATACGCAACAAGCCGGAGGTATTCACGCAGCCGCTGACAAGCGCATCGCCTGCTGCAACGCGGACCGGAACCGGTTCACCGGTAACTGCAGAAGTATCCAGGAAGCTTTCCCCCTCAATCACTTCGCCATCCAGCGGGATACGGTCACCCGGGCGTACAACCAGAATATCTGCAATCTCCGCTTCTTCTGCCGGAATGGTTTCTACAATGCCGTCATGCTCCCACTGCACGGTTTCGGGACGCATGTCAACCGCATCCATAATCTGTGAACGGCTCTTTTCCACCGCGATATGCTCAAACAGCTCGCCAATCTGGAAGAACAGCATAACGCCGACCGCTTCCGGAAATTCACCAATTGCAAAAGCACCAATGGTAGCGACTGTCATCAGGAAATTCTCATCGAACACATGACCGCTGGTCAGATTGCGTACTGCTGTCCAGACAACCCCTCTGCCGAGAATGATATAGCCAATGATGAAAACTGCAACTGCTGCCGGCATGGAAACATGCTCCAGACCAATACCGGCTGCCATGCAGATTGCACCAAGAATCAGTTCAATGATTGCCTTTTTATTGCTGTCATCCTGTTTCTTCGGTGATTTTTTTGCAATTTCTGGTGGAATAATCTGTACATCCGGCTCCACAAAACGTGCTGTCTGCACCATCTTCTCAGCTAACCCGTCATGATTCGGCGCCGTAACACGCAGCTGCTTGGTTGCAAACGTCAGAACTGCATCGGATACGCCTTCCATGGCATTAATCCGGCGTTCAATCTTGGCGCCGCAATTTGCACAATCCAGATTTTCAATCGTGTAAATACGGGTTTCACCGCCAGTCGTGGAGGAACGCTCCATCGGTTCCTCTTCTTCATGATGGTGATGTTCGTGTTCGTGGTCGTGTCCACAGCAGTCATCACCATGCTCATGATGGTGGTGCTCGTGCTC
>JAJPXP010000031.1:24685-73928 GCA_021205365.1 Clostridia bacterium
TGCTCATGATGGTGGTGCTCGTGATGATTCTCATGATGGTGACGATGTCCCTGAGATTTTCCTGCATCACGATCTCGCACTGTCACTTCCGGTTCATAGGACTGTGCAATTTTTTCAATGGTTTCTTCCAGCCCCTCTGGTTCGGTTGTCTTTACCCTAAGCTGTTTTGTAGCAAATACCATAACAGCTTCCTCTACCTGTGGCAGATGATTCACCGCTTCTTCAATTTTACCGGCACAATGCGCACAGCCGAGGTTTTCCATGATATAAACCTTATTCGCCATGCTGATTCCTCCCAATCTGTCATTCTTTCTGGTTTCTCAAAACTTGAACATATGAATATTTGTTCATATGTTTGTTGTTGAATATATTATATTCCCGCCCTACCTGTATGTCAATAGCTGAATAACATTTTTTATAAAAACCACGGAAACTTTTGCAGATATCTTTTTCTGCGAGAAATTTGTGGTATAATGTAAACTGCAATGATGATTGAAGAGGTGACAGCCATGGCTATGAAAGCTGTGCTTTTTGATTTAGATAATACATTATTTGATTTTTCCACTGCACATAAGCAATCTCTGATTGCATTGGCGGAATATGGCGAATCCCGTTTTGATGTTCCAGCACGCCGTTTTCTCCTTGCTTACCAGCAGGCAGATAAACAGCTGAAGCAGGAACAGCCTCTGGTAGCAGCCTGCCATAACCGGATTATTATTGCCCAGCGTATGCTGGAGCTGCTGGGCCTGCCTTCCATTGTGACGCCGCTTGAGCTGTATGAAACCTATTGGGGAACCATGCTTCGTTCCATCAAGCCCCGCGACGGCGCTGTGGAACTGCTCAGCCGCCTGCACCGCCAGCGCATCCGTACCGGTATCTGCACCGATATGACAACGCATATTCAGCATCGTAAAATTGCCGCATTGGGTCTTGCCGGATATCTGGACGCTATGGTAACCAGCGAAGAAGCCGGTGCGGAAAAGCCAAATCCGAAAATCTTCCACGACTGCCTGAACAAGCTGAATGTCAAGCCAAATGAAGCTGTCTTCATCGGTGACAGCTTCGAACGTGACATCTGCGGCGCACATGCAGCAGGCATGATCCCTTTCTGGCTGAATGTCTCCGGCGCAAAGGCACCAAAGGTAACTTTCCCATATAAGGAGCTGCATAGCCTCGGAGAAATTTTATAATTGGGGCAATACATCCCTGGCCCTTTCGCATACCTTTACAGGGATATTTCACCGATACTATGAACGGATTGATTCCGAATAACACAATTGCATCATAATAGACGGGCACTGTTTCTGCAGTGCCCGTTTTTTTCATACATGCACAAAACAATTAAAAATACACGCACAAACTGTCGAAAGGATGAATTTTTTCGCAGTATGTTTTGCCCGCCTGCCGGAGATACTGGTCAATAGAGAGATTTACCACGTACAGGAGGCAAAACCATGCAGAGTAAAGTGGAAATCTGCGGCGTTAACACATCGCGTCTGGAGGTTTTAACAGCAGAAGAAACAGATTCCCTGCTGCGCCGCAGTTCAAAGGGTGATCGGACTGCCAGAGAAAAGCTGATTTCCTGTAATTTACGTCTGGTTCTCAGTGTAATCCAGCGTTTTTCCAACCGTGGAGAAAGCATGGATGACCTGTTTCAGGTCGGCTGTATCGGTCTGATTAAATCCATTGATAATTTCAATGTTGACTTAAATGTACGCTTTTCCACCTATGCGGTCCCTATGATTATTGGAGAAGTCCGGCGGTATCTGCGCGACAACAGCGCCATTCGTGTCTCCCGTTCCATGCGGGATACTGCATACCGGGCTTTGCAGGCAAAGGAAGCCTTTGTCAACGAAAACCAGCGGGAACCTACCGTCGAGGAGCTGGCAAAGGCAATGGATGTCCCCAGGGAGGAAATTGTATTCGCTTTGGATGCCATCATGGACCCGGTTTCCTTGTATGAACCGGTATTTGAAAGCAATGGGGATTCGGTCTGCGTTATGGATCAGGTTGGCGATACGAAAAATACCGATGAGCACTGGCTGGAACAGATTGCACTAAAAGAAGCCATTGAACGTCTGTCCCCAAGAGAACAGCACATTTTAAATCTGCGTTTTTTTGAAGGCCGCACCCAGATGGAGGTTGCAGATGAAATCCATATCTCACAGGCACAGGTCTCCCGTTTGGAGAAAAGTGCACTGGAACGGATACGGAAACAAATCTAAACTGTCTCATCATCGCAGGATGAATAATCTCCCTCTCATTCACACTTGCAGCGCGGACGGTTCCCTTATTTGAGGGCGTATGTATTTTAGAAAAGCGCTGCAAACAAGCATTGACAAACCCTCCGGTTGTCCGCTATGCTGAAAGCATGGAAATTACAGAAACCGGAGGGTATTTTACATATGAAACAAGCCATTGCAGTCATCAGCTTTGGAACCTCTCTGCCGGAAGCCATGCCGGCGATTGAGGGCATTGAACGGGCTGTAGAAAATCACTGTGGCCAAAAGATTTATCGCGCTTTTACATCCGGATTTATCCGTAAAAAGCTAAAAGCACGGGATGGAATGGATATCTCTGACCCGCAGACGCTGTTCACACAGCTGACAAACGAAGGCTATGATACGATCCTGTGCCTGGCCACCCATGTTATTCCCGGTATAGAATATGAACGGTTATGTACCACGGCAGCGGCTTTTCCCCAAGTGCGTATGGCAAAACCTTTGCTTTGGTCCGAATCTGATTATGATACCTGTGTCCATGCCGTCATGGAAAGTATCCCGCCGCGCAAAAATGGAGAAGCTCTTGTTTTGATGGGCCACGGCACCGAGCATTTTGCCAATGCGGCATACGCCCAGCTGGAACACAAATTCCGTACGGAAGGCTATACCAATGTATATGTGGGCACAGCGGAAGGCTATCCAATGCTGGAAACCGTCATTCCACAGTTGCAGGCGGACGGCATACGTGAAATCATGCTGATGCCGTTTCTAATCGTCGCTGGTGACCATGCCAGAAATGACTTGTGCGGAGATGATGCAAACTCATGGAAAAGCCGCTTGGAATCTCTTGGCTTTACCACCCGCACTGTATGCAAGGGGCTCGGTGAAATTCCGGCAATTGCACAAACATTCGCAGAGCATCTGAATACTATGTAATCTCATATCAGCATACAGCAGCCCAGCCTCTTTCGAGACCGGGCTGCTTTTTCTCACACCCACCGCATCATGTCCTTTTTCATACGTTTGATAATCCGTTTCTCCAGCCGGGAAATATAAGACTGGGAAATACCCAGCAAATCCGCAACTTCCTTCTGCGTGTGTTCCTCGCCATCTGCCAGCCCAAAGCGCATGGATATAATGGTTTTCTCCCGCTCCGGCAGCCTTTGCAGAGCCTTTTGCAGCAGCTGCCGGTCAACATCATCCTCCACCGGACGGATCACACAATCCGGTTCCGTGCCGAGGATATCCGACAATAGCAATTCATTCCCATCCCAATCTGTGCTCAGTGGTTCATCGAAGGATACCTCTGTTTTCTGGCTGGACACTTTTCTCAGGTGCATCAAGATTTCATTTTCAATACAACGTGAGGCATACGTGGCCAGCTTGGTCTTTTTGTCCGTATTATATGTCTCAATCGCTTTAATCAGCCCAATGGTACCAATGGAAATCAAATCCTCCATATTGATCCCTGTATTTTCAAATTTTCTTGCAATATAGACCACCAGCCGCAAATTGTGCTCAATCAATCTGTCCCGGCACTGTGTGTCTCCATTTTGACAGCCTGCAATCGCCTCTGCTTCCTCCTGTGCATTGAGCGGCGGCGGTAAAACCACAGAACTCCCAATGTAAAAAATGCCTTTCTGCTCCGGCAATATACCAATCCGGCACAGCAACTGTCTGAATTTCTGCCATAAATGCAGCATATCCACGCTCCTTTCAGGGTTCGATTAATCCATCATATTCCCCGGAACAGATTGCGCCTGCACCGGAAATTGCAACCATACTGTCATACGCGGAACCATCCTCTCTTGTCACCGCGTCCGGATGGAAACACGGCATCATACCACCTCCTCCAACACTTTGAAAGGAAATCAATCTCCAACCTGCTGCATCTGCCTGCTGTGCACGCCGTACCAGCTCCGCTGCATTATCCTTTCCAAGCAGCAAGGGTAAAAACTGCACCTCCTCCGGTAAAATCCGCAATGCCGCCGCGCGGGTTAAGATCAAAACAGGCCGTCCGGTCATAGGGTCCTGCAGCGTATTTCCACTATCCACCAGCAAATACACTTCCTGTACGTTGCCATAGCAGGTCAGACGGATGGTTTCACCATAAGGGCGCTTTTCCTTTGCCTGATTGCGGAATACAATCCCGCTGATACCATACGCCAATGCGGCAGCTACCAGCAAAGTCTTGCGTGATATGGGTGCATACAATGTCCCATCTACAGATAAACGAGTACCGCTCATCTGTTCCAAAGCAAACACACACCCGCCAAAGACAAAGGTTACCAGCAATACCAGCAACGTTTTCCGTGCCAGCTGTCCAACACTCCGCACAGCAAAGACTGCCCCTGCCATCACAGCACACACAGCAATGCGCAATGGCAGTGCTGACAACGCCGGAAAAACAATACAGCCTCCGGCATACATTGCGCCAAAGCCTGCTGCAAGGCACAGCCTCCGGAATGTACTCCGCCTTCCGCTGATTGCCGCCGCTGCCCGCAAAATACAGTAATCCATACAGAAATTCAATGCCAGCAGGACATCCAGATAAATGACACCCATGGGCCACCTCCTGCGTGTTTTGATTGTAGCATCCCCATTGTGCTGATTGTGCCGAAAAAGAAAACCGGCCCTGCTCTTTTTGTCCGAGCAAAACCGGCAATTCTATCCAAATTCTCTACTCCTGTTATCCAAACCGCTTCAATAAGACAACAATCCGTCCTTTTTTGCTTTCCCCTAGAATTTCTTCCACCTCGCCCCTGCCAGTTCCCCGCAGAGTGATGCGGTCCTTTTCCTGAACCTCCTTATCCGGGCGCAGGCATTCCTGCTGGTTGACAAATACCTTTCCTGCACGGATAGCATCAGCTGCCTTCGCCCTCGACAACCGGAACAGCGAGGACGCCACGGCATCCAGCCGCATGGACGCTACGGTATCCCGGACAAAGCTCACCTTCTCCTGCGGGACTGTCAGCTGGCTCAGCGGAATTTCCGCTACACGCAGGCTCTTGCGCCCTGCCTTGGTATAGTTCATCAGCAGATATGGTGCAATTTCTTTTAAAACCAGAATATCTGCACCGTGTTCCCCCACCAGAATATCGCCAATGCCATCCCGGCGCAGGCCCATTCCCATCAGGGAACCGAGATAATCCCGATGAGTCAGGTTATCCCCTTTCTGCTTGAAACAGCGGATGACGGTCATCGGACAGTCCTCCCCTTCTGCTGGCAGTTCTTCCATCCATTCGGGCAGGAAAAACAGCACTTGTCGTTCCGCATGTTCATAACCGCCCCAAAAACGCGCGTTTTTCTCTCCCAAAGTCCGCAAAAACTGTGCCGCCAGCGCACCTTCATGCATATCTAGAAACTTTGTATGGGTCAAATAGCATTTTTCCCGACATGCTTCCGCCTTTGCGGCAATCTGTGTCAGTAGGATCCGTTCCTCCTGCGTCTTTGCAATCCCGTTGATGATATCACCGGATTTTGCCATTTTCTCCCCTCACTTTAATTATTATTGTATGAAAAATCTCGTTTTACCGACAAAAACTATTGTACTGCATTCAAATCTGTATTACAATATTATTTGGTTTAAAAAACCAGAAAGAAGGATGATTGTATGGTTCGTGATGATGTTCTGCGTACATTGGAGATGCACCGTGGTGAGCTTGTTTCCGGTGGTACACTTGCCCGTGAACTGGGTGTTTCCCGCACCGCAGTCTGGAAAGCTATCACTACCCTGCGAGAAATGGGCTTCCCAATTGAATCCATATCCGGCGAAGGCTACTGCCTCGCGGAATCCAGTGATGCACTGTCTGAAGCTGGTATCACAATGGAACTCAAAACGAACTGTATTGCACGTAATCTGTGCGTTCTTTCCACCATTGATTCAACGAACAATTATCTAAAGGAACTGGCTTCCAGCCTGCCTGACGGTTATGCTGTTGTTGCAGATTGTCAGACAGCGGGCCGCGGACGGCTTGGACGTTCCTTTCTTTCCCCTTCCGGCAGCGGTGTTTACATCAGCATCCTGCTGCATCCTACCATTCCCTTAGAACGGATCAATATGATTACCGTTGGTGCAGCAGTTGCCTTATGTGAAGCCATTACAGAAGCTGCCGGTTTTGAACCGGACATCAAATGGGTGAATGACGTACTGAAAAACGGCAAAAAGCTCTGTGGAATTTTAACGGAAGCTTCTATGGAAGCGGAAACCGGGCAGCTTTCCTATGCCATTGTTGGCGTAGGCATCAATGTCCGTACACCGGAAGGCGGCCTGCCGGAAGAAATCCGTGAAATCGCGGGCTGTCTGGAGGATTTTGCCCCACATCCGGTACGCCGCAACGCATTAACAGCATCCTTCTTCAATCACATGGAATCCTGCTATGAGCTGATTGTCTCCGGAAATACCGAAGCTTTGATAGACCGGTACCGTTCGTTTATCCATTTTCTGGGCGAACCGATTACCGTCATCCGTAGCGGTGTGAAGGAAGCTGCAACAGCGGTAGCGATCAATTCCAGTGGTCATCTCATCATTGAGCAGAATGGACAACAGTCTACGATGCTCGCAGGAGAAATCAGCATCCGCCTGCCTGAACAGGTGCGCTGATCACTCCGCAGCCCTCTCCCGGCGAAGTATACAGCTGTATGATTCGGAAAAACTACTCCAGCTATGTCGTGCACCTGTTCCCATCGCCTTCCCCCAGCATGAAGGAGCTTAAATGAAAGATTGTATCATTATTGGCAAAGGCCCGGCAGGTCTGTCTGCTGCACTCTATGTCCGTCGTGCAGGCTATACGCCGTTAGTCATCGGCAAGGACTCCGGTGCACTTGGTCAAAGCCATCGTATCGAAAATTATTTCGGTTTGGAGCAGCCGATCAGTGGTGATGAACTGTTCCGTCGTGGTCTGGCTCAGGTAAAGCGTCTGGGCATTGAGGTTCTCTGCGATGAAGTCGTTTCTATCCGTGAGACTCAAGGCTTCCGCGTCTGCACTGCCTCCGGACGTATTATCAATTCCCATACTGTCCTTCTGGCAACCGGAAAAAGCCGTAATATGCCGAAAAATTTTGACGCATCTGCCTTTCTTGGACGCGGCGTCAGCCAGTGTGCCCAGTGTGACGGCTTTCTGATGCGCAACCGTGCACTTGCTGTCATCGGCAGCGGTGACCATGCCGTTGCCGAACTGACTCATCTGCGCAGCCTTACCAAGAACCTTTTCCTGTTCACCAATGGTGCAACCGTTACCACGGATCGTTTCCCAAAGGATCTTCCGATTATTACCGATCCAATTACGGAGCTGTATGCAGATGATCTTGGTACGCTCTCCGGTATCCGCACGGAAAAAGGTGATTATGCAATAGAAGGGGCATTCCTTGCGCAGGGTGTCGCTTCTGCATCGGATTTTGCAGTCCGTATGGGTGCCATCATGGATGGCAACAACATTACTGTTAACCGGAATTATCAAACCAATGTTTCCGGCCTGTTTGCAGCAGGAGACTGCATCGGCGGTATCCTGCAGATTTCCAAGGCGGTTTCAGACGGTGCCATCGCCGGTCTGAGTATCGCAGAATACCTTCGGAATCTCCCACAAAACGCAGAATAATCCTTTCGTTAAAAGCAGGCGGCTGCCAATGGCAGCCGCCTGCTTGCGCCTATATCCAGATTTCGATTTTTTAATCGACCTTCTTGCTTTTTCTCATTTGCTTTTGTTCAAACGTTCCATAACAGCATCCAGCGCTTCCATCCAGATCTGATACCCACCATTTTCCCGAATGGAACGGTATGCCATTTCATTCAGTCCACCGGATGTAGTATCATAGCACAGGGTTGCTACAGCCGCATTATCCGGCGCATTGCGTGCCATAACCGACAATGCTTCGAAGAAGGATGTCATATAATCCACTGCCGCCCGGTCCGACAGGCCATGTGCTTTTCCCCACCGCGCGGCTTCATGGATCAGCAGATAAAACGGGCTCATCAGTGCAGTTAGTGTCAGGACTGTATTCAACACATCCTCGTTTTCCAGCTCAATGAGCTGCCCCAGCGGCTGGAACAGTTCCCGGATTTCGCCATCCGGTGGATAGCATGCAATTGGCCCAATATGCAGCTGTACAAATGGCAGCGGAACCATCCGGATTGCCCTTTCCACCGGCCCGGTCCAGTCCGTAACAGCTTCCAACGCATGATCGCTAATCAGTGATACAATCTTCTGCTGTTTCCGGAATGTCAATGGCGTTAAAATTTCTTCGGCATTCCGCGGCAGAAGTGCAAGAATTACCCAGTCATCTGCCCTGTCCAATACCTCCTGATTGGAAGCACATACAGTTACCTGCGCCGGATAGGCCGATTCCAGTGCAGCTGCCTTTTCCTGATTGCGCGGCGAAAGATAAAAATGCAGCTTTTGCGCAGATACTGCATGGGTACAAAAGCCGGAAACAAGGGCAGAGGAAATCTGTCCGGTTCCCAGAACACCAATTTGAATGGTCATAAAAATTCTCCTTTTCCAGCATTGTGAATTTTTAACCATTCTATAACAAAACCTTGCCACCAGTATAACATAGAACCATCGGCATTTCCAGATTCCCACCGGAAATAGCCACGCCAGAAAAGCATGTCCTCCTCATGACCGGCAATGTACAGTTCATTTTTGTGCGGATCTGCAGAAATGCGCCTGCCAGCTATGCCTCAAAATCTGAACCGGCAGGGATTGGAAACTGTCATCCGGAATGAAAACAAGCAAGCCCCGAAGCTTTTCCTGCTTCGGGGCATTTTTTTCGTTTGTTCAGATAGATTTAAATTTCCATGATGACCGGCAGAATCATCGGGCTCCGCTTGGTCTTGCGGTACAGGAATTCCGACAGATCATTCTTTACATTTGCCTTGATGGTCGTCCAGTCACGGATGTTGTCATCAATGCAGCGGTCGAGTGCACGTTGGGAAATACGGCGCAGCTCTTCCATGAGGTCTTCCGCCTCTTTGACATAAATAAAGCCACGGGAAACGATGTCGGGTCCGGCAATGACAATGCCGCTTTCGCTGTCCAGCGTGACAACGACAACCAGCAGGCCATCTTCTGAGAGATGCTTGCGGTCACGGAGAACGGCTGTGCCGACGTCTCCGATACCAAAGCCATCTACCAGCACCTTGCCGGATGGAACCGGATTTGCCAGACGAGCAGATTTGGCTGTAATTTCAATCGGGCGTCCGATATCTGCAATAATCACATTCCGCGGGTCAACACCGGTCTGGACAGCCAGCTCGCCATGGCGGCGCAGCATACGGTATTCACCGTGTACCGGGATAAAATATTTCGGCTTGACCAGCGCCAGCATCAGTTTCAGCTCTTCGCAGCAGGCATGACCGGAAACATGGATGATCGCCGTACGGTCATAAACCACCTCAGCACCCTTTTTGCTCAGTTCATTAATCATCTTGGTAACTGACTTTTCATTTCCGGGAATAGCAGATG
The DNA here is from genome assembly GCA_021205365.1 of Clostridia bacterium. Classification (GTDB taxonomy): domain Bacteria; phylum Bacillota; class Clostridia; order Oscillospirales; family Butyricicoccaceae; genus Butyricicoccus_A. The sequence continues at coordinate 34,371 of JAJPXP010000031.1, forward strand.
CAGAAATAATGACCTTGTCACCGGGGCCGATATCCACCTGCTTATGGCTGGAAAATGCCATGCGGTACAATGCACTCATTGCTTCACCCTGCGAACCGGTGCAGACAACAACAACCTTACTCTTCGGATACCGGTGGATATCCGCAATATCAACGAGCACATTCTTCGGGGCATTCATATAGCCCAGCTCCATTGCCACATTTGCAATGTTTTCCATGCTGCGCCCGCAAATGGCAACCTTTCTGCCGTGATGCGCTGCAGCATCCAATACCTGCTGTACACGGTAGATGTTGGAAGCGAATGTCGCAATAATAATACGCTGTTCACAGCCCTTAAACTGTGCCTCAAACGTTCTTCCGACTTCCATCTCACTCGGTGTATAACCGGAACGCTCTACATTGGTGGAATCGCTCATCAGCGCCAGCACACCCTGCCTGCCCAGCTCGCCAAAACGGGTCAGGTCAATCATTTCACCGGAAACCGGTGTCGGGTCAATCTTGAAGTCACCGGTGTGGATAATCATACCCAACGGTGTCCGGATTGCCAGAGCAACCGCATCTGCGATGGAATGGTTGGTGTGGATCAGCTCAACATCAAAGCAGCCAAGCTTGATGTGGTCGCCAGCTTTAACACAGTTCATCTTTACCTGCTTGGTCATGCGGTGTTCCTCAAACTTGGAATTGAGAATACCTGCAGCCAAACGGGTACAGTAAACCGGGACATTCAGCTCCTTGAGTACATATGGCAGTGCGCCGATATGGTCTTCATGACCATGGGTAATGACAATGCCGCGCACTTTGCTCTTATGCCGGCGCAGATAGGTGATGTCAGGGATAACCAAATCAACACCCAAAAGCTCATTATCCGGAAACGCCAAACCACAGTCAATCACAAAGATATCATGTCCATACTCAATCACCGTCATATTTTTGCCGATTTCATTGAGTCCGCCCAACGGTATAATCTTCAGTTTTTCTTTCATATATGCGTATCACTATCCTTTGCTAAACGCACGCTACAGTATGCATACCTCTGAATCAGGCATAGCAAAAAGACGCTTTGGCAAAAGCCAAATACGCTTTGCCGCATACAATCGTGCGGAGAATTTTGTTGAATCTGTGTTCAAATCTATCCGAACGCCGCTTTAGTCCACAAAAACGGCCAAACGTCAAAAAACTTTTCATTAGTATACCATAGTTTTGCACAATTGTACACCCATTTGCCATTTTTCAGATTCACATCCCGCATGAATTTTTCCGATTTTTCACTTATTTTTTGGACACTTTCTGCTATTTTAATGGAAATTTTATCCTTCTTTCGTCAAAATACCTGAACCGTTTTGCTTTTTCCCCGTACATGCGGTATACTTATATATATTTTTATTATGTACATAGGATTCCCCGAATCATACAACAAATTATTTGGAACAGGCTTTTCCCGCCTGCAAAGGAGAGAGAAATATGGATTTGAAGTCATATATTACCAGCCACTTTCTGGTACTGGACGGCGGTATGGGCACCATGCTCATGCAGGCTGGCATGCCAGCGGGCTCCCTGCCAGAGCTGATGAATCTGACGCATCCGGAGATTGTGACAGCCGTTCACAAAAAATATGTGGATGCCGGCACCGATATGGTCATCACCTGCACCTTTGGTGCCAATGAGAAAAAAATGGCAGGGTGCGGCCATGAAATCGAAGCGGTCATTACAGCCGCAGTTGCCAACGCCCGTGCTTCCGGTGCAAAATATGTCGCCCTCGACATTGGCCCCATTGGACAGCTTTTGGTGCCTTCCGGTACGCTGCAGTTTGAAGAAGCCTACGCAATCTTCGCACGTCAGATCCGCTGTGGTGTTTCCTGCGGCGTAGACGCCATTTATATGGAAACAATGTCCGACCTGCTCGAGGTCAAAGCAGCCGTGCTGGCAGCACGTGATCTGTGTGATCTGCCAATCTTTGCCACACTTACCTATGAATCCAGCGGGCGCACGTTCCTTGGGGTTTCACCGGAATGCGCAGCTCTGACCCTGCAAGGCCTTGGCATTCATGCAATTGGCATCAACTGCTCCCTTGGCCCAAAAGAAATCCTTCCGATTGCAAAACGTCTGGCTGCTGTCACCTCAATCCCCATGATTATCAAGCCGAATGCCGGACTGCCGGATATGAGCTCCGGTACCGCTGTTTATGACATCACTCCGGAAGATTTCGCAACGTATGCAAAGGCTTATCTTGATCTCGGCTTTTCTATCTTTGGAGGCTGCTGCGGCACGAATCCGGATTATATTCATAGTATTTGCGGTATACTGCAAAATTATACGGTACCGCAGCCGGAACAGCGGCATATTTCTGCCCTTTGCTCCGGTACAAAGTATTTTGAAGTCACAGAGGATCTTGTTTTTGGCGAACGCGTGAATCCGTCAGACAACGAAGATCTTTTGGAGGCACTGGAAGACGAGGATATTGAAACAGTGGTTGACCTCGGTATGGAGCAGTCAGATGACGGTGCGCAGGTTATCTATGTCAACATCAGCACACCGGAGGTAGAAGAAGCCGATATGCTTCCATCCATTGTCCGGGAGATGCAGGGCGTCATTGACCTGCCGCTGCAGCTGGATTCCCGCAACCCGGAAGCGTTGGAGGCTGCACTGCGCTGTTATAATGGCACACCTCTCGTCGGCTCCATCTGTTCGGACGAGAAAAGCCTGACCACCCTGCTTCCAATCGCTGCAAAGTACGGTGCTATGATTGTCGGCACACCGGCAGAAGGGGAAGACAGCCTTGCTGCTGCCGAAAAAATTGTGCGTGCGGCAGCAGAATACGGCATGACGCCGGAGCGCATCCTGATGCATCATATTCCAGAAGACCAGCAGACAGCTGTGCTTGCTCTCGGTGTAAAACTGTATCCACAAGGATAAGTTTCCGGCAACAATCAAGTAACAATAACAGCAACGCAATCCGTGTTTTGGTAACAGCCTTGTTACCTTCGCGGATTGTTTTTTTCATGCACATTTCCCGTTTTTATAGCCAAAACCTCTAAATTATTCAATTTTTTCTTGTGCAATGCGCCTGAATTTCAATTTTTTTGCTAAATTTATTTGACAAACTCAGGTTCCTCCTGTAAGATAGGTTACAGATCGGTTACACGTTCGTAACAAATTGATACCGCGCTGCTCCGGCAGCACCACAATAAAGGAGTTACATATGTTTCAGAAATTAAAGAAATATTTCACTGTTGCCGCAACCGGTATTGTGCTTACCGCCAGTCTGACCGCTGGCGCATTCGCTGCAAGCGCTACTACAAATGCTACCGTCAATGTCCGCTCCGGCGCTGGCAACAGCTACAAGGTTGTCACCTGCGTCACCAAGGGCAAGTCTGTTACCACCAACGGTACTTCCGGCAACTGGACCAAGGTTACTGCAAATGGCAAGACCGGCTATATCTACAGCAAGTATCTGAACACCAGCGGTTCTTCTACTTCCGCTTCTGCTTCTTCTACCTCTTCTACTTCTACAGCCGCTACTTCCACTTCCAGTACCACCGTATATTCCACCACAACGCTGAATGTACGTTCCGGCCCTGGTACAAGCTACGGCATTATTACCACGATGACCAAGGGCCAGTCCGCTACCAAGACCGGTCTTTCCGGCAGCTGGTATAAGGTTTCTGTAAACGGCAAGACCGGTTATGTATCCTCCAAATACATCACCACAACCAAGCCGTCTACCTCTTCCTCTTCTTCGGCTTCCACTACTACAACTTCCGGCAGCAAAACTTATATGGGCAACTTTAAGCTGACCTTCTACGCTGGCGACAGCACCACTGCTTCCGGCAGAACGCCGAAGGTAAACCACACCATCGCTGCTGATACCTCTGTCCTCCCGATGTATTCCACCGTTTACATTGAAGGCTGGGGCACCTACACGGTAGAAGACCGCGGCGGCGCCATCAAGGGCAAGCGCATTGACATCTTTGTTGCAAGCAATTCCATTGCAAACAAGTACGGCGTAAAATACGCTAACGTTTACCTCGTAAAGTAAATCAGGAAAAACAACCGGCACAGGAACATCCTGTGCCGGTTTTATGATGTGAAAAGGCTCTCCAGACGGAGAGCCTTTGTTTTGCTTTTATTCCACTACAACCGCAAGGAAAACCGCAGTCTGATCGGAAACGTTCTTTGTGTAATGCGAATCGCCATTGCCGCAGATCCATGCGTCCCCCGGCTTCACGATATGTTCTTCACCGCCGTCCAGAATCAGCAGCTCGCCTTCCAGCAGCAGGCAGAATTCTGCATCCGGCATGTGTGGATGCTCACCAATCGTAACACCTGGCTCCAGCGTCAGCTTTGCACACATCTTGAACTTGCCGCAGGAATCCTCCGGTGCAATCAGTGTCTGGCGGACAATCTGCCCTTCCCCGCCGCGCAGCTTTTCGATGATGTCGGTTTTCTGGTCATTGACTCGATTTAACATGATCTTTTCATCCTTTCCTGTCTTTCAGCACAACAACCGTGATGCCATTGTTATGCCGGTCAATATCATGATCTTTGCGGAAGGCCGGACAAATCTGTAGCAGCCTTCTTGTATCTTCCTCAAATATCGTCAGTTTTTCCCCGGGAATAAAAAACTTTATCTGGCCCCGGCGCTGGAAAACCGGCAGTTCCTGCCGCACGGCAATGCGGATTTTTCCACCGTTTCCGGTAGAACCGAAGCCATGAATGATTTTCAGCACACAGATATCCTGCCGCCGTGCCAGGCGGATTTCCAGCTGCAGCCTCGCCAATGCTTGCTGCACCGTTGGTTTTTCATCCTCCAGATTGATCTGACGTATTTGCTGTTCCATATCGATTATATGTTTCCTTTCCCAGGCCCCTGCATTGCCAGAAAAGCAGCAAATAACGGGCCCATATCTGTCTCGGTATCCCGGCAGATGCCTTTCACCATGCGTTCAGGATGCCATTGCACTGCCATAACCGGCAGATTGTCATGTTCAATTGCTTCAATCACACCGTCTGCATCGCTGACAGCAGTGACATGCAGCCCGGCGCCCAGTGTGCGGATTGCCTGATGATGATAGCTGTTTACCGGCAGCTTTTCCCCCAGCAGGGGACGCAGCCGCCCACTTTCCGATGTGACAACGGTATGGATGGTAGTATCATGCACATGTGCGGTACCCAGATGCCGGAACAATGTCCCGCCAAAAAATACATCAATCACCTGAATCCCCCGGCAGATGCCAAGCACTGGCTTTTTCCTCGCACAAAACTGCTGCAAAAGCTCCCACTCGCGTTCATCCCGCTGCTGATCCACGCTGGTATCCAGCCCGGTCATATGTTTTCCATAATAGGATGGGTGCATATCTCCGCCGCCGGATAAAATCAATGCATCACAGCTCTCTGCCAGCTGCTCCACATTGCCATAGCCTCCGTCATAAACGGCAATACCGCCAAAGCAGGCGATACACCTTGCATACAGTTCACTTTGTGCCACCTGTCGGCTCCTGCTTCCGGCAATTGTTCCGGCTGATACCAGTATAACAGTATTTGCCGTATTTTTCACCTCCTGAATCATAAATTATTTTAAAGCTGCAAGTATTAGGATGCCATGAATTGTCTGCGAGCGCACACGAATTCAGGAAGCCATCCAAAATTTTCTATCAGGCTGGTGAAGTATATGACATTATTTTCTATTTTTGCCCTTGCGGGCGCCATTGCTTTATTCTTATTCGGCATGGAGCTGCTGCGCGGCGGTTTATGCCGCATGTCTCAAAACCATCTGCAGCCATTGCTGATGCGTACCACCAAATCCCTCTGGCAAGCTGTGCTGCTAGGCGCTGCTGTCACGGCCTTCGTCCAAAGCTCTTCCGCTGTAACCATTATCATCGTCGGCCTGGTGGCAGGAAATGTGATTTCCCTGCGGCAGTCCGCCGGGCTGATTGCGGGCGCAAACCTCGGCACCTGTACCACGGCATTTCTTGTCCACTTCGGGCTGTGTACCAATGGAACGCAGATTTTTGAAAGCCCCTGGCTTCTGTTCCTCTTATGTCTGCTGCTTCCGGTACTGGTACATCAAAGCTGTCCGCCAGTCATCTCCGTCTGCGCCGGTCTGGCTGCCTTGATGGCGGGTATGGTACGGATGCAGGATGCACTTCTTCCACTATCCCAAACCCCGCAGTTCAACACCATGCTTGCAGCATGTGATTCCCCGGTTTCCGGTCTGCTCGCCGGCACCGCTGTTACAGCCGTCCTGCAAAGCTCTTCTGCCTGCATCGCCATGCTGCAGACGATTTCCAGCTCCGGCCTGCTTTCCATCGGCTGTGTGCTCCCGATTATCCTCGGCCAGAATATCGGCACCTGTGTCACAGCGATGCTGGCTTCCATTCATTCCGGCAGAGCAGCGCAGCAGGCAGCATTGCTACATCTCAGCTTTAATATTCTCGGTGCTGTTGTTGTCCTGCCAATCTGTTATGGCCTTCGCCTGTTCCTCCCGTATTGGCTGGCGTTTCCAGCCGACAGCCTTTGCATCGCGTGGCTGCATTTGCTCTGCAATCTCGCTGCATTGGCAGCCTTTGTGCCGTTCTGCGGGCATATACAGGCAAAAAAGGCTCCCTTGAAAACGGGAGCCTGATCTGCTGTTAATTTGCCGTAACAATCCATGCATCTGGGATGTGCCGTCCTTTTTCCGGCGTTACGGCAGAAGACCTTGTGATATCGCGTCCGCGGTAATACATGACTGCGGACGAACCGCCATCCAGGTTACACGCCTGGTATGCGCCATACTGGTATAAAATATCCGTCAAGTCACCCAGCGTAATGCCGACAGAATAGCCCGGCTGTCTGCCGTCAACCACTGCCATGAGCATTTGTCCATTTGCCATCTGTCCGATGACCGAACGGGGCTGCAATCCCCAGCCGGAGGAACCGCTGATGAGCTGTCTGCCGTTGATAACCAACGCCGGACTGAACTGCATGGCATCGCGCGTTCCATCCAGCAGGGTGTTGGATACATTCAGCCGGTTTGCACTGTCCAGGCTGATTACCTTCATCGTGGTATCCATCACCGTACGGTAAGCTTTGCCGTTTGCCAGGATCATGCCGAATGCCTCGCCGCCGTTGCCAGATCCTTCCGGATCGGAAAAACCACTGGCGTTGATGCCCAAAATGGCATCATTGCGTTTGCAGATATCCTTTAAATAGCTGCCGGAGGAACCCAGCGTATGGGAAACTGCAAGCTTTACCTGTCCTGCATTTTTGACAATCGCCATGCGTCCCGAATACCCGTCCCCCTTCAGGCTGACAATTACTATGCCATTTCGCGTATCAATAGCGCATACCGGATCACCATAAATGGTAGTAATTCCGGTATTTTCCGCATCATAATCCGCAGCATCAATCAACAGGTAGCCGTCTTCGTCCAGCACCTCGCTGCGCTTGTGCTCCGACATATAGGCAGCAAAAGATTTCTGATCAATTTCCGCATATGCTTCAGAAAACTGGTCTTTGATATCGTCCCATGTATCAATTGCTTTTTGCGGGTCATCAAAGGTATTCTTCCGGTCCCACATACTGTTATCATCCTTCTGCTGCAGCTCCAAAGCCTTTCTTCCATTCATCACATCATCAATCACAGACTGCGGCAGGAATAATGTTGCCAGCCATTGATGATTCATGGTGCCCATTGCAGTTTCGATATAAATCGTACGCCATTTTTCGATGAACGGGATGTGGGAAAACACCAGCACACAATACAGTGCCACAAGCCCTGCCATTGCAATGATGCCATTGCGCAGACGATGCCTTTTCTTTTTCCGTTTTTTCTGTGCTTTTTGCGCCGCTTTCAGCTGTTTTTTCGCCTTCTTCGGATCTTCCACCAATTCTTCTTCCAAAACAACCCAGCTGGAGGTTTTATCCTCCCGTTCGCTTCCCATAAGTCCACCTCTGTCCAGTATACATTTCTGCTGGTATTATATCATACTTCATGGTCCCATCCTACGTGAAATCTGACAAAGTATGATGTTATTCTTGTGTATTCTCTTTCATCCGTGATAAAATACGGACAGTTCAAAAACAGGAGTTCCTATTATGACCAAACATGATTCATATATACCGTTCAGCGGTTCGCACTTTTCCGCACAACAAACCTTTACCTGCGGACAGTGCTTCCGCTGGATATCACAGGAGGATGGCAGCTACCTCGGTATTGTGCGCGGTATTCCCGCACGTGTCCGGGATGAAAATGGTACCGTGTACATCAAAAGTACGCCTGGCTCCATAGACATGTGGCGTGATTATTTTGACTGCGGCACAGATTACACCGCCATCTGCCAAAGCTTTGCTGTGGATGATTTTACGGCAAAAGCGGCAGAGTTTGGGAAGGGCATTCGTATTCTAAGGCAGGAGCCATGGGAAGCCCTGTGTACGTTTATCATCTCCCAGTGCAACAATATTCCCCGCATCACCGGCATTGTTCAGCGGTTATGTGAAAAGCTGGGTACAGCCGTACCCTTTGAAGGCCAGACCCTGTATACCTTTCCAGACGCAGAACAGCTTGCTGTCCTAGAACCAGAGGATCTCAAATTTCTGCGTGCAGGGTATCGTGCACCATACCTGATTCTTGCCGCACAGGCCGTGCAGTCGGGTGCACTGGACTTTTCTGACATGCAAAAGATGTCAACCGATGCAGCACGGAAAGAAATCATGCAGCTGCGCGGTGTGGGCAGAAAGGTGGCGGACTGCTTCCTTCTGTTTGGCATGCACAAGCTGGATGCCTTTCCGGTGGATACCTGGATGAAAAAAGCCGCCGCATATTACAGCGGCGACATGCATCGTTTTGTGGACAGCCCCTATGCAGGTGTCTATCAGCAGTATTTCTTTTTCTATACCCGGGAGCATGGGCTTGGAAAATAAATCAGAATATTGTGGATATCTTATTTGTCATAGAACCTTCTCTGACCTATGCACTCCCCGTATTCCTGTTTTCCAATCCAGCTGTCCCCGTTACGGAAATGCGGATACCAACGATTGGCGTGCAGTGATGCACCGGCTTCCATACAGAAACCCTTATCCTTCTATAACCTTTACATAATAATGCCGCGTTCTCGGGCCGTCAAACTCACAGAAATAGATGCCCTGCCAGATACCCAGCAGCATTTTTCCATTCTCAAATGGAATTGTTTTGGAAACACCCATGGCAGAAGATTTCAGATGAGCGGCAGAGTTCCCCTCCATGTGACGGAACTCCGGCCTGTCTGGATATGCCAGATCCAGTCCATGCAGCATATCGGTGACAACATCTGGATCTGCATTTTCATTTACGGTAATACCTGCTGTGGTATGAGAGCACCAGACAATGGCTATGCCGCTTTTGGCTCCGCTTTGCGTAATCGTTTCCTGTACACTGCGCGTGATATTGATAAAATCTTCCCGCGGTGTATGAATGGTAAATCGTTTTGCTTCCATTGTCAGTCCTCCTCATTCCGGCTTTCACACAGGTAGGTTGCTTCCAGATCGGACAGATGTACCTTCACTGCCAGCGGATACTGTTCATAGGCATGTGCAATCGCAAAGGAGCCTGCCTTTGCCGTATCATCAAAGCCGCCCATATGCCAGCGGATGGCAACTGCTTCCTCACTTTTCAGCCGCATAAACCGTTCAATCAGGAACACAGATTTCTCACCGTGTCCATATGGGAATCGGTCATTGATGGTATAATACGGTACCTTTTCCCATACGCCCGCATCATTTTTGCGGTTGCGGTAGGATACCTCATAAAACCCTGCCTTGCAAATGTCATGCAGCAGCGTAGCAATCGCCACGCTTTCCGGGTCATCCTCCCCTTCGACAAAATGCTTTTTCATAAAAATCTTATATACATTCAGGCTGTGCTCTACCAGACCGCCTTCATATGCGGAATGGAAGCGGGTTGACGCCGGCGCTGTAAAGAAATCGGAACTGACCAGCCATTCTAACAGCCGGTCCGAACCACGGCGTGTAATGTGCTCTTTGTACTGATCGATAAAAATCTGCCTATAATCCAAACTCATATTGCCACCTCAAATCCAACCGCTGCCAGCGCTTTTTCTACCTGTTCCAGCGGTATATTTTGTCCATACAGCATCACCCGCCCGCTGTCCAGCGCAATGTCTGCTCTTGTTACAGCTGGAATGCTTTCCAGCGATTCCTTCACCATCCGGACGCAGCTGCCAGCGCTCATACCATTTACCGTCAATTCCATATGATCTTCCTGTGTCCTGAGCTGTTCAAACATTGCGTGCAGCTGTTCCCGGGTATTGTATGACGGGTCATCCAGTACACGGTTCAACAGCTCTGACAGATACCGTCCGATTTCCTGCCCTGACACGCCCCATTCCATCAGATCATGCCCATTGACAGCAAGATCTTTCCGGGTCAGGCAATTGTCCTCCTGCAAAACCTGTTCCAGCAGTGCTTCGGTCTGTAGCAGATTCGTCACATTCTGTGGCGCTGTTGCCTGTCCGATACAATCTGCCTTTTTCACAGCCAGCAGACTGCGGAACAATTCCTCACCATGTACCGCAAGTTTGCGGCGCACACTGCGTGCCGTACATCCCAATGGGGTATCATGATGCCGTACCAAATACAGCAGCTTCTTTTCCTGCTGTACCGGGAGGCGCAGGCGGCGGACAGCCTGCTCTGTGATTTCCCGTGAAATAGCCGGATGCCCATAGAAATGCCCGATACCGTGTTCATCCACACTATAGGTTTGCGGTTTTCCCGCGTCGTGAAACAGCATGGCGAGCCGCAGCAGGGGGTCCGGCCGGATACTTTCCACTGCCCGGATCGAATGCTCCCACACATCATATTTATGATGCGGATTATGCTGTTCAAAACCGATCATAGGTGCAATTTCCGGCAGAATCTGTGCGATAATATCGGAAAATTCCATCATCACCGCACCAACATGTGCGCCGCAGACGATTTGCATCATCTCTGATGTGATACGTTCCGCCGAGACATGCACCAACCGTTCTCTGTTGCGGTGTAAGGCTGCTGCAGTTTCTGGCTCAATCGTATAACCACGCTGTGCGGCAAACCGCAAGGCACGCAAAATGCGCAATGCGTCCTCCTGCAATCTCGTATCCGGATCACCGACGCACCGGAGCAGCTTTCTCCGCAAATCATCCTGACCATCAAAGGGGTCACAGAGCCCTCTGACCGGGCTATATGCCATCGCATTGACAGTAAAATCCCGCCGCGCAAGATCATCTTCGATATTGGAAACAAATGCAACGGAATCTGGCCGTCTGCCATCGGAATAATCGCTTTCTGTCCGGAAGGTTGTCACCTCCACCGGTTCGCCTTCTGCCAGAACCGTAACGGTTCCATGCTTCAAACCAGTTTCAATGATATGTTTATCTGTAAAGATTTCCTCCACCTGCTGTGGAAGTGCAGCTGTGCACAGGTCATAGTCGTGCGGCTGTCTGCCCGCTAGGCAGTCACGCACGGCTCCGCCAACCACATAGCTGGCGTATCCTGCATCCTCCAGACGCCGGATAACTGCTGCGATGCTTTCCGGCAGGTTATATTGCACTGGCACGTTTAATTGCGCCTGAGGCCGTTATACGGCTTCTTTTTCAGCGGGCGCTTGTTGCCGTTCTGATCCATGATAACAGTATTGTCCAGCTGCGCTTTCAAGTTCGCACGATATTCTGCAATATACTCCTCGCGCAGCTGCTTCTGTTCCGCCTGCTCCTCCGGTGTTAGCCCTTCGTTTTTTGCTTTTCTTGCCAATGCATTGATGCGGCTGATTTTCTCCTGCTCCATAATGCAGAAACCTCCCAATCATTTTCCAATATGTACCCATTATAAATATTATACCGTTTTCCTGTACTTGTGGCAAGTCCTGAATGATTTCTCACTTGACAGTATTTTCCCCATATGTTACGGTATTAGTATGAAATTTCACGTAAAAAAACGTTTTCACCCAGTAGAAAGGTAGGTTTTTGTTATGAGACCTGAAACATTATGTATTCATGCCGGCTATGAGCCGGGCAACGGCGGCGCACGTGCCCTGCCGATCTATCAGTCTACCACCTTTACGTTTGATTCTACAGAGCATGTCGGCGCACTGTTTGACCTGACGGCAGGCGATGCATTTTACACCCGTCTGGGCAATCCGACGGTGGATGCGGTAGAGAAGAAAATCGCAGCCCTGGAAGGCGGCGTAGGGGCGCTGTGCACCTCTTCCGGTCAGGCAGCTTCCATGCTCTCTATTCTGAATATCGCACAGGCAGGCGACCATGTTGTCAGCACCGCAGCAATTTACGGCGGCACGGTCAACCTGTTCGCCGTTACCATGAAAAAGATCGGCATTGATGTCACTTTCGTGGATGGAGATTCCCCGTTGGAAGAGCTGCAGAAGGCAATCCAGCCGAACACCAAGGCTGTTTTTGGAGAAACGATTGCCAACCCGGCTCTCAATGTATTGGATATCGAAAAGCTGGCACAGCTGGCACATAACAATGGGCTGCCGCTGATTGTGGACAACACGTTTGCTACCCCGATTCTGTGCCGCCCGTTTGATTTCGGCGCAGATATCGTTGTCCACTCTACGACCAAGTACATGGATGGCCACGCAGTCCAGATGGGCGGCATTATTGTTGACAGTGGTAAATTCGACTGGGGTGCTTCCGGCAAATTCCCGGGATTGACCGAACCGGATGAATCCTATCACGGCCTGCGCTATACCGAAGCATTTGGCGCAGCTGCTTACATTACCAAGGCGCGTGTTCAGCTGATGCGCGATATGGGCACCTGTCAGACACCGATGGGCGCATTCCTGCTCGATCTCGGCCTGCAGACCCTGCCGCTTCGTATCCGTCAGCACAGCAGCAATGCACTGGCTGTTGCACAGTATCTGGAAGGCAAGAAGGATATCGAGTTTATCAACTATCCCGGCCTCCCGTCTGACAAATATTATGCGCTCACACAAAAATATCTGCCGGAAGGCACTGCTGGCGTTATTTCGTTCTCGATTGTCGGTGGGCGCGAACGCGCTGCCAAGTTCATTGACAGCCTCAAGCTGGTATCGCTGGAAGTCCACGTTGCGGATATCCACAGCTGCATCCTGCATCCTGCAACAGCAACCCATCGCCAGCTGAGTGACCAGCAGCTGATTGACTGCGGTATTACCCCAGGCCTGGTCCGCCTGTCGATCGGTCTGGAAAATGTAGACGACATTATCGAAGACCTTGAGCAGGCATTTGCTGCGATCGATGCATAATCTTTTGTGAAAAAATGCAGAATGCCATCCGGACAAACCGGATGGCATTTTTTATACTATACGAAATTCAAGGCAGCTTTACCCACTATATCTCTGTATAAAAAAAGCTGCTTTCTGCAAGATACGCTGCATTTTCCCGGACCCACGGATTATTCAATACAAATTTATTGATAATCAACCGCAGCTTACCCTGCTCCGTCTCTATAAACAGTCGATATGTTATCAGCCCGCGCTTTACGCGAAAGCGCGTGACATTTTTCCACGGCAAAAACATCGGCTGTTTTTCTTTTACAACGGGAAAAAAACGCATCCCGGCTTTGGAAAAATGAATCAGATACTGTTCCACCTTGTCAAAGACTACCGTCGAAAAAGGTCCCGCAGGAACAACAAATTTCACCTTGGGCTGCACGGTTGCAAACACAATATTTTGGAAATAGGTCAGATGATTCTGACGAACTACCCGTTCGACATCAGAAAATTTCAGCATATTCTCTCCTCTTACAGCAGCTTTTTCATGCAGATATAAACAGTATCTCCAGCAAAGTCACCATAATTTTCGATCTGTGTATAGCCCCGCTTTCGATACATTGCGATCGCTTCGGGCATTTCCGCACCGGTTTCCAGCGCCATGACGTGATATCCCTGCCTTCTGGCCTCGCGCTCACACGCTTCCACTATCGCTGTCGCCAAATGCTTCCGACGAAATTCCTTTCGGACAAATACGCGCTTCAGCTCCGCACTTTCCGCGTCATACCGCTTCAGGCAGCCGCAGGCTGCAGGCTCACCGTCACAATAAACGACAAAAGCATCACCAATGCCTTCAGTCACGTTATACTGTCGATACTTCCATGCAATCTGGCCAACACTTGAAAGTCCGGATTGCCGGCATCAGTAGGAACAAGCTGAACCATTTTATTCCGCCTTTCCGCCAATGGAGAAAAACCGCTTGCCGTTTTCTGTCGTGATACGCTCGACCTCTTCCACTGTCATGCCCTTGAAATCGGCGATCTGTTCCGCCACACGGTGCACAAACAGGGAGCTGTTGCGAACCCTTTTCTTCGCAAGGCGTTCCGGCTCTGGTGTCAGATACGGGCTGTCGGTTTCAATCATAATCCGTTCAATCGGCAGGTTTTCAATGATTCTGCGTGCTTTCTTTGCCTTCCCATAGGTAATGACTCCGGTAAATGACAGATTCCATCCTAATTTCAGGATTTCCTTTGCCATTTCCAGGCTGCCGGAATAGCAATGGTATACGCCCTTCAAATCCGCATATTCCTTCACAATGTTGAAGCAGTCCTCATGTGCCTCTCTGTCATGGATGATAACCGGAAGCCCTACCTCACGCGCAATGTTGAGCTGTGCGCGCAGCAGCTTTTGCTGTTCTTCCCGCGGCGGTGTCGTTTCCGGTGAAAGTTTTTCCCAATAATAATCCAGCCCGATTTCACCGATTGCCTTTACCTTCGGGTGTGCGGACAATGCCTTGATGTGTGCAAGGTCATCTGCGGTCACCCCCATACTGTATTCCGGGTGGATGCCGACAGCAGCATACATAAAATCATATTTTTCAGCCAATGCAATGGCAATTTCCGATGTTTCTACCGTACAACCCGGATTTAAAATCAAGCCAACGTTATTCTCCGGCATGGATGCGAGCAGCGCATCGCGGTCTGCATCAAACCGGTTGTCATCATAATGTGCATGGGTATCAAAAAGCATATATTTTCCTTTCCTTTTACAAAAACAGCGGCTCATACCGAGCCGCTGTCCCTTTTTCAACATGTTTATCTGATCTTGCAGCCAGACGGAATGCCGTCGACAAAGACAACCTTCACACCTTCCGGTACATCTGCTGCCAGAATCATGCCTTGGCTCTCTACGCCGCGCAGCTTCGCCGGTTTCAGATTTGCGACAACAACAACCGTCTTGCCGATCATATCCTCCGGCTTGTAATACTCTGCGATACCGGAAACGATCTGACGCTTTTCCTCACCGATTTCAACCTGCAGGCACAGCAGCTTGTCCGACTTCTTGACCGGCTCACATGCAACTACCTTCGCTGTCTTCAGCTCAACCTTTGCAAAATCCTCAATGCCAATGGCAACGCCTTCCGGAGCATCCTTCTTTGCAGCTTCCTTTTTCGCTGCTTTTTCTGCCTTCTTGGCAGCCTTTTCTGCTTCCTTGATCTGCTTTGCCATGCGGTCTTCCAGGAATGCAATTTCCTTTTTCATATCAATACGCGGGAACAGTGCCGGACCCTTGCATACCGTAACATCAGCAGGCAGGGTGCCGAATACGCCAGCAGTATCCCAGTTATACATCTCTTCTGCAGCACCGATCTGAACACGGATCTTCTCCGTAGAATCCGGCATGAACGGCGTGAGCAATACGCCGCAGATGCGGATGGTTTCCAGCAGGTTATACATCACACGTGCCAGACGCGGCTTGTTTGCCTCATCCTTGGCCAGTACCCAGGGAGCAGTCTCATCAATGTATTTGTTTGCGCGGGAAATGACTTTGAAAATTTCAATCAGGCCATCCTGGAAGGCATAGGCTTCCATAATTGCCTCATAACGGTCACGCAGGCCGGACGCCATTGCAACCAGCTCATCATCAATCGGGTCCGCAGTCTGCTCAGCCGGCAGGGTACCATCAAAATACTTCTCAACCATGGAAACGGTACGAGATACCAGATTACCCAGATCATTTGCCAGATCAGCATTGATGCGGTTAATCAACGCTTCATTGGAAAATGCACCATCAGAGCCGAACGGGAATTCACGCATCAGGAAATAACGTAGGGTATCTACGCCATAACGCTCGCACAGGAATACCGGATCGACAACGTTGCCCTTGGATTTGGACATCTTGCCGCCATCCAGCAGCAGCCAGCCATGTCCATATACCTTATCCGGCAACGGAAGGTCCAGTGCCATCAGCATTGCCGGCCACAGGATGGAATGGAACCGCACAATTTCCTTGCCGATGAAATGAACATCTGCAGGCCAGAACTTTTCAAAATCATTGTACCGATCATTCTCATACCCCAGCGCAGTAATATAGTTGGTCAATGCATCAATCCATACATATACAACATGCTTCGGATCGGAAGTTACCGGAATGCCCCAGGTAAAGGTGGTACGGGATACGCAGGTATCCTCCAGGCCCGGCTTGATAAAGTTGTTCAGCATCTCATGTGCGCGGGAGGTCGGCTCCAGCCAGTCCGGATGCTCTTCATACAGCTTAATGATGCGGTCAGCATATTTGGTAAGGCGGAAGAAATATGCTTCTTCCTCTGCATCGGTAACCTCACGCCCGCAGTCCGGACATTTTCCGTCAACCAGCTGTGCATCTGTCCAGAAGGATTCACACGGCTTGCAGTATTTGCCCTTGTATACGGACTTATAGATATCGCCCTGATTTTTCAGGCGCTCGAAAATCTTCTGAACGGCTTCTACATGATAATCGTCCGTGGTACGGATAAATCTGTCATTGGAGATATTCATCAGCTTCCACAGATCCTTGACACCGCTGACAATCTTATCAACAAATTCCTTCGGTGTAACGCCTGCTTCCTTCGCTTTGTCCTCAATCTTCTGCCCATGCTCGTCCGTACCGGTCAGGAACATAACCTCATGTCCCTGCAGGCGCTTGAAACGTGCCATGGTGTCCGTAGCTACGGTACAATAGCAATGTCCGATATGCAGGTTTGCAGATGGATAATAGATCGGGGTTGTTATATAAAATGGTTTCTTCTCCATTGAGATCTCTCCTTTATCTTGAACTTCTATTAATCATATACCAAAACAGGGCTAAACATCAAGTTATTTTGAAAAATTTCCCGGTTTTGTAGAAAAAAAGCAAGGAGCACAGCAGAATTTTCCATGCTGTGCCCGCGTTTTCACTTTATTTCCGGCTCCGCCAGCTTAATTTGTACGCCACGTATCCGGTCGAACAAATGGTACAGCGCCAAAAGCAGATACGGACATACAGCAATCATCGGAACTCCATTCAGCAGAATCGTAATCCCAATCCAGAAACAGAAGCTCACCAATAGGCTGAACACCTCTTTCGTGTGCCCCTTGAACTTCTTAACTGCTGTGCGCACAGCCTTCCAACAGCCCATTTTCGGCTGTTCTGCGAGCAGTGCATAGCCGCAATGGTACTGCAGAAGAATAGCAGCATATACAGCTCCCGTAAGAATTGCCAGCTCAAGGAACAGGAACCAGCCAATGCTTGTCGGAAGAATATATAGGTATGCCATATAACCTGCCAGGCAGACCATCGCTGCCGGGATCGCCCACAATACAGCAAACAGTAAGATAATCAATGCCATGCGGACAGATTTCCAGTACATCTTTGGCGATTCCAGGCACATCGTGACCATACTGATGCGCGGATGTCCTCCCGCACGCCGTATCGCATAAAACTGGGTCAGTCCAAAATACAATGGCTGGACAATCAGCAGATTGGCCACCTCAAAGGTAAGCAGATAGGACAGAACCTGTTCATTGGTCAAATCTTTCCGAATTTCTGTCCCGCTGCCATAGCAGGCAAGCCCCAGTGCTTCAGAAAGCAGGAAATACGGCACACAAAAAAGCAGGGTCGCACCCAGGGTGGGCCACAGCATATCCAGCAAGTCCTGTTTGGCTGCTATTTTGCTGCCAAAAACATTGAGCGCATGCTGTTGTCTCCTGTTGCCCATTACTTCCTCCTGTGTGCGGCCACTGCCGTCAGATTTTTATTGTTCTTTTTTGATCAGCTCAGCAGATAAGCGCTGCTGTTTTCCTTGGTGGTTGTGGTTTCACCATTCTTTGTTACAGACTTATACAGAGTTGCATATTTGTAGTTGCCGCTGTAGTAGGTCTTGCTGGAGAAGGAAATTTCCTTATCCTCCGTCTTGGTGCCGATAACGGAAACGGTCAGAGAACCGCCGCCTACGCTTGTCACAATCTTAACCGGATAATCGGTATTGTTTACAAATTTAAAGTCCTTGCTGCCCCAGTACACGGCTGCATCCTGCGATACCGGTGTATAGGAAACCTGGAACTGATGGCAGTAACGTTCTGTCACTTCCAGATCTGCACGCAGAATTGCCATATAAATAGTAGAGGATACCTGACATACACCGCCGCCAAGGCCGCTGACCTCCTCACCATCGGAGAAGATGGTTGCGGCACGATAGCCGCGCGCTGCGGTACGCTCACCAACAGTATCATTATAGGAGAATTCTTCCCCCGGATTGAGGATGGTTTCATCCACAGCATTTGCCGCCAGCCGTACATTGGTGGTTCGTCCGGACAGCCCGCTATTATAATACGTGGTTGAAGAAGCCAGGGTATCCTGGAACAGAACCTTTTCCAGATCGGCTTTCTTGATGGTAGCTTCGGTCAGTTCGATCGGGATACTGTAGCTCTGCTCACTCGCATCTCCCAATGCAGCTGCAATATCGCTCTCTGCAACCTCAATACCATCTACTGCCTCAATAACGGTTTTGCCGTCCTCTTTATCCACAGTTGCGTTCTGCGGTTCGGTATTGACGTCTTCTGCAATTGCAGCCGCATCCGGCTTATCCTGGTCAATCGCATAGGTCTCGATGGTATATGCATCCAGAACAACATTCTGCGCCTGTGCGGTCATATCGCTGATTACCTGGTCAGCATCAAAACCAACGCCCTGCTTGCCGGTATCAATGTTCAGCTCCTTGTTTTCCTTATCTACTTCCCAGCTCGGCTGCGTTGGGTCGTAGGTAAGATCCTCTGTAATTTCCGAAACTTCATTTTCCACAGCGCCATCCTTCAGCGTAGCATTCAAAGAAATGTCACGTCCACTGAAGATGCAGCCCAGAACTGTGCTGACACGCTGGAAATAGCCGCCTTCACGGCCCATCTTATATGCCTGCTCTGCAGAAGCTTCACTGTCTACCGCTTCTGCGACATCAGACAGCTTGATTTCATACGTTTTTTCTTCATCATTGACTACATCCTTGCCGGTCAGAGTGATGCTCTTATCAAACACATTGTCCTGCACCTCTCCGGCAATATATGCCTGTGCTTCCGACTGGGTCATGCCGCTGAGCTTATATTCGCCTGCCACCTTTACACCCGGAAAAATCTTGCCGTATGTATAGACGTAAGCGCTAAAAGCAACCACGGCTACCACAGCTACGCCGGCAACGACAGCTGCAATACGCTTGCCCATACCGCGCTTCTTCACTGGTACGGCATCTTCCTCGTCATCATCAGCTTCATCGTCATCCGTATTTTCAAATACCGTTGCTCTCTGCCGCAATTCTTCGGTCGGCGCCGCGCCAGAGCTTTCCGGTTCCAGCTCTTCGGTTTCGCCATCCTCCGGCTCTTCTTTCCGCATTTCCGGCGTAAGCTCGCTGGTCTCGCCCACAGTGTCCTCCACCTTGGCAGCTTCCAGATTTTTGCCGCTGATGCTTACCGGTGCAGCTGCAACCCATGTGCCATCCTTTGCTTTCTTTTTCATTTCAAAGGCAGCAGCATTTGCCTCATCTTCTTCTGTCACGACTGGAAAGCCCTTGGTGGTTTCCTCTGCGCCGTTTTCCTCCGGTGTGATGCCGGGCTGGTTGTTATCTTTCATGCAGTAAATGTCCTCCTGCTTTTTCCTGTAAAACAATGCTAAAAATACTGTATCTGCCCGCATATTCCAAATACAGCAGATCGATATGAATATCATAGTGCATTGCGAGGAAAAATACAATTACAAAATCGAAACAATTCTGTGTCTATTTGATATCATTTTCCGTAATAATGCAAAAAATACATTGTTTCGCTTTTATACATTGAAGCGGAATACGACAATATCACCGTCGCGCATGACATATTCCTTGCCTTCTGAGCGTACGAGGCCCTTTTCCTTTGCTGCCACCATGCTGCCGCACGCCATCAGGTCATCATAGGATACGACTTCGGCGCGGATAAAGCCCCGCTCAAAATCAGTATGAATCTTGCCTGCAGCCTGCGGTGCCTTGGTACCCTTTTCAATGGTCCATGCACGGACCTCCTTCGGTCCCGCCGTCAGGAAGCTCATCAGGCCGAGCAGGTCATAGCACACGCGGATCAGGCGATCCAGGCCGGACTCCTCCAGCCCCAGCTCGGAAAGGAACAGTTCCTTTTCATCATCCTCAAGGCTGGCAATATCCTGCTCCATCTGTGCGCAGATCGGCAGCACCATGGAGCCTTCGTCTTCTGCAATCCGGCAGACCGCTTCCAGGCGTTCATTCTCGGTTTCATCGCCGGTAAAGCCGTTTTCATCCACATTGGCCGCATAAATCACCGGCTTGGAGGACAGCAGATCAACCGTGCTGATCAGCTCCTTCTGCTCTTCAAACTCCGGGAAGGTACGCGCAGTCTTGCCCTCTTCCAGATGAGCATGCAGACGCTCAAACACTGCGATTTCCTCATTATATTTCTTATCGCCCTTTGCCAGCTTTTTGGAACGGTCAATGCGGCGCTCCAGCAGCTCCATATCGGACAGGATCAGCTCCAGATTGATGGTTTCTATATCACGCTGCGGGTCGATACTGCCCTCTACATGGACAATGTTCGGGTTGTCAAAGCAGCGTACAACGTGTACAATTGCATCTACTTCACGGATATGAGACAGGAATTTGTTGCCAAGGCCTTCGCCCTTGGATGCGCCGCGAACCAGTCCGGCAATGTCAACAAACTCTACAACAGCCGGAATTGTCTTCGGCGGGTTATACATTTCTGTCAGCTTATCCAGACGTTCGTCCGGCACGCTTACCATGCCGACATTCGGGTCAATGGTACAAAACGGATAGTTTGCCGATTCTGCACCGGCATTTGTGATGGCATTGAACAGTGTGCTCTTGCCGACATTCGGCAGTCCGACAATACCAAGTTTCATGCGATTCTCTCCTTTAATCTATACATCTGGGAGACAGCCTGCCTCCCGCGCTTTTTTTACATACTTTTATAGTATACACCTCTTCCGCGCCGCTTGCAAGCACTGCGGTGTGGTCAGTGTAACGGAATTGGGACGCTTTTTCACGTCGATTTTTGGAAGTCGTGATTGTGTACTTTTTGTGAAAACCATTCTATAATAATGACAAAACAGTAACAACTACATCCGGTCTATCCCGGATATAATTTTTTTCGGAGGTATCGCACATTATGCCTGCGCTTGTCTCTCATCATCTGTTTGCCCAATCTGCGCTGAAGCAGGCGCAGCCCTATCTGGCAAACGCTGCCGCTGCCGCACCGCTGGCCTTCCGCTGGGGCGCACAGGGGCCGGATATTCTCTTTTATCATCAGCCATTCATGGAAAATAACATCTCCCGTACCGGACACCGTCTTCATGCGCAGCGGGTTTTCCGTATGTTTTCTGAAATGGTTTCCGAATGCTCCCGCGTCAATACACCGGAGGCTACGGCATATCTGCTGGGTTATTGCTGCCATTACGTCCTTGACCGCATGGCCCACCCCTTTGTCACATATATCTCCAATTACCGCATCGATCCCCTGTATCCGCAGCTTTCCCATGATGCACAGCACAATCTGTGCGAATCTGAGCTGGACCGCGCCCTGATTGCAGCTGCCCATTCCGGCAATCCGGCGGATTTCCGGTCCTATATGCTGTTGTCTATGGACAGCAAAACCGCAAACGCCATGGGCGCCATGCTTTCCAATGCCATCTGGGCAGTTTATGGAACCCGTGTCCCGCCGAATACCATCAAAACATCCATGCGCTCCATGCTCCGTATTCAGCATCTGCTGCATGACCGCAGCGGGCACAGACATTCCGCCATCAGCTGGATGGAACGGCAGGTCCATGCTTCCGGCTTTGTTTCCAGCCTCATCCGCCCGATCGACCCGCTGGACACCGATTGCACAAACATGAGCCATCAGCCATGGATTGATGCCGCCACACCACACATGCGCCGGTATACGGATTATTTCCAGATTCTGAACCAGGCCCAGCTTCCGGCAGCACAACTGATGGACGTCTGCTATGATGCTGTCCACACCGGTAAACCACTATCACAGCATCTGTTTCCAACAAACTATCTCGGTCTGCCGGAATAAATCTTGAAAAGCAGGAAACCCTCCACGGTTTTACACGGGGAGGGTCATTTTTTTGCCTTATTCTTTTGTTGCCGGCTGCCCGGGTCGTTTTAGCAGTTCTTTTTTCCACAGGGTGTTGGCAAACTGTACAAGCAGATAAATGCCAATCAGAATCGCTGTACCCATCCGCAGTGCATTGCCTGTTCCCAGCCATTTTGCCATTGTCAGATCCGTATTCGACCGCAGCATCCACATAATTGCGCCGCCTGCATTGACAAACGCCAGATATACTGCAATGCCTGCCGCGGCAAACCAGCGTCCGGCAGCGCTTTTGGCAGAATACAGGAAGCTTCCTATGCTGTAAAACGCCGTCATAATCGCAATAATCATCAACAGCATATAGCTGTAATCCGACAACACCGGGTTACCGCTGTTCTC
Organism: Clostridia bacterium; assembly: GCA_021205365.1. Taxonomy (GTDB): domain Bacteria; phylum Bacillota; class Clostridia; order Oscillospirales; family Butyricicoccaceae; genus Butyricicoccus_A. The sequence continues at coordinate 57,113 of JAJPXP010000031.1, forward strand.
ATGGTAAACCATAATCAGATCCAGACAGCACCAGAAAATCGGAATGGTTGCACACAGACCGGTCCATTTGGTTGCCTGTTTTCCTTTTCTTTGTCTCACGGCAAGCACAAACATACCCAATCCTGACAGGATGCCCAGCACCCACATAATCATCGTCGCAGCAACGATCAGCATTCCCGGCAGAATAACCTGATCTCCATACGTGGTTGTCTGTTCCACAATCTGATCCGGCAGACGGTATACACCCAGCCCGCAGATGCAGGCGGTTCCAAGCCCGCAGAGCATACAGATACCGCGGAAAAATGCCGGCATACCGCCGAACATCTCCTCAAAGCTCCAGCCTCTGCGTTTTTTATTGTTATGCCTGCCGAGCAGCACGGCTGCTACGACGACCACAGCAGTCAATACCGCCAGCGCCGTAGCAGGAAAATATTCCTTCACCGGCAGTCCTGTTTCAGCTTCATAACCATACAGCAGGCTCGTGCCGCGCAGTACGGTTCCGCATAGGCCCGCCAGAAGAATCCATATCAGATACATCTTATTTTTCATGACAGATCCGCGCCTTACCTTTTATTCATTGCGTCCGCAGCACTTTTTGTACTTCTTGCCGCTGCCGCACGGGCATGGATCATTGCGCCCCGGCTTCTTCACTGCCTTCTGCGGTGTTTTCTTTACGGTTTCATCGCCAGAGGTTCCGGTTTCTTCGGCAACCTTCTCACGCTTTGGCTGTTCCTTCACACGCACACGTGCGGTATACATCATGCGGACCGTATCCTCACGGATCATCGCAATCATCTGATCGTACATATCAGAGCCTTCCCGTTTGTATTCTACAACCGGATCATGCTGTGCATACGCACGCAGGCGAACACCGTTTCGCAGCTCCGTCATGGCATCAATATGATCCATCCACTTTTCGTCTACATTGCGCAGCAGGATCACACGTTCCAGCTCTCGCATGATATTCGGTGAAATTTCCGCTTCCTTGGCAGCATAAACTTCATGCGCCTGGTCACAGATTTCATTTACCAATGCATCCGGTACCAGGTCATTGAGTTCTTCATTGGTAAACTGCAAATCCTCCGGTGTCAGGAACAGTCCGAGGAAGTGGCGTTTGATGGCCTCAATATCCTCCTGCTCCACGTATGGCTTTTCGCCCAGCACGCCGCGTACGGTCGTTTCTACTACACTGTCAACCATACTCAGGATGGATTCATGCAGATCCTGTCCGTCCAGTACATCCTGACGCTGCTTATAGATAACCTCACGCTGGGTATTCAGCACATCGTCATACTGCAGGACATTCTTACGAATCTGGAAGTTGCGGGATTCCACCTTCTTCTGTGCGCTTTCAATCGCACCGGACAGCATCTTCTGGTCAATCGGGGTATCATCATCCATGCCCATCTTGTCCAGCATACCCATGACACGCTCGGAACCAAACAGGCGCATCAGGTCATCCTCCATGGAAATATAGAAGCTGGATTCACCCGGATCGCCCTGACGGCCGGAACGGCCGCGCAGCTGATTGTCAATACGTCTGGATTCATGGCGTTCCGTACCCAGAATGTACAGGCCGCCTGCTTCGCGCACGCGCTCGCCTTCCGCATCCGTCTGCTTCTTAAATTCTTTATAGTGGCGCTGGAATTCCTCCCTTGCCTGCAGGATCTCCGCATTGTCGGTTTCCGCATAGCCGGTTGCTTCCGCAATGATGCCTTCTTCAAAGCCCGCTTTGCGCAGAGCTGCAACTGCCATATTTTCCGCATTGCCGCCCAGGACGATATCAGTACCACGGCCTGCCATGTTGGTTGCAATCGTAACCGCACCCAGGCGGCCTGCCTGCGCAACAATTTCTGCTTCCTGCTCATGGAACTTTGCGTTCAATACATTGTGGGAAATGCCCTCCCTCTTCAACAGCTTGGACAGCACTTCACTCTTTTCAATGGAAACCGTACCGACCAGAATCGGCTGCCCCTTTGCATTGCATTCCTTAACCTTACTGATAACGGCACGGAATTTACCTGCTTCAGAACGGTAAACGGCATCCACATTATCTTTACGTGCAATCGGCTTGTTGGTCGGGATTTCGATGACATCCAGCTTATAAATTTCCCGGAATTCATCTTCCTCTGTCAATGCGGTACCAGTCATACCGGAAAGCTTGCCATACATACGGAAGTAATTCTGGAAGGTAATGGTAGCCAGCGTCTTGCTTTCACGCTGTACCTGTACATGTTCCTTGGCTTCAATTGCCTGATGCAGGCCTTCATTATAACGGCGTCCGAACATCAGACGTCCGGTATTTTCATCTACAATAATGATTTCGTTGTCCCGGATGACATAGTCTACATCGCGCTTCATAATGCCGTGTGCACGCAGCGCCTGATTGATATGGTGCGCCAGCGTTGCATTTTCCGGATCAGCCAGATTTGCAATATTGAAATACTGCTCTGCCTTTTTCTGTCCTCCAACAGATAAAACCGCAGTCTTTGCCTTCTCGTCAACAACATAATCTGCATTCAGCTGTGCGAGAATCTGACGGTCCTCGTCGGTCAGCGGCTTCGCCTTTTCCGGATTTGCCCTGCGCTCTTCTTCCTCCAGACGAAGGCGTTCGCCCTCCTCTTCCAGATCCAGCTTGTCATCGGTTTCCTTGATGCGGTAGCATTTCAGGCGGCTGACAAAATTCTCCGCATGCTGATACAGGTCTGTGGATTTATCACCGCGTCCGGAAATAATCAGCGGGGTACGTGCTTCATCAATGAGGATGGAGTCAACCTCGTCCACGATGGCAAAAGCATGTCCGCGCTGTACCATATTCTGCTTATAGATTGCCATGTTATCGCGCAGATAATCAAAACCAAACTCATTGTTTGTGCCATAAGTAATATCTGCCAGATACATTTCCTTGCGCTGGTCCGGCGGAACATCATGGATGACCAGGCCGACTGTCATACCGAGGAAACGGTAAACCTTGCCCATCCATTCACTGTCTCGCTTTGCCAGATAGTCATTTACGGTTACAATGTGTACGCCCTTTCCGGCAATGGCATTCAGATAAGCTGGCAGCGTTGCCACGAGCGTCTTGCCTTCACCGGTCTTCATCTCCGCGATACGGCCCTGATGCAGGACGATACCGCCGATAATCTGCACACGGTAATGGCGCATACCCAGAACACGCCATGCTGCTTCACGCATGGTGGCAAATGCTTCCGGCAACAGGCCGTCCAGCGTTTCGCCCTCCTGGTAGCGTTTTCTGAATTCATCTGTTTTTGCCCGCAGCTGTGCGTCTGTCAGCTTTTTGTATTCCTCCTCAAGCGCCTCCACCTTGTCCGCAATCGGACGGATACGCTTGAGTTCATGGTCACTATGTGTACCAAAAATTTTCTCTAAAAAACCCATCAAAAAAGTTCCTCTCCAGGCGTTCTATTTGAAAAGCCAAAACTTTCGGCTTTTCAGACACGCTCTAACATTTGACCACAGGAAATCCCTCATTCGCGTGCTTATGCATACGATATCTGGTCATTCATCTTGCATTATAGCACAAATCAATTTCAATAAAAACTATTTTTTTGTGAATTCATGGTATTTTACCGGTAAATGCAAAAAAAACTTTACTTCCCCAGTCCCTTTTACTATAATATTATGTTAAGAACACATGAAATCTGTTGTATAGGAGAGTTGAATCTTGGCACTCATTGAATTTGAAGAATACAAGCAGAAGCTGAACAGCCTTCAGCCTGCGATAGAAGAGCTCGGTCAGGCATATGATCTGGAGCATTCTGCGGAAGAAGTGGAAGAACTGGAAAACCGCGCCAGCGAGCCGGGTTTCTGGGATGACATGGAAAAATCTCAGAAAATCCTGCAGCGCACCAAGGCGCTGAAGGACAAGATCGAAGGCTATCAGAATCTGTGCGCCCAGCAGGAGGACCTGCTGACGCTGTGCGATCTGGCTCTGGAAATGGAGGATGACTCCATGCTGGATGAGCTGAAGGAAGGCTTTGAGGCCCTGAACGATGATTTGGAACGCCGCAAGCTTGCTACCCTGCTGCTGGGTGAATACGATACCAACAACGCGATCCTGTCCTTTCATGCCGGTGCGGGCGGAACAGAAGCGCAGGACTGGTGCGAAATGCTGTACCGCATGTATACCCGCTGGACAGAACGTCATGGCTTTACCTACAAAATCATGGATTACCTGGAGGGCGATGATGCCGGTCTGAAATCCGCCTCTATCCTGATAGAAGGCGAAAATGCTTACGGCTTCCTGAAGAGCGAATCTGGTGTACACCGTCTGGTCCGTATTTCTCCGTTTGATTCCTCTGGACGCCGCCATACCTCCTTTTCAGCAGTGGAGGTTATGCCGGAAATTGATGACGATACCGAAGTGGAAATCCGTCCGGAGGACGTTGACATGCAGGTATTCCGTTCCTCCGGTGCAGGCGGCCAGCATATCAACAAGACTTCTTCGGCAGTTCGCCTGACCCATAAGCCGACTGGTATTGTTGTAAGCTGCCAGACCGAGCGAAGCCAGTTCCAGAACCGTGACAACTGTATGAAGATGCTGCGTGCAAAGCTGGTTGAAATCAAGGAACGGGAACATCTGGATAAGATTTCCGATATCAAGGGCGACCAGAAGAAGATTGAATGGGGCAGCCAGATCCGTTCTTACGTCTTCATGCCATATACGCTGGCAAAGGACACCCGTACCGGATTTGAAAACAGCAACATTGAGGCTGTTATGGACGGCGATATCGATGGCTTTATTACAGCATACCTGACTGCACAGGCAACCGGCGGGCTGGAGACAAAGTAATGAAAAAGAAGACCGCCGTTGTCATCTTCCTCTGCTTTGTCTGTGTTGCCGTCATTGGCATCTGTGCGATGGCAGGTATCAGCAAATGGCAGGAGCATCAGACAGAACTACAGCGCCAGCAGCGTTTGGACGCGTATTCCGACGACCTCCGTGATGCATTTGATGATTTATATGATGTAGAAACCAGCCTGCTGGATGATATGGCACAGCAAAGTGCGCAAGGCGTATCCAACCGTGAAATTATGCTCAGCGCAATCGAAGCGATGGGCGCACCGATTGATACGCTTGCCTCTGTGGAAGCGCCGGAGGAAGCTGCAGATGCACAAAGACATTTCGCTTCCGCTGCAAAATCCTATCATGCCATGGCGGATGTCCTCACGGAGCTGCTTGAGGATAATACCGCAAATGCAGATACCGTCAAGGGCAGTTTGATTGATATGCTTCCGGATGCAATTGATGCCTTTGACCAGCTGAAATATGGTATCCAGGCTTTGGAGGACAGCGGTGTGATCTCCCTTCCGGACAGTGCGATCCAGCTAGAGAAATCTCTTGATTCCCTAATTGACAGCGGAATCGGCAGTATGCTGACTTCCCCCAATTAAACATGTACTTGAGGCCCTTTCTGTGTTCCGATGCGGAAAGGGTTTCTTTTTGCTTTTTCGCACAATTACACCACACATTTTTTGTCAAATTTGATCATGTTTCTGCCACCTTTTTGTAACAACTATCCAAGTATTTCAATCTATACATGTGCACTTCGCATAATTTCTTTTTCCTTGTGAAATCTGCCTATTGCATTGATAGGTAAATTATGAGAAACTCTTTCTTGCACCGAAGAGGTGTATGGAACCCTATTTCCGTATCTTTATTACTTACACTATCATCTTCTAAAGGAGAAGATTTTTATGACTACTGCTATTTATAATTTCACAGCTCCGGTTACCGGCAAATGCATTCCGATTGACGCTCTGCACACAGATATGCTGGGCACCAAGGTTCTTGGCGAAGGCGTTTCCATCCTTCCGACCGAAGGTACTGTTGTTGCTCCATGTGATGGTTACATCAACCGTATTTCCAATAGCGGTCACGCTGTAACACTCTTCGATACGACGCATAATCTCGAAATTATGCTGGGCGCTAATACCGAAGCAGATAACCTCGATTTCAATCTGTGTGTTCGGGTCGGCGAAGCAGTAAAAGCTGGTTCCCCGCTGTTCACCTGCAATGTAGAGGATATCCGCGCACACGGCGGTTTTGTTGATGTTTCCTGCATCGTTACCAACGTGCCGGTTAACGATGTTAGTGTAAACTGCGGCGATGTCGTCCGCGGCAAGTCCCGCATCATGTCCTGCGAGTGGGCAGGCTAATCCCTCCTCTCCGTATATCCCTCTGTATAAAACCTCTCTTTTCTGTTTACGATAAAAGCACGCCGTTTATGGCGTGCTTTTTTGATGCCAAAGGGGGTTTTATCGTGAAAGACCGTACAAAATACCTTGTGATTGGAGCCTGTGCCGGGGCCGCAAACGGCTTTTTTGGCTCTGGCGGAGGTTTATTTCTTGTCCCACTGTTCACTGGCTGGCTGGGTATGAAGCAAAAAAACGCGTTTGCAACCTCTGTTGCTGTCATTTTCCCATTATCCGCTGTCAGCGCGATCATATATTTCTGGAAAGGCGGCATCCAGCTTTCCTCTGCTATGCCGTATCTGCTCGGTGGCGCCATCGGCGGATTATTGTCTGGATTATTCTTCTCTAAAGTTTCTGTTCCCCTGTTACGCAAAGCATTTGCATTGCTGCTTCTCTGGGGAGGCATCCGGGCGGTGCTGCTGTTATGATGGGTTTTATTGTCGGCGCTGTAACCGGTATTCTGTCCGGCTTTGGTATTGGCGGCGGTTCCCTGCTCATCCTGTGGCTGACTATGATAGAAAATGTTGCACAATATACAGCCGCCGGTATCAATCTGGTTTATTTTCTGTGCTGTGCACCTGCTGCATTGATTTCGCATTTCCGGCATCATCTGGTGGAAAAAAAGGCCGCTTTATGGTGCGCCATTGCCGGGTGTATTACGTCTCCGCTGGCTTCCTTTGCAGCCGGAGCCATTCCTATGGACTGGCTCAGAAGATTGTTTGGCATTCTGCTGCTGGTTCTTGGTGTCAAAGAGCTGTTTTCGAAGAACACAAAATAAACTGCCCTCACCGTATATTGTTACTGTTCTGTAGTAGCAACTTGTTCCCTCAGATGTTATACTAACAATAACAAAACTGGAAGGGAATGATCACCATGAAATGGAGAAAAAAACTGTTTTGCGCGGTTTTATCAGCATGTATGCTGCTGACGATCTGCGGCTGCAGCATAAAACAGACTAGCCCATCCATCAAACTCAGTGAATTTTCCAAGGAAGCACAAGCCGTTATTGCTCTCATTGATAATGATACCAAATTTTTTGATTTTACCACGGACGAGTCCATCACCCACGCCGCTCTGACTGTACGCTACTGCGAAAATGGTATATGGCAGGAACCGGAAACCATTACAGAGCTGTCTGATATACAACCGGGCAGCAAGCATCTGGTTCTGCGCTGGATCGATGACCGCATCGATGCCATGATTTCAGAGGATGGCTACTCCTTTTCCAACCAATATTTTATCGAACAGGAACATTTGGATACCTTCCATGCAAGTTTAGTCTCAAGCACCGTGGGCTTTGGCTCCGAGAAGCCGATTGCCGCCGGAGAGGAAATCCCACTCTGGTGCACCTATGGTTCCAACACGGAAGAAATTTCTGCGCAGAGTCTCAATTACAACGATTCTGACTGTGATACCGGTTTTGTGATTGCCATTACATTTTCATAAGACAACGCCTGCTTTCCAGCAGGCGTTACTTTTTCTCCGGATTCATGTTATACTGTCAATACCAAAATCTATTGCAGGAGGTACAGCCATGCAGCCCATAGATATTGCCCTCGCAATCGCTGTCATTACTGTTTTGATCGGCATTTTTGTTTATGCACACAAACGGAAAAAAATCCGTATCGGAAAAAGCAGAGTTTCCAAAAAGGAAGCTTCTTCTATCTTACAGATTTTCTCCGCAGATACAAAATTCTTTGATTTTAAAGTCAGGGAATATACAGAACATGCCGTTATTTCTCTGCAATCCTGTATCGATGGAAGATGGGCAAAGCCACGTCCGATTGCAGATTTTACAGAACTGGAAACCGGCAAATACCGTCTGATTATCCGCCGGGTTCTGACAGCAGTGGATATATATCTCTGCTATGAATCCGAGTATGACCGTGTGGTACATATTACATCCTCTATCCCGAAAAAACGGCTGGATGCGCTGAACGCATGTGAATCGGTTTCGCAATATGAGCTTTCCGACACAAAAGCGTCTTTTGGCAGCGACAAAAAAGCCCCTCTTTGGGTTATCCTCGGAAGCCGGACAAAAGCAATCACCGCAAGTGAAGATTACTGCAAAGTTCCCTGCGACAGCGGCTTTGCCATCACCCTCCATTTTGAATAAACATGAGAAAAGCACCTGCTTCACTTCATCACTGTGAAACAGGTGCTCTTTTTGTCAAATAAAAATCAGATTACAGTCAGATTCTTCAAGGAGATATCCATTGCCGGGGAGGCATAAGTCAGTGCACCGGAGGAAACAAAATCAACGCCGATATCTGCAATCTCCAGCAGACGTTCTGCCGTAACGTTGCCGGAGCATTCCGTCTTGGCACGTCCGTCAATGATCTTTACCGCCTTGCGCATGGTCTCATTATCCATGTTATCCAGCATGATAACATCAGCACCGCATTCTGCCGCTTCTGCTACCTGCTCCAGAGTCTCGCATTCAACCTCAATCTGGGTGACAAAAGAAACATAATCACGTGCCATCTGTACAGCCTTCGTAATCGACCCGGCAGCACAGATATGGTTGTCCTTCATCATAACGCAGTCAGACAGGTTATAACGATGGTTGGTAGCGCCGCCGCAGCGTACTGCATATTTTTCAAAAATACGCAGCCCCGGTGTCGTTTTACGGGTATCCAGCAGCGTCGTATGCTTACCTTCCAGAATCTTTACCATCTTATTGGCATTCGTAGCGATGCCGCTCATACGCTGCAGATAGTTCAGCGCAGTGCGTTCACCGGTCAGCAGGGTACGGATATCAGCATAAATAACACCGATCAGATCACCCTTCTTCACTTCATCGCCATCTTTATACTCGGTTTCAAAATGGGATTCCTTTTCCAGAATCTCAAATACTCTTGCAAATACATCCAGTCCGCAGATAACGCCATCCTGCTTGCAGATCAATTCAGCCTTGCCCTGCTGTGGTTCGCGCATAATGGCATTGGTGCTGACATCCTCGCTGGTAACGTCCTCACGCAGTGCGTTGATAATAGACGGGTCCATATTAAGAATCATAGTGGAGCCACTGCTCATAAAATTCTTCATCCTTTCGCTTAATCTCTTCCAAAATAGCTGCGCGATTTTTTGCATCAATATCTGCATAATCAGCAGCATCAAACGTAATTTCGTTCTCCGGCATCGGCTCATCTACAGAAATCGTTTCTGCAATGTGATTTGCCGCACGCTCTGCAAATACAAGGCTTTCCAGCAGAGAATTACTTGCCAGACGGTTTCTGCCGTGTACGCCATTACAGCTGGTTTCACCTGCGGCATACAACCTGTTCATGGAGGTCTGGCTGTCAGAATTGACCTTAATGCCGCCCATAAAATAATGCTGTCCCGGCGTTACCGGAATCGGCTCCTTGGTCATATCGTAGCCTTCCTCGAGGCACTGTTTGTAAATATTCGGAAAACGGTTTCTAATAAAATCTGCATCCAGATGTGCGATAGAAAGCTCTACATACGGACGCCCGTCAATCTTCATCTGCTTGCAAATTTCCTGTGATACCACATCGCGCGGCAGCAGCTCATTGACAAATCGTTCGCCTGCTTTATTGTACAGATATGCGCCCTCGCCACGCACAGATTCCGAAATCAGGAAGCTGCGTCCCGGCTTGGTCGTGTACAGCGTAGTCGGGTGGATCTGGATATAATTGATATGCTCTATCTCAATATTATGGCGCATGGCAATTGCAAGTGCATCACCCGTAATATGCCGGAAATTGGTAGAGAAGTGGAACAGTCCCCCTAAACCGCCGGTTGCCAATACAACCGCACGGGCATGGATCGCCCGCAAGTTGCCATCCGCATCACGCACTACTCCGCCGTAACACGTATTGTTGTCATCGCACAGGATATCCACCAGCGTGGTGTGCTCTAGGATGGTAATATTTTTGCGTTCCTGCGCACGTGCCAGCAGCTTGCTGGTGATTTCCTGTCCAGTCAGGTCTTCATGGAACAGAATGCGGTTTTCCGAATGTGCGCCTTCACGGGTAAATTCAAAATTTCCTTCTGCATCGCGCTGGAAATCCACACCATAATCCACAAGCTCCTGTGCAATCTTCTGCGAGGAACAAATCATAATATCCACAGACTGTTTATTATTTTCATAATGCCCAGCCTTCATGGTATCTTCAAAATAACTGTCGTAATCATCATCGTTCAGCAACATGCACATGCCGCCCTGCGCAAGGAAAGAATCTGCCTTATCTACTTCTTCCTTGGTGATGACAAGAATGTTATAATTTTCGGGCAGCTGTAATGCATTAAACAATCCGGCAGCACCGGTACCGACAACCAAAATGTCAGTAGTTTCCATATTAGCTCCCCCTTACTCTGCAAGCCCGCAAAAACGAGCCTGTTCCGTTACATTTTTCGTGAGCAGCATCATGCGCTCCGTCAACTGCTTCATTTCCAATTATTCTCCCTAACTAATATGCAGCTCCTGCTGCACTTGCTTTACATATTAGTATACCATATCAAGCTGCATCCTGCAAGGTTGGTTTGCTATTCTTCAAATCTTTTGCAGCTTTTCCATTGCAATTATGCATCTTCCAGAACCGGCGGTGCCGCTGTAAAATCCGGCCGGTGCTTTGGATCGGCAAGATATTGCTCGACCTTATCCATTGTCGGTGCAGAGAAATATGCTGCGCCGCGCTTGGTAACAGACAATGCAGAAGCATAGCTGCCATATTTCAGCGCTTCAACCGGGGATTTTCCCTGGAAATAAGCCGCAAGGAAATAGCCTTCAAACACGTCTCCTGCAGCGGTGGAGTCCTCAACTGGGACATCGATTGCCGGATAATAGGTCTGTGTATCCCCCTTCTTATAAAATGCACCCTGGCTGCCCAGTGTAAAGATAAACTCGGAATCCGGATACATCTGTTCCAGCTGCAGCAGGATATCACCCGGCTGTACACATCCGGTCAGCCCCTGTCCTTCAATTTCATTGACAAAGAACATGGAAACCTTCGTCAGATCACATTTCCGTAATTCCGGTGAACATGGGGACGGATTGAGGATGATACGCATTCCCTTTTCCGCAGCCCGGTCAATCGTATACTGCAAACATGAAATCTCATTCTGCAGAACCAGGATATCACCCTCAGCATACGGCTCCAGCACCTCATCCACATAGGCTTCATCTACCATCTGGTTTGCGCCGCCATAAATCATGATTGCATTCTGTCCAATATCATCTACCTGGACCACAGCATGTCCTGTCCGTCCTTGCACGACACGGATCGGGGAAGTATCAACGCAAAGCTGCTCATTGAGGCTCTCCAGCATTTCCGTACCATCGGAACCGATCAGGCCTGCCAGCTGTACCTCAAAGCCAGCACGTGCCAGCGTTACAGCCTGATTCAGGCCCTTGCCCCCTGGATAGACCTCCATATGCATAGACGGTTGTGTTTCCTTTGGGGTTGTAATATGTCCTACATAATAGTTAAAATCAATATTAATCGAACCTAACACAAGTATTTTCATTGTCATGCGCCCTCCATTTTCTAAATCAGGTCACAAAATATACATTTCATTTTCTGCTATATCATTTCGATAAAGCTTTATGTTATTATAAGATGTTTCCGCGGCAAGTACAAGAGTTTCCAAACAATTCTATGTAAATTATCCAGTAATTCTTTCCGATTCCTCTTATTTTCAACCGTCTTTATCCATATTTTTTTGAAATATAGTACAAAAAACAACATTTTCCACTTGACTTTCGTCTATATCATGGATATGATATAAGATACTGAAGCGAAAGGATGATTGTGGTCATGGCTGTAAATAAAAAAGGCACCAAGCAAATCACCGCCAACAAAAAAGCCAGACATGATTATTTCGTCGAACAGGCTTTTGAATGCGGCATTGAATTATTTGGAACAGAAGTAAAGTCCATCCGCCAGGGTACGGTAAGCTTAAAGGATTCTTATTGTATTTTCCGCGATGGAGAAATTTTTGTCAAGGGCATGCATATCAGCCCCTATGAAATGGGCAACATCTTTAACAAAGACCCATTGCGTGAGCGCAAACTGCTTATGCACAAGAAGGAAATCATGGTTCTGTTTGGCAAGACCAAGCAGGAGGGCTATGCTTTGATTCCGCTTTCTTTATATTTCAAAAATGCACGTGTCAAGGTTGAGCTTGGCCTTTGCAAAGGTAAAAAGCTGTATGACAAGCGTGAATCCGCTGCCAAGCGGGATGCACAGCGCGAAATCGAACGCGCAATGAAATCCCGGCGGTAACCAGTTTTCGTTTCATTTCAAACTATCCGGGGACGTACCGGTTTCGACGGGGGCGTGGAATCCGGGATAGCGGGCCGCAGTGAGGATGCTGCGTTAAAAGCCTCAAATGTCTAAATATTAAACGACAAGAACTATTCTTTACAGGCTGCCTAAAATAGGCTAGCCCGTTCTGCCCGGGAGTATCGCGGCCTGGGACAGAGCGTCATTTAGCGGTGAACGTGCGGCAGGTAAGCTTTGCCCTGCCCATGCATGATGAAGCTACCAACCCTGTAAGCCTGTCATTTGGCGTGCAGCAGCGGGAATTTGAATAAAATGACTGCGCCCGGAGAGGTCCTTGAGGAAGTGCCTTCGGACAGGGGTTCGACTCCCCTCGTCTCCACCAGATAAATACCTGAAATTGCTTTGTTCCAGCAATTTCAGGTATTTTTATTTGCAGTAGATGCTGCGAATCCTCACGGTATTGCCTGTCCGAAACCATGGAAGCAGGCAATCCCTCTGAGGCTGCAGCACGTTATGGTACGATCCTCGGCGCATCCCTGACCGGTGATATTTTCGAAGATGTATTGGACTTCTGGCTCAGGCCATTATCCTGAACCTAATATTCCGGAACCAAAGAAATCATCATATACATTCGACTGGAAGGCCGCACATGACGTGCGTCCTTCATGCTATCCCCTTGCTTCCGGTTGTCCGATATGATAAGCTAAAATTGGCAGAGATAAAAACACGTCCCGGTAGGTAGTCCGGGAGCAGCAAAATCCCATGCTGTCAGTAACCTGCCTCCTTGGTTGTCCGTTCTCTGCACAGCCAATAAAGGAGGATGTGCTATGAGTACGGAAAAAGCAGCCATTACGATTCTGTTTGACGATCCTTTCTGGATTGGATTGTATGAGCGAGAATCTGCCGGGCAGTATGCAGTCTGCAAAATCACATTTGGTGCGGAACCAAAAGATTATGAGGTATATCATTTTCTTCTGCACAACTGGAACAGATTGCAGTTTAGTCCATCTGTAGACGCTGCAAAAACTGCATCCAGGCGAATCAATCCCAAACGGATGCAGCGTGTGATTCAGAAGCAAACCGCCTGCGCTGGCATCGGGACAAAAGCCCAGCAGGCATTGCAGCTCCAGCGGGAACAAAGAAAATCCGAACGCAAAATCCAAACCCGTGAACATCGTGAAGAGGAAAAGCAGCGTCAGTTTTTGCTCCGTCAGCAAAAGCACAGACAAAAACACCGCGGTCACTAACTGCGGCGCCGAAAAGACCACCGCAAGGGACACTTCACATAAGGAAGTGTCCCTTGCGGCGTTTTAAAGAATTTGTAATGATGGTTGGATGTAATGAATTACAAATTCAATAGGCGATAGAGTAGTCTGCACTTTTGCCGCTCAATTTTATTCATCATTAGGGTTTGGTTTATCTGCAAAAAAAGCATTTGAACAGGCTAAGAGAGTTATGATGATGAATCGCCATACAGAAGCCAGTACGCCTATGTTATATACCAAAGAAGAAATAGATGCAGATATGCTTGTTTTAGTTCGACCTATTAGTTGATTCTTAAACAGAATTTATGGAAAATTAAAAATGAAAATGTCTTACCAAGCACTGAATTTGGTTATCCAAATTCGCTTGTTAGGGGGCTTTCGCCTCCTAAGATCCCTCTTAAAATCTTTACAAGTCAGTTTCACACAAGACTTGACAAATAGATAATGAAAAAATATAATTGAACAAGAGTTCAAAGTTGGAATAGGTGAGAAGATGGCACAAGTGTTGAAAGACGAAATACGGGAGAAAATTCTTGCGGCAGCTTTAGAAGAATTTTATGAACGGGGCTATAAATTAGCCACTATGCGAAATATCGCCGCTACTGCGCTAATCCCCACAGGCTTAACCTATTCTTACTACAAGAACAAAGCTGACCTTTTCGACGCTGTTCTCCGCCCTGTGCTATATGATTGGGAACGGGTATTGACCGCTGGCGGAGAAACCGAAAATAGGCATTTTAACACAGAAATCTACGGGTTGAGCAAGGCGGAAATGGAATGTCTGCTAAACCTCTTTGAACATCGGAAAGAATTTATTATCCTAATTGACAAAAGCGACGGTACAAAATACGAATATGAAAGGGAACGCTTTGTAAAGAATATAGAAGATCACCTGTTTAAGCATTGTGTCAATCCTTCTACGGACGCAGTTTTTGTTCACATTATTACAAATAACTTCGTAGACGGTCTAATGCAGATCATGTACCACTACAAAGGAAAGGAATGGGCAATTATGATTTTACGCAAGTTATCCAAAATATATTTGTCTGGAATCGGTCTTTAAGATCGGTTCCTTTTTTTATTGAACAATATTGAACTATTATTCAAAATTGAAGGCGGAATAACCTATGATGGCTCAACGAATCAAACTATATTCCAAAAGCGAAGCAAACACATTTGACATTGCCGTAAAGAGAACCGATACTTCCTTGTCAAGTATTGCAGGTATTATCCTCAGGGCGACATCATTCAAAATATGTGCGTTAAAAACCGGAATTCCCCCGCCACTTTGTGACCTCTTTAATACCGCACACCGCACGATTATCAAAGGTATTTTGCGGCAGGAGCGATACGGTTCCTGCCTTCGAAATAAATTCAAAAATCAGGAGGACAAACAATGAACAAGCAAAGCAACAACCGAATTAGTATCATGCGAGACGAGCCAGTAGCGGCCGCATTGATAAAATTAGGTGTACCAACTATGATTGGTATGCTGATCTCTGCACTTTACAACGCCATCGACGGCTATTTCGTGGGCGGCTTAGGCATGAGTCAGATAGGAGCTGTGTCCGTAGTGTTCCCCATTGTTCAGATCGTTGCTGGCATTGGAATGATGTTCGGTACCGGAGCCTCTTCCTATATTTCACGATCTCTTGGAAAGGGAGATCATGCAGAGGCTAATCGCGCAGCCTCCACTGCTCTTTTTTTCAGCATCCTTGTCGGAGCAGTTATTATCATGGGGATTATGGCGTTCCTTGACCCTGTTTTAATTTCACTGGGGGCAACAGACACTATTTTGCCTTATGCGAGAAACTATGTCCAAATCTATGCGATTGGCTCCATTATCAATGTGTTTACCGTCACGATGAATAGTCTTCTGACCGCACAGGGCGCTACCAATTTCACCATGATTGCCATGCTCATAGGTAGTATTACAAACGTTATTTTAGATCCCATTATGATTTACGCCTTGGACTGGGGCATTGAGGGGGCAGCTATCGCTACGGTAATCTCTCTGTGTGTCACCATGGCCCTTTATATTGGGTATATAGGAACAAAACAGGGTGTTCTGCGGCTGTCGCCGCGAAATATCCGACTTTCGCCCCGGCTCTTAGGGGAAATCTTGAAAATAGGTATTCCTGTGATTCTGTACCAACTCCTTGCCAGTGCGTCTATAGGACTTACCAACGGCGCGGCAAAGCCCTATGGGGACTACGCTGTGGCGGCGCTGGGAGTCGTTACCCGTATTATAACGGTGGGAAATTTCATCGTTTATGGTTTCTTGAAAGGCTTTCAGCCATTTGCGGGATATAACTATGGCGCAAAGCAATTTGATAGACTGAAAAAGGCGATCCGACTTTGCCTGATCTGGACTACTGTCTTTGAACTTGCCGCAGCGATCATTCTCGTGATCTTTGCAAAGCCAATCGTATCTCTTTTCGGAACCGATATGGAAATGATAAAGCTGGCAAGCACAGCCCTCCGGCTGAACGCAATCCTATTTACCACCTATGGTTTCCTGATGACATATGCAAGTCTGTACCTCGCGATCCGAAAAAGTCTGGTGGGTGGACTATTGACTTTGAGCCGGCAAGGAATCTTCTTCCTGCCGCTGATCTTTGTGTTGCCGCGGTTGTTCCAGTTATCCGGGATTATTTGGACACAGCCAGTGGCCGACTTACTGACAGCAGCAGTTACACTCATTTTTGCAATCAAATTCAATCGTGCTTTAACCGCTGAAACACCTGCACTGCCACAAGGAGGTGAACAGACCTGATATTGAGCAAATCCCTGGAGGACTACTTGGAGGCCATTTTGATACTTCATCAGAAAAGGGAAAGTGTTAGATCAATTGACCTTGCTGAACACATGGGATTAGGAGTGATTAGGGAACTACACACAACAGATTGAAACATAAAAAATATAGCAAGCCCACCGAATAAAAAACGAGGTTCGGTGGGCGCTTTGCCATGCTCCGATTACCCTCCACTTCCTTATGTGAAGGGAACGAAGGTGGTCTTTTTCCGTTTTATCAAATCATAACCACTAGTAAACTAGTGGTTTGAGTAAGCCCTAGAAGGGCATAGG
>JAJPXP010000055.1 GCA_021205365.1 Clostridia bacterium
ATACAAGCTGATGGAAAATCAGACGACACCGTGCAAGATATATGACAAATGGGACGAGAGGTATAGACGAATAAAATCTGTACCGTCTTGACATAGCAATACCTCCTGTTGTAGAAAGCTACAGCAGGAGGTATTTTCATGACACATTATAGGGAGAAATTAGATCATAATGCGGTCAAAAAGCTCTTAATTTTGCCGATATCGCCAATCAGTTCCTGACGTTGTTTGCCGATCATCAGCTCTTTGTTGTTGCGGGTATAGGCTTCACTGCCGTTTTGCCCGATAAACCAGGTGCAGAAGAAATTGGTATTTAGCTCCGTGACAAAGACGACCATTTCCTGACTTTTACCAAAAGCAGCTTCTAGAAAGGCAAAAGCAGCTTCCAGCATTTCTGCAGCTGCATCTGTTTGTTGATCCATAGCCTGTACTTCAGAATGAAAGCGGGCGGAGATTGCCGAAAATCCGGCTTCCGCATCGCGTATTGCATCTGTGCAGAGCATATTCCGGTCGTCTTCCAGTGCCTGTGCAGCTTTCAGCAGAGCGGAAGCTTCCTTGCGGTCAACGGTTGCCGCTTTCTGGCGGGATGCCAGCGTTGACCGGATGCGGTTTGCTTCTTTGGGCAGAAGCTCAGTGAGATCTTCATGGTCAAGGTAACGTTTAATAGATTTCAGACACGCAAACAGCTGAGTAATATACAAATCAGTATAATAGGAGGTGGAAAAACGTTCTGTCAGACGCCCAATCAGCAGGCCGATGACACTGAGACGTTCATCGAATGGTGCACCCTGCAGGCGTTCGAGTGCGGAAGCAGGTACCTTACCGGAGAGAATTTCGTCCACATGATAGTCAGACTGATATTTTTGGAACAGGTCATAATACGCGGCAAAATCCCTGGCAATCCGCGGATGCTGTAAGTATTCCAGAATTACTGATTCATCTACTGGCAAATCCAGCTTTTCCGAGGCAAGAAGGAACTGGGATAAATCTTCCCAGCCGCGGGCTGTGACAAATGCCTGACCATCAACTGTGGTTTCGAACGTATAGAAATGCTGCTTTTTGATATCCAGATAGGAAAGGATCGCTGCATGAATCTGATTGCGGTATGCATATTTCTTCCAGACATCGTAGTTTTCTTCTACATCAATGCGCTTCAGGCGGTCCAGCGTAACCACATCGAAATCACGGACAGATTTGTTGTATTCCGGCGGATTTCCGGCTGCGACAATGATCCAGCCGTTTGGAACAAAATGACTGCCAAAAGACTTGCGCTGCAGGAACTGCAGCATAGTTGGTGCAAGGGTTTCTGAAACACAGTTGATTTCATCAATAAACAGGATGCCCTCCTGTAAACCGGTTTCTTCCATTTTATCATACACGGAAGCGATAATCTCACTCATCGTATATTCTGTAATGGTATGTTCTGTACCGCCATAGTTTCGTTTGGTAAGGAAGGGCAGGCCAATGGCACTCTGGCGGGTATGATGGGTGATGGTATAGGAAACCAGTGCAATGCCGCATGCATTGGCAGCTTGTTCCATAATTGCGGTTTTGCCAATGCCCGGAGGGCCAATGAGAAGAATTGGACGCTGATGGCAGGAGGGAATGAGATAAATTCCATCATCATCCTATGCCATATACGATTTTACTGTATGGATAATTTCATTTTTTGCACGTAATATATTCATAATTTAAAATCCTTTTGCTATATCATCTTTGCTCAGCACAAGCTTCATTGCCCATGGCGGAACCATGTGTTCTGCATAATTGTTGTCAAGAAACAGGAATGCAACATCATATGGTGGACGTTTTTGCGGATAGATACCAAAACCATCGGTAAAAAACAGCATACCTTGCAGGTGAATCAGCTCACCCTGCTGCTGCAATTGTTCCACATACCGGAAAACCGGACGGAAATCAGTATCACCGTTACCTTTGACGTCAAAGGTTTGCAGAACATCGTGAAGGTGTGTGGTATCTGTAATTTTCAGGTCAGACTGGATATCCGCATCACACTGAATGATGTGGACATTAACGGAACGGAAAAAGTTTCCGCTGTCAAGCAGCATACTGACGGTCTGCTCGAGAAAACGCCGTACCAACTCACCACTGCAGGAACCCGAAGTATCGACTGCAATGACAAAATCATGGATTTTCTTCGATTCCCGGTATTCCAGCTCTTCCAGCATCGGCATATTTTCATACAGCTGCATGCTGTAATTATAAAATCCATAATCAAAGCTGTCCGGATCAAGGCGGACCTCTTCCCGGATAACAGCGAATTTTCGAAGAAATGCACGGTAGTCATACCGCATACGGTTTTCGATTTGGAGCTGCTGCTGTAGATTGCCTGCCATCAGATTCAATTCACGGTGGAACGTTTCCATGGAAGTCTGGGTTTTCTGGCTGATATCCTGCCATTTCTGGTCAACCTCATCACGATCGGGCGGAGGTGTATCAGCAGAACCGCCATCGGGACGCTGCTGTGGCTGGTTCTTTTGTTCCTCATCCTGCAGCTGTTCCCAGAATTTGTGGTCGTCTGCTAAAAATTCCTTCTGCATGGCCATCTTTTCAATATAAGGCATGTCGACAAGTACATCATATATCTGCTCGGCATTCAAAACAGAAAGATTCAGACTGTCATAATATTCCTGACGACGGTCACGGACGAGACGATGCACACAGGGATATTCCATCGAATCCAGGATGGATTCCACAGCAATATCACAGGCCAGATTCCAGTCATCCAGGTCACGGGTCTCCGCCTGTGTCATATGGCGGAAAATACAATGCAGTATCATATGAAGATAGGTTCGGTTGACACCAACCGGATCATCCTCATATGATGTTACCAGATAATTTGGATTATAAAAAATATGCACGCCATCGGTGGCAATGGTGCGGGTTTGCAGATTCAGATCATAGGAAAGGGAAGACAGTGCCAGATCCAGAAAACGCATAGATAAATATAATTCACTGCGGGAAATGGACAAGATTCGATTTCCAATCTGAATCAGCTCCTGATGGAGAGGATTCATGCTGTTACTCCTATAATATAAAGCGTTTGCGCGGACGTCCGAAGCGGGACAGGCGGTGATCCATTAAAAGGCTGACACCTTCCGGAAAATCCATGCCGGATGCCTGCGCAATGGCAGCTTCCAGCACTTCGCAGGAAAGGATCTCGTGCGCAAGCAGCAGCTCCAAACGTGAAATATCACGTTGTTCCAGAACAGAAGCCACGACATCGCCAGCATTTTCCTGCAGATAATCCAGATATGCCTGCTTGGGCTTTTCACGCAGGCGGTACGGATACAGCAGGCGGTAAAAGGCGACATCCCGCACGGTCTGTGGGTCGTCGGAACGGATGGCGCGATAAAAGAAACTGTCATATTCGGAAAAATCAATATCATTCCGCAGCACGCAGGAACGATAAAAGGAACCGGAACCATATGTGATGGAACGGAAGCCGCGGCAGGGAGCTTCTTCAAAGGAATAATCATACTCCGGGAACATGAGACGGATGGTTTCCCCTTCCTCTGTTGTAACAGTCAGAGTAAACTCGTTCAGGAAGTCTGTTACGATACCGCGGATATGGGATAATCCATGCACAGAGATCTGATGCAGACTGCGGCAGTTTGTCAGGACACCATTGCCGACAGATGCGGCACCTTTCAGCATGGTCAAATGTTCCAGTGCAAAGCAGTTGTAAAAGGCATGGTTGCCGATGGAATCAATGCTTTGGGGCAGTGTCACTCGTTTTAGCTGCGGCTGGTTCGCAAAGGCATACTTGCCGATACCGATAACGGGCTGCCCCTGCCAGGTATCCGGCACAGTTTGAAAGGCTGCATTGCTTTCGGATTTTTTCAAAACAATGCCGAGCCTAGTTTGTTCAAAGATCAGGTCATCCATTCCGATGCCTCCAGAAACAAATTTTTTTCGGTTCTATTGTACCACTCTGTCTGGAAATCTTCTATAGCAATCAGAAAAATGGCAAAAGAAATGCGAGATAATGATATTTTTTTACGGGATATCCAGATACTTATGATATAATAAAATTGTGTTGAGCAATACTGCGGAGAAAATATGTCAGGAGAAAAGATGGATGAAAGAGCAGACTATAGAAATGGCAAGTGGGATTGTCCATTACTGGATATCGGAAAACTGGAATGAGAACCGGGAAACTTTGGTATTTTTGCACGGGATCACGGCAGATCATACCATGTTTCAGGGACAGACAACGTATTTTGACCCAAAATATAATCTCATTGCATGGGATGCACCTGCACATGGAAAATCCCGTCCGTATCCGGATTTCACATATGAAAACACAGTGGAATGCCTGCGGAAGATTTTGCTTCTCCATCAGGTGGAAACAGCAGTTTTCATCGGTCAATCCTTTGGTGGTTTTGTTGCACAGTCGTTTCTGTTACGGTATCCTTCGATGGTCAGAGCTTTTGTTGGGATTGATACCACGCCATACGGAAAGGCATACTATTCCAGCTCAGATAAATGGTGGCTCAGGCAGGTGGAAGGCATGTCACGCTGGTTTCCCTGTCCGATGCTGAAGCAGTCCATTGCAAAACAAAGTACAGCAACGCCAAGAGGATACCGCAATATGATGGCAATGCTGGAGCCATATGGAAAGGATGAATTATGCCATTTGATGGGAATTGGCTATGCCGGATTCCTGGAAGAAAATAGAGATATGAAGATCCAGTGCCCAGTGCTCCTGCTGATGGGAGCAAAAGACTTTACCGGTAAGGTAAAGCAATATAATATTGCCTGGAGCAAAAATACGGGATATCCGCTGGTCATCATAAAGAATGCAGCGCACAATTCCAATGTAGACAATCCTAGTGCTGTCAACCGGGAGATCGAACAATTTATTGAAGCGTTGTGATGGATAAAAAGCAGAAGGGAGCAGATTGTTTTGAAACAGATTTTACCCGCATATAAAACAATTGATATGGAAACTTGGCCGAGAAGGGAACATTTTGCCTATTATAGAAACAACATTAAGTGCGGCTACTCTGTGACAGTACGTGCAGATGTGACGGCTTTGGCTGCCTTTGCAAAAAAGAAAGGACTTCATTTTTATGGGTGTTTTCTGTACGCGGCTTCCAAAACCGTCAACAGTATGGATTGCATGAAAATGATGATTCCGCCGGAGGGAGGAGCAGGCATCTGGCAGGTTTCCAATCCAAATTTTACGGTATTTCATAAGGATGATGAAACCTTCAGTGATTTATGGATGGAGTATCAGCCGCAATTTTCGGCATTTTATCGGGAATATGGACATGTTATGCAGAACTATGGAGATCATCATGGGATAAAGGGCAGACCGGGACAGCCAGCGAATTTTTTCTGTATCAGTTGTGTACCATGGCTGGATTTTTCGGGTTATTTCACGTACTCCAGTGGAAACGCAGAGCCTGCTCTGTTTCCAATTTTGGCGTTTGGAAAATATACGGAACAGGGTGGAAGGCTTACGCTTCCGGTATCCCTTTCCATTTCCCATGCAGCGGCAGATGGCTATCACAGCAGCCAGTTTTTTGAAAAATTACAGGAAAACCTCAATGATGTAGAAAATTGGATATGATATTTTGGCACCTTTTTGAGAAAGAATGATTTGAAAAGCAGGGAAAGAACGCTTATAATAAAGTCAAAGCGAATATGTCGGATGAGGATTGTCCTAGACGCTGTGATTTTTACACAGGGCCGAAGAAGCAAACCGGGAGGTACATCTTTCTCCCGCGGAAACTGACAGGCAAAAGGAAGACAATCGGACGAATCTTTGGAGAGCATGTCGGTTTTATATTGCGGCATCACCTACGAGGCTAGAACCAACTGGTAAAAGGACAGAGGAATGCAGATGGAGGACAAAAGGACCTCTGTCTGTGTTTCTCTTTATCTTTGTTAAGAGGAATTTCATATTCGGGTAAGATGGGAATCCAATAAACAAATGAGGAGGAACATGTTATGAGAATGATGCTGGTTGGTGCCGGAGCCGTCGGTGAAAGTATTGTCAAGGTCATGCAGTGGAGAGATCCAAAGGGTATATGGCTAAAATATGTGCTGATCTGTGATTACGACAGAGAACGTGCGGAAAAAGTTGTTTCCATGTTGAATGAGGATGCGCGTTTTCAAGCAGAACGTGTGGATGCTGCCAATACGGATGAAATGGTGGAGCTGGCACGGAAGCATGAGATTGACTTTGTGATGGATGCAGCACCGCCCTTTGTCAGCAATCGGGTTTTTGATGCTGCATTTGAAGCCGGTGCGAATTATGGCAGTATGGGAACCTGGTCTGTCCCGATGGAAGAGCCTGCTTATGGGCTTGGTATTGAGAACAGCTATAGCGAACCCATGACCAAATATAACTTTGACCGCCATGAAACATGGAGAGAAAAGGGCAATATGGCAGTGATCTGCATGGGCATTGATCCGGGCGTAGTCAATGTGTTTGCAAAATATGTGGCAACGGAACTTCTGGATGAGCTGACCGAAGTGCACGTCAAGGATGGTGGAAATCTGACGATTCCGGACGCCGATCCAGATGATATTACCTTTGGATTTAATGTCTGGACCGTTTTGGATGAAGTGATGAATCCGAACGTAGAATATGATGCGGAAAAAGGCGGATTTGTTGTGGAACCGGCATTTTCGGGACAGGAAATCTTTGATATGCCACAGGGTGTTGGCAAAAACACTTTGGTTAAGGTGGAACATGAAGAAGTTGTCACCATGGCACGTTACCTGAAACAATACGGCTTGAAAAGGGCAACGTTTAAAATCAGTTTGGATGAAAACCTGATTACAGCATTAAAGGTGCTGGACAAACTGGGACTGCGCAGCCTGCATCCGGTGCATATTGGTCACGCGGATGTGATTCCAAGAGATGTGGTAGCAGCCTGTGCACCACAGCCGAAGGATATCGGTAATGAAATGGAAGGCATGATGCTGGTTGGAGTACACTGCATCGGTAAAAAGGACGGAAAGCATAAGGAATATTTTGTGTATCAGCCGTTTGACAATCAGGAATCCATGAGAGTATGGCACAATCAGGCAGTGACAGCTCAGACCGGTTTTGGTGCAGCGCTTGCTATTGAGCTGATTGGCAGAGGGATTTGGAAGGATGCCGGTGTATTTTCTCCGGAGTATTTTGACCCGAAGCCGTATTTAAAGCTGATGAATGAAAGCCGGTATGAATACCATATTCAGGAGCTTGTCTAAGAGGAACAGATATCAGGAAAGGCACAGATTTTCAAATCTGTGCCTTTTTTGTCCTATCCAAGGGGAAGCTCGCGGAATTTACGGGGAGAAACGCCGATTTTTTCTGTAAATGCACCGGTGAAACTGGATTCTGTCCCATATCCAATCTCAGCGGCAATGGCTTTGATCGGCATATCCGTAGATTTGAGCAGATATTTTGCACGGTCCATCCGCATGCGAACAATATATTCATGCGGGGAAACATGCAGATTGGAACGGAAAACGCGGATTAAATGGGAGGGGCTGAGATGTACCTCGGCAGCAAGCCGCTTGAGGCGCAAATCTTCGCCGAGGTGGGACTGGATATATTTGACTGCCTGCTGTGCCGGGCTGTTTTCCGGCAGCGGCGCTTCGGCAGGATTGTGTTCCATCAAATAGCAGAGCGTGTTATACAGCAGACGCGAGTGTTCAGAATCCCGGATCATCTGATTGGTGGAAAACTGGCGAACCAAAATACGGACTTGAGTAGCAGCCTTTTGTACATTGGCTGCATGGTACAGGACACTGCCATTTTCCCGGGTCAGATAATGGTACAAATCCAGACTATTGACGCCGGAAAAATGTATCCAATAAAATTCTGCATATGAGTCTGCAAAATATCTCTGCGGCACAGCACAGTCAAATAACAGGATATCGCCAGCCGAGGCGGTATACTCTTTGCCATGGTATTGTAGCTTTAACGTGCCTTTTTCCACGAGAACCAACAGCAGGGCATCCAGGTAATTCCGTTCGATGCAATACTGTTCGTCACAGTAATAATGCCCGCAAAGGCTGACGGAAAAGAATAGATTCAGCTTTTGTGCCGTTAGCGTATTGAAAAAATATTCCGAGCCTGGCAGTACACCGGGTTCATTTTGACGCAGCATGTGATACCTCCTTGTAAGACTGTCTGCATTAACAGAAATAAAAAGAAAAAGCAATACGAAAGGTTGAGAAAAACTTTCGAAAAATGATCAAGTTTTTCTACGAAAAATAATCCGAAAAATTTTTCTGTAAATGTAGTATAGCATAGGATGCGCATTTTTCGAAAGTTCTTTTTGTAAAATCAGCATGACATAAGATTAAAACGAAAAATCAATAAATTTTTTAGCAAAAATGCACAATTAATTTCGGATTTTTTTGGACGATAAACTGCACAAAGAAGATTTTTTGGACTATATTGTACTGGTTGAAAGGCGCATTTTTCTGTGATATGATACAGAAAACAGATTTGAAATTGAGAAAATGATGATAAAAATAATGCTTTAAAATCATCACGACAGGAGGCATTTTTATGAGATTTGATCAGTGTACAAACGGCAATATCTTTATGCACGGCTGGACAAAGGAACAGGCCGTTATGAGCGATCATGATAAGGCAATCCTGCAGGAGCTGGCAAAGAAGATGGCTGGTTATGCGGCACATTCGGAACAGGATGAGCTGATGCAGCTGTGGCGCGATCACAATGACCTGAAGGACTCACGGCCGATGATCTATGTCGATCTGGAAAATGGCTGGAATGAACTGCTGCCGCTGGAATTTACCTGTGAATGTGAAGGCGAAATGGCACAGGAATGGGAAATGTGGCTGCATAAGGAAATCATCTATGCAGAAAAGATCCGGTGTGATAAGCCGATCGAAGCGAAATTCTACATCCCATATCAGGCGCATAACACCATGTGGGGTGTGGAAAAGAAGGTTATCGGTGACGCTAAGGGAGGCGAAGCATATACATGGGAATCCCCGATTACAGATGACATGATGGAGGATGACTTCGATGTTGCAGAGCTGATTAAGATTCCGCAGATCACCATTGACTGGGAAGCCACCGAGGCCTATACTGCCATCGCACATGATGTATTTGACGGAATCCTGACTGTTGAGCGCCGTCACTGGTGGTGGTGGGGTATGGAGCTGACGCATCCATATGCTGACCTGCGCGGCCTGGAGAGCATGTTGTATGACTTCTATGATTATGATGAAAAGATGCATGAGATTTTGGGACGCTTTACTGAAGGCTACCTGTCTATGATTGATTATCTGGAAGCGAACAAGCTGTTTACGCCGAATACTGGCAACTGTTATGTTGGTTCCGGTGGTTTGGGCATCACCAATGACCTGAATCGTTCTGCGGCAGTACCGGACAGTGCAATGGATATCTGGGGCTTTCACGAGAGCCAGGAAACCAGTGAAGTTTCTCCCGATATGTTTGCAGAGTTTGTCCTGCCATATCAGCTGAAGCTGGCTGAGCGCTTTGGATTGAATTATTACGGCTGCTGTGAGGGCCTGGACAGACGCTGGGATTATGTCAAGCAGATTCCGCGCCTGCGCCGTGTTTCTGTTTCCCAGTGGGCCGATATCCCGAAGATGAGTGAACTATTGGGCGGCGATTATGTATTCTGCCATAAGGTAAGCCCAACCGATATTGCAGTTCCGGTGATTGATGAAGATCATATCCGCACCCGTTTGCATCAGGTTCTGACGGACTGTAAGCGATGTGGCAATCATGTTGAGCTGATTATGAAGGATAACCATACCATTGCAAACAATCCGGGCAATGTATACCGCTGGGTACAGATTGCAAAGGAAGAGGTTGCAAAGGTTTACGGTGGATTTTAAGTAAAATTATATTTGATATTTGCAAAGAGAGGTGACATCCATGGAGTTTCAGGAACAGGCATTACATTACTGTGATACCATTGCTGCGCTGACAGGCATCTCCTGCACGCTGCTGGATGTCACCACAAAGCAGTTTTGTCGGGAACCGTTCCAGTGTTTCTGCACATTGCAGGACAGACATGCATGCCAGGCAGACCAGATACATCAGTCTGGCTGTGAGGAAGCGATGCGGTGGAGCGGACATTATGTGTACCATTGTCCCTGCGGCTTTACGTTTCTTGCGGTTTCGCTCCGTCGGCCAAGGCTGCAAAGTGAATATAGCATGCTGATCGGTCCGTTTATTTTGGAGAAGAATGCAATCAGACTGGAAGCGGAGGAATATAAACATATTCCAGTGCTGTCAGAGAAACGTGCACATGCGATGCAGGAAACCGTGTGCGCGGTTTGCGGATATCTGGCAGGCGGACAGATGATGTCTGCTGTGGACTCCAGTATCCAAGCAGAAATGCTGCAAACGATGTATCTGGCTGCGCAAAGTGAAAAATATATCCGTTATCCTCTGGAGGATGAGCGGCAGCTGCAGCATTTGATCCGTTCTGGAAACAGAAGGGAAGCACAGCAGCTGCTGAATGAACTGCTGTTAGAGCTGTATTCGGCTGTCGGCACAGACTTTCTGCTGCTCAAGCTGCGTATACGTGAGCTGATTACGCTGATGTCCCGTGCAGCAGCAGATGGCGGCGCGGATGTCAATGCGATTTTTTCTTTGTGTGATACCAGTGTTATGGAAATAGAACGCCTTCAGGATTTTGATGCATTGGATGCCTGGCTGGGTATTATGCTGCATAAATTTTTTGATATGGTTTTTGATTGGAACGATGCAAAGCATCAAAACACCATACAGCAGGTTTCTTCCTATATTCAGAAGCACCTTGCAGAAAAACTGACACTGGAACAGGTTGCCGGGCAGGTTCATCTGTCCAAATCCTATTTATGCCGTATTTTGAAGGATGAACTCGGCTGTACCTTTACGGAATATACCAACCGTTTGCGCATTGAACGGAGCAAAATGTACCTGCACCGAAGTAATATGCCGCTTTCTGAGATTGCATGTGCAGTTGGGTTCGATGACCAGAGCTATTTTACACGTATTTTCAAACGGCAGGTCGGTGTACCTCCCGGAAAATACCGTGCAAACAATGCAAGTGCATAATAGAATCATTTTGGAATATATAATGTTTGATGAAATCTAAACTACAAAAGGGTGAGTTCTATGAAAATAAATATGAATCAGTGGACAAAGGAACTGCTGGAAGCTCCTGTCAAAAAAGCACTTCCTGTCCTATCCTTTCCGTCGATTCAGCTGATGGGTATTACTGTAAAAGAGTTGATCAATGACAGTGACCTGCAGGCAAAGGGTATGAAGGCAGTTGCTGACCGCACACCAAATGCAGGAGGTTCTGTCAGCCTGATGGATCTTTCTGTAGAGGCAGAATGTTTTGGCGCACCGATCCGTGTATCTGACGATGAGGTTCCTACCGTTGTAGGCCCGGTTTTGGATACCGAAATCGATGAAGACGAACGAATGGAAGCCACAGAGGCACTGGAAGTACCGGAAATCGGTGCAGGCCGCACCCAGATTTACATAGATGCCATTGAAAAGGCTCTTGAGCTGATTACGGACAGACCGGTATTTGCGGGAGTGATTGGCCCGTTTTCTCTGGCAGGACGTTTGATGGATGTGACTTCATCCCTGATTTACTGCTATGATGAGCCGGATATGGCACACATTGTCCTGCAGAAGGCCACAGAATTTATTATCAAGTATATCAAGGCATATAAGGCAGTCGGCGCAAACGGTGTTGTCATTGCAGAACCGCTGGCAGGTCTGTTATCCCCGTCTTTGGCTGTTGAATTTTCCGGTGATTACTGCAAGCAGATTGTTGAGGAAGTGCGTGATGAGAATTTTGCTGTTATTTATCATAATTGCGGCAACACCGCAAATGTAACACTGGATTCCATTCTGAGCGCCAGGGCGAATGCATATCATTTCGGCAATGCAGTTGATATGGAAGAAATTTTGTCCAAGGTTCCGTCTGATGTTATCTGCATGGGTAATGTTGATCCGGCAGGCCAGTTCCGCAACGGCACACCGGAGTCTGTGCGTGAAGCAACACTGTCCGTTATGGAGAAGTGCTGCCCGCACCAGAATTTTGTTATTTCTTCCGGCTGTGATATCCCGCCGATGTCCAGCTGGGATAACATCGATGCATTCTTTGCAGCAGTGGATGAATACTATAGTCGGTAAAAAGCACAAAAGAAGAAGGCACGCTGCGGCGTGCCTTCTTTAGCCTTATACGATTCAAAAAGTATCGAATGCCATACAGTCGATATAATAATCCATAAATTCTGCACAGGTGGAAAGAGAAAGCTCTTCTGCTTCCTGTGCCATCCGTTCCGTTTGTTCGCGCAGGCTTTGGTTCATCAAAAGCATGGCAGCTCCGCCAAGAGCGCCGTTGCCGATAAATGCGGTCTTATGCTGTAATCCCGCAGGAAACAGCCCGATTTTTGCGGCAGAAGCATGGTTCATCGTATTGCCGAAGCCGCCTGCTACAACGAAACGGGATACGTCATCAACGGAAATATCCTCCTTCTCCAGCAGGGTCAGCAGTCCGCCGCAGACAGCGGATTTTGCCAGCTGAATCTGGCGGATATCCTTTTGCGTAATGGAAATACCGCTGTCACCAATCTGCCAGTCCTCAGCATCTTCATCCTCCAGTTCCAGATAACCGGTATCATCCATGATTTCGGTTTCCAGCATGATGGCAAGAGCGTCCAGGATACCGGAACCACAGATACCGACTGCTGGTACATCCTGCACGGTTTCGTAGGAAACAGATGCATCTGCCTCCAGCCGGACAGCCCGGATTGCCCCAGCTGCCGCAGGCATGCCGGAGCTGAGCCCGGCTCCTTCAAATGCCGGCCCTGCCGCTGTAGAGCAGCAGAGAAGTCTCCCGTTGTGCAGCAGAGCCATTTCACCATTGGTACCGATGTCAGCCAGAAGCTGTGTGCCATTATGCGCCAGATCAGCGGCCAGAATAGCGCAGACAATATCAGCGCCGATATACGCACCGATACAGCGGGGCAGATAAACCGGTGAACCGGCTAATGTTCTGCGGCTGTAGCAGCCGAAATAGGACTGTACGTTGAAGGGAATCACTGCAAGGGAGGCAGGATCAAGCCCTTCATACAGATGGAGCATGGTGGAGTTACCGGTAACAACCGATTCTGCAATTTGTGTGATGCCGGTTTCCCGCAGGCATGCTTGGGCCATTTGTTCCAGCTGGTCTGCAATACGGTCAGACAGGGTATCCAGCCCGTCTGTTTTGCAGGCTTCGATACGGGAAATGACATCTGCGCCATAGCCGCGCTGTATATTTTCCGCCAGACGTTCTGCAAGGATTGTTCCGGTTTGCCGTTCTATCAGCTGGACAGCCACGGTAGTAGTACCGATATCTACTGCAAAGCCATAGCCGGACTCTGTGCGTTCATATTCCGGTGTTTGATACCATGCAATAATTTTAGAAGGGGCTTCCGCCTGCACCGTAACGGTTGTATTTCCCGAAATAGTGCATGCACAGGCAAGACGGATACCGGATGCAATATCGTCTTCACGCAGCAGATGTTTTTCGGTTTCGGAAAGTGGGGAAACATTACCCTCAATTTTTACACGGCATTTGCCGCAGGTATGGTTTCCTGCGCAGGGAAGGGCAAAAGATGGGATATTCTGCTGCAACAGTTCACTGACAGTCTGTCCTGCTTCTGCGGGGACTGCTATTGTATGGCTGCCGGAGCAGATGGTCAATTGAAACATGATGGTTCTCCTTATTTGTGTGTGGTTTCCGCTGTGACGGTAATGCGGGCTGCAATTTTGACAAGGCCGCTGTAAGCTGGTGCGGTGATATCGTCCTGCTTCACATGGAAGGAAAGTGCACCCACAGCACCCTGTGCACGGAGATCTGCTTCCGTGTCATGGCGCATCCGCTCTGTAATCCATGCGATGGCATCCTCTTCCTCTGCAAAGAATTTCCTCTGTCCGTCATACATGAGTTCATAATCTGCTTGTGCATCATCATTAGGAGAAAGTCCGTGGGGATGGATTTCCGCAGATTTGGAGGAAACCATCTGTCCGCAGATGGCACCGACTGCATTGGCAACTGCTGCGCATTCTGGAATAATGCATGTTGCGCCTAACGCCTTTGCGGCTTCCGGCAGAAACAGATGAACAGGTCCGCCGATTCCAACCAGTACAGCGTTGGCACGGAATGCATATTGCAGCATAGAGGAACCGCCGCTGTTCCGGTTTTCCCATTGCAGCTCCAATAAATTTTCTATGCCGTTATCAAAACCATGTTTTTGATAGTAAGGAGATGCATGCTCTAACAGCATTTTAGAAACCGAAACGAATACCTTGCGGGAAATCTGCGTATAAACCTCGGTACAAAGCTGTTCCAAATCCATTTTCAGAGATTCCGCAGCAAACCGTGCTGCCAAAATGGATGCACCACGGTGAAATCGGGTGTAATCCCCACGGATATGCATGATATCTGTGGGTGTCAGCCCGCCGCGGAGGATAACACCGGATCGTTCCAGTGATGCAGTATGAAGATTGTATTTGTCTATTTCCAATGCATCTGCAACCTGCTGGATACACAGCGGGCTTGCTTCCAGGAGGGTGCACAGACGGATTTCCTCTGGGGAAAGGGAAAGAGACTTCCAGTCTGTGCGGTTTAATGTCAGAAATTCATGTAATGGAAGGGTATGTGCCGGTACGCGGGATACCTGTTCTTCCAAAACCGGAACAATCTGTGGATACCGTTCCGCAAGTACACAAAGCGGAATCATACGGTCAGGGCCAAGCGTGAGATTTCCATGCTTGTCCCAGCGTACTGCACTATCACCGCCCAATGCAACAGAGGAAGCAAACAAGCCCTTAACCAGCGTTTTCCATTGTCCGACGCGAATGCCGTCATCTGACAGCAGAGGTGTATTGTTTTCAATGATCGCAACGTCGGTTGTAGTACCGCCGATATCCACAACCACAGCAGCGGACTGCTTTGCCAATGCGCTGCCGCCCAATGCCGAAGCCGCAGGGCCGGACAGCAGGGTTTCCACAGCATGTTTGGCTGAATAGTCCAGTCCCATCAGGCTGCTGTCAGAACGAACGAGATAGATCTCTGCATGGATATCACGGTCATCAAATGCACTGGTAACAGCGTCCAGAAAATTCTGTGTCAGCGGAAGCAGGCCGGCATTCAATACTGCACTTGCGGCACGTTCCAGACTGGATAAGCCACTGAATAGTTCACTTGCACAGACAACCGGAAGTCCGGTTTCCTCACGAACGATCTGTGCTGCTTTTTTCTCCAGGATTCCATTGTTGCGCGTACCATAGATTTCACATACCGCACAGCTTTCCACATCAGAGAACCATTCTTTGGCATGGGAACGAAGAAAATCCCAGTCCGGCTCTTGCAGAATCTGGCCGGTAATGGTTGTTTTGCATGGCAGATACCGGATATCATCCGGATCAGTAAAACCGTACTCTGCACCAAACCGTTCGATACCTTTCCGGTCAATACCCATGAAAAGCAGGCGTGGACGGCGAAATTTACTTTCTACACATGCGTTGGTAGAAAGTGTTGTAGACAGTCCGGCGACAGCTGCCTGACGGCACAGTTCCGGGTCAAGCCCGTCCAACGCTTCCAGAATGCCTCTGGTAAGGTCGTCATATGTGGTGAAAGCTTTGTTATGGCACAGTATTTTTCCGGAATCGAAATCATATAAAACTGCATCGGTGCAGGTGCCGCCGGTATCAATTCCTATGGCAAGCTTCATGAAAAAATCCTCTTTTCTCAGGGCGGAATATTGCAGATCTCCCGCGAAATTCAGACTTTATTATATCATGTTATGGGTCAGGAATATAGAACGATTGTATCAGGCAGGTATAAAATAATTGACAAATTTGCGGGACATGATGGAATACAGCAAAAATGCTTGCGCAGAAAAACAGGTCACGATATACTTTAAAATACAGGAGATAACAGGGGAGGGAATGGTATGCGCCTCGCAATCATCGGGTGTATGGTCATGAGCCGGGAAATCAACCATTTGGCAGCAGAAAGCAGGCATGTAGTACGGATCTGGTGGCAACGGCAGGGACTGCATGATACGCCGGAAATCCTGCGTTCGGAATTACAGAAGAATATTGATGCTATTGAACGGGAGAATGAACAGCTGCGTCCGGGATTGAAATTTGATGCGATTATTCTGGCATATGGTTTGTGCTCCAATGGTGTAATCGGGCTGCGCAGTCGGACGTTGCCAATTGTCGTACCGCGGTGTGACGATTGTATCTCGTTTTTCCTCGGCTCTGCGGAACGGTACCGGGAGCTGTTTCGAAAGCTGCCGGGTGTTTACTGGTATAACCGCGGCTGGATTGAGCAGGCATTTACCCCATCTAAAGAAAATTACCGGATCCAGCGGGAGCAATATGCCGAGGAATACGGGGAGGAAAATGCAGATTATCTGATGGAATGTACCAACAACTGGATGATAAACTATCGGTACTGCGGTTATATCACCTGTCCGCTGGGGGATTGTCCGGAGCATGAGACCTATGCGCGGCAGGCAGCGGAAGATTTTGGCTGGGAGTTTGAGAAGGTAGAAGGCAGTATGGCGTATCTGGATGCCATTGTGAATGGACCATGGGACGATCAACAGTTTCTTACTTGTCCGCCCCACAGCCGGATCGAAGCAGATTATTCCAATAAAAAATTCCATAGTATCCCCTGTGAAATTGATGATTGGAAAAAGAAATAAAAAGACAGTAAGAATGTACCAAAAACTGCAATTGTGTACAAGAATGAAAAAACCGCTCATAGTACAATATACAATACAAGGATGTATATGCTGTAAAGGAGAATGATATTATGAGTGAAGTTTTAAATGAAATCAGCGAATGGCTGCAGAAGGGACGCGCTCCGAAGGTAAAGGCAGCTGTAAGCAAGGCTCTGGAGGAAGGTATTCCGGCAAGCACAATTCTGCAGGAAGGTTTACTGGCTGGCATGGATATCATCGGACAGAAGTTTAAAAATAATGAAGTATTTGTGCCGGAGGTTCTGGTCGCTGCACGTGCGATGAACCGTGGCGTTGACGTACTCAAGCCGTATCTGGTAGAGGACGGTGTAGAGGAAAAGGGCACGGTGATTCTGGGTACAGTTAAGGGTGATATGCATGATATCGGCAAGAATCTTGTGCGTATGATGATGGAAGGCAAGGGCCTGAAGGTGATTGATCTGGGCGTCGATGTTCCGGTTGAAAAATTCCTGGATGCTGCACGCGAGAACGATGCTTGCCTGATTTGCTGTTCTGCACTGCTTACCACAACTATGGGTGAGATGAAGAACGTTGTGGATGCAGTCAAGGCTTCTGAGATGAGCGGTAAGGTTAAGATCATGATCGGCGGCGCACCGATTACCCAGACCTTCTGCGAACAGATCGGCGCAGACTGCTATACACCGGATGCAGCATCTGCTGCGGATGCTGCCCTGAATTTCTGTCTGGAAGCAGCAGGCTGAGCTATAATTGTATAGGAAATACAAAAGCAATTGTCACCAAGTTGGCAGTTGCTTTTTGTTTGTAAGACGATAAAAGCCAGTGAATGGTATATTGTACACTTTTGTGTTATAATGAACACAGCCATGATAGAAGCTATCATAACAATTAGATACAAATGATATAGAAAAAGAGTGAATGAGTTGTGTTTGGAAAGAGAAAAGAAATTGACATGCTCCATGGGCCACTGGCAGGCAGGCTCCTGCTTTTTACGATCCCGCTGATCTGTTCCAATATCCTACAGATTCTGTTTAATGCGGCAGATGTTATTGTAGTCGGACGTTTTGCTGGAGATAATTCTCTGGCGGCTGTAGGATCTACATCGTCCCTGATTGCCTTGGTTGTCCAGTTGTTTGTTGGACTGTCAATCGGCGCCAATGTTACAGCTGCAAGGGCCATTGGAGAGGGAAATGCGAAAACAGTAAAATCTGTTGTCAATACAGCAATTACATCCAGTATCATCAGCGGTTTTATTTTGCTGGTATTTGGTATCTGTACGGCCAAAACGCTTCTAGTCTGGATGGGAACGCCGGATGAGGTTTGTACACTGGCTGTCCTGTACGTGCGTATCTATTTCGCAGGCATGCCGTTTTTGATGCTGTATAATTTTGGCAGCGCATTGCTGCGTGCTATGGGAGATACGCGCCGCCCACTGTATTTCCTGTTGATTTCCGGTGTTATCAATGTAATTCTGAATTGTATTTTTGTTATTTTGTTGCATATGGATGTGGCAGGCGTTGCACTGGCAACCGTGATTTCAGAAGGCGTTTCTGCCGCTATGATTTTACGATGTCTGATTCGGGAAGACGGCATGATGCATCTGGATTGGAAACATCTGTCCATTGATATGGGCGTGCTGAAACAGATGATTCGCATTGGACTTCCAGCAGGTATTCAGGGAACACTGTTTTCTTTTTCCAATGTAGTAATACAGTCCTCGGTCAATTCGTTTGGTTCGGTTGTCATGGCAGGCAGTGCAGCTGCTGTCAATATTGGAAACTTTGTTTATATGTCACTCAATGCATTCCATCAGGCTGCATTGAGCTTTAATGGACAGAATGTCGGTGCAGAACAATTTGAACGTGTAGATCGGGTTACTGGCCTGTGTTTGCTGTATGTCATTGTGCTTGGGATTGTTTTATCAGTGGGTGCATATACCTTTGGCACAGTTTTACTTGGAATTTATACAACCAGCCCGGAGGTCATTGCGGCTGGTATGGTGCGTATGCAGTATTGCATCCTCTTCTACTGGTTATGCGGTATGATGGATGTGATGCCGGGCTGTATCCGCGGAATGGGATTCTCTTTGACACCGATGGTGGTCTCTTTGCTTGGCTCCTGTGTATTCCGTTTGGTCTGGGTAGCTACAATCTTTCAGGTACAGCATACGATTGAAAACCTGTATTTCTCTTATCCGGTCAGCTGGATTATCACCTTTGCTATTCACATCATCTGTTATTTTATTTTGCGGAAAAAATTGCGAACAATGCATGCCGCTGCATTATCATAATCAAAGGAAAACTATATGAAAGAAACGATCATTTTAGATGAAGTGCTGAGAAACTGCATACAGGAGCTGATAGACTGTGCGGCGCTGGAGCTGCTGCGCTGTCTGGAAAGTAATCCAAATGATATGTATATTCCATATATGATGAACGATGCATTGGAGTATTATTTTATTCTGACAGATTGCACGGCAATTGGAGAATTAAAAACAGATTTTCCGTTGGGAACGACCGTGGAAACGGTACAGTTTTCCAATAGAAATGGGCTGATCATCAGAAGACCGGATGAAACCATTCTGACTTTACAGTACCACGAATGCAGAAGCGTCCGGCGGCTGTACCAGTATCATATGATCGGCCATTTCTGGCGGGAAGGTCAGGAACAATGGCGGCAGCTGGTATATATCATCGGAACAATGTATGATAAATTGCATTATATCGGGGAAGAAGCCTGCAACGCAGAGGAAAAACAGCTGATTCCCTTGATTACATTTGCGCCATTCCGATACTGGTCACCCATTCATGAGGATTTAGACGATTTTTATACGGATACAGAAGAGGGATTCTGCCTCATGGAAGCACTTACCGCAGAAGCGCAGGATAGAGCGTATCTGGCTCTGCTGCAGCAATATCGGCAGAAGCCTGACCAGAAAATGACAGAATTTCTGGCACACGCATTGATCGAGCCGGGACGCAAGGCACTGTATCATGTTATTTGGCAAAAACTTTACTCGGCATCTTCCTGCTATCCGGTGCGGGATTATGGCATTGTTTTAAATACAAAAATTGCTGCAGAACGCAAAAAAGCTGCGGATGTGCTGTACCGGAAGGGGTTTACGGGTAAGTATCCCTGTTTCCGGCAGGGGACCGTACAGGTTGTGGCAGCAGAGGAGCATCCATATACGGTTTTCGGGCTGGAGTATGATGATTTTACATTCCGAATCCAGTTTATGGTTTCCCATTCCTGCAATCCGGAAAATGTTTGGAATGCGGGCTTTTTTGAAGGAAATGGAACGGTTATCCACAGCCTGTATGCATTAGAGAATATGATTTGAACAAAAGAAAAGAACCATCGCAGAATGAAAGCATTGCGGTGGTTCTTTTGGATTAATGTATTTTATGGTTTGCAGGTGCCGCAGGGCACATAGCCGGATTCGATCAAATCTTCCCGTGTACCCGTATACACTTCTTTGTTTTCCTCATGAAGCTGCTTGACGCCGCTGCAGGACGGTTTGTGGAACTTTTTCGAGCTGGTATTCAGAATGTAGGTTGTTTGAGAGGAGGAACCATTTTCTGTAGATGTATCAGGTTTGCCCTCGGCTTCCAGCCAGCTTTCTCCGGTAGCATAATCAATTGTAATAAATGGCTGGACATTGTAGCAGTAGACATTGAACAGGATACCTTCACCGTCGTCCTCTACAGATTTGGCTTCCATCTGGACGCCGCTGGCAACGAGATTGTTTCCTTCAAAAATCGGTGTCACACGGTACAGAACGTGGTTGTCCGTTTCCTTGATATAGTCTGCTACCATATCTTCGAAAGGCAGCATACCGGTTACATTGAGATAACGGGTGCCAGTGATGAGATTTTGCTGATTGGCATTTTCAGCGGTTAACTGATAGCCAATCAGATGGCAGCGATTATACAGATATTTGCCATCGACACATTCATATTTTACTGTATGCCAGCCGGATGGCTTGACAGAGCCAATGGAACTGCGGCTTTCGGTTGGCATCAAATCCGTCCCAATATTGGCATAAGCAGTGCCACAGCGACCCAGTGCATCCAGATCACTGTAGGTTTCAAAGGATGTTTCAGTCAGGTCACCCTCATCAAAATTCGGCTCATTGTCATTGATTGCCACATAAGGATCACCAGAATAGGCTGGAATGTTCGTTAGGGAATAGGATTGTGTTGATGCTTCCGTATGGAAGTCCATCGTGCAGCCGGACACAAATAGGACTGAAAGTAAAACCGATATGATAGAAAAAGAAAGACGTTTCATGCGTTTCCACCTCGTTGTTAACTTCTGTGACTGATTGACTTATTATAACATAGATTTTTACAGATGTATGGTTTTCCTAATATATTAAATTGTGAATTACCATATTTCGTGATATAATAAAATTGTTTTTGAAATAATAGGAACGGATTGAGGGACGATATGGCTTTGGATTTGACGCAAGGAAGCGTAGGAAAAAATCTGGTGCGCTTCTCGATACCATTTTTTCTTTCTTATTTTTTGCAGACCTTATATGGCCTTGCGGATTTATTTATTGTAGGACAATTTAATGGTGCAGCTGTCATTACAGCTGTTTCCGGCGGCAGCCAGATCATGCATATGATTACAGTAATCATTGTTGGGCTTGCCATGGGCTGTACAGTTATGATTAGTCAGGCAGTCGGTGCGAAACAAAAGGAGAAGCTTTCCGGAACAATTGGAAATACCATAACCATATTTCTGGGAATATCTGTTGTTCTGTGTATATTGTTGATTGCTTTCATCCAGCCGATTATGCAGATTATGTCAATCCCATCAGAGTCTCTGCAGCAGACACAGGCATATTTGACCATCTGTTTTCTGGGCATTCCGGTTATTACGGCATATAATGTCATCAGCTCCATTTTCCGCGGCATGGGTGACTCGAAAACGCCAATGTATTTTGTTGCAGTGGCCTGTGGAATCAATATTGTGCTAGATTATATCTTGATTGGCATATTCCACATGCAGGCGGTGGGCGCAGCACTGGGGACTGTATTGTCCCAGACCTGCAGCGTTATTTTTGCTTTAATCGTTGTGCTCCGAAAGGATATGGGCATTCAACTGTCCAAAAAGCATTTGATACCGGACAAACGGTTGATTGCAGCAATTTTTCAAATTGGTTTTCCTGTTGCGCTGCAGGATGGATTGATTCAGGTATCTTTTCTGGTTATAACTGTAATCGCCAATATGCGGGGCGTGGAAATTGCAGCAGCAGTCGGCATTGTAGAAAAGATTATCAGTATTTTATTTCTGGTCCCGTCCAGTATGCTTTCTGCTGTTTCGGCTATTTCTGCGCAGAACATTGGCGCGGGATTGCATAAACGTGCGTTGGGCACATTGAAATACAGTATTTTGATTACAGTCGTATTTGGACTTGTTGTCACCATCATCATACAGTTTATTTCCGAGCAGGTCGTTGGCTTGTTCACCAGTGAATATACAGTTGTTGTTTATGGCGGGCAATATCTGCGTTCTTATTCCGCGGATTGTATGTTTGCCGGTATCCACTTCTGTTTCAGTGGATATTTCTGTGCATATGAGAAGTCCATTTTTTCGTTTATCCACAATATTGCTATTGTACTGGTACGTATTCCGGGTGCATATCTGGCTTCTATTTGGTTCCCGGCAACGCTGTTTCCAATGGGTGTGGCGGCGCCGGCGGGTTCTGCTTTATCGGCACTGATCTGCTTTGGCATTTACTGGACGGTGTTTCGCAATAAACAGGGAAAATCCACAATCAGGGGTGAAATATCATGAATTTTGAAGAATTACAACAAAATTTGATCGGTCTGGTGAAGGAATCCCAGATTAAGCTGGGATATTCAAAAACACCGATCAATCTGTATTATCCGGCAGAGGCAATTTGCAATTTACTGGATCAGGAGCTTTCTATTTCCAAACTGGAAGATACGTTGCAGGAATTTACACAATATGCTTTGCATGTACTCGGCCAGGTTTCCTTTTCTCATAAAGATGATATGTTTTGCATTACGATCTCAGAAGAAGGTGTAGAATACGTCCATGAACATGTAGAGAACAATGGTTTTCTGGAAGCATTCATTGACTGCATGAGTGATGGACACTGTTCGCTCGAAGATGTGGTGGCTGTATTCCGTCAATTCTCAGATCATGTAACTGTGGAAGAGTCTGAAAGTGATGAATTTGATTATCTGATTTATTTTACCGATGGTGTACCGGATTCCTATCGGTATTGTCTGCACGAGGAATTTGGGCATATGATTTATCATCGGTTTACACCGAAAGAATTTCAAAAATTAGGTTTTTGAGCATAACAGAGCAGGAGATTTCGTTCCTGCTCTGTTATTTTTCGGTATTCGCCGGGCTTTAACGATTTATCCAAAGCAATACCGGCAAAGCTGACACGTTTCAAGGCAACAGCTACACAGTCAATGGCTTCGAGCAAACGTTTGATCTCATGCCGTTTGCCCTCTGTAAGGACAATTTCCAGGCAAAATGCCATTTGTTCTGGCTGCTCTTCCAATAGATAGTTCCGATTTTTAAAAATTGGAACTGGGATTTCACAGAGCTTGGACTGTTTCAAAAAACGAATGGAATCTGCTTTTAAGGGCTTCGACAATCCCTTTACAGAAACACCGTTTCGCAGCATGTCCAGTTTTTTCTCTGTAAGCATACCGACGCCCCAGACATAATATTGTTTTTCAATATGATTTTCCGGTGCCAGAAGCTGGCGGTTCAATTTTCCGTCATCTGTAATCAGAAGGATACCAACAGAATTTTTATCCAGCCTTCCCATGGGGAATAATCCCACGCGTTCTTCCGCAGGAAAAAAATCCAGTACGGTTTTATGCTGTGTATCACGGCAGGCAGACACACAGCCAGCAGGCTTGTTCATCATATAATAACGGTATCCTGTTGGCTGCAATTGATGTTTACGTCTCATGGTTCTCTGATCTGGTTATGATTTTACGATTTCAGAAAAGAATACTTCGATTTCAGCACGCTTTGCCTGAATACTGCCCTGCGCAAGGAAGGGCTTTCCGCCCCCACGTCCATGTAATGCCTTGTTCATTTCCTTTACAAGAGCGCGGGTATCGCCATCCTTTTCGCCGACAGCATATTTATAACCGTTCTCATCGTTGCCGGAAAAGACAGCACAGCGTCCGCCGCAGGTTTCCATCACAGCTACTGTCAGCTTTCGTACACTGAATGGTTCAAGGGAATCTTCAAACAGAATGACATTGCCGGCATCCTGTAAAGCGGCAGCTTTCTTTTCAAAAGCAGCAGTTTCCATATCGCTGATTTGAGCAGAAAGCTGGCTGTTTTCGTCCTTTAGACGCTGGACAGCGGCTGCTGTTTCAAAAGGCTTTGCAGAAAGAGCTACAGAAATTGCATGATTTTGTGTCAGCATGGTATTGCAGTATTCCAACGCACGCCGCCCGCAGAGCATTTCAATGCGGCTTCCTGTTTTATGCTTCTGTACAGAGAGCAGTTTGATGAGGCCGATTTCTCCGGTATGCTGCACGTGCATACCGCAGCAGGCACAGACATCATAGCCTGGATACGTGACGATGCGGACATCACCAGTTAATTGTTTTTTAGAGCGGTAATCCAGTTCTTGCAGTGTCTGCGGATCAGGATATGAAATTTCTGTGGTGAGATCAGCCCAGACCGCTTCATTTGCAAGCAGTTCATATTCCTGCAGCTTGTCCGGAGAAACAGGGATATCAAAATCAATTGTGATGACATCTTTACCCATATGAAAGCCGACGTTATTTGCCTGTGTGTCCGCATGGATTATTCCACTGACAATGTGTTCGCCGGAATGGTTCTGCATGAGATCGAAACGGTAATTCCAGTCAATGACACCTGCTACAGCTGTACCGGGTTCCAATGGCTCTGCGGTGTAGTGCAGGATTTCTCCCTCTTTGATATGTGTATCGGTAACAGGAATGTCATTTAATGTACCAATATCACCGGGTTGTCCGCCGCCTTCCGGATAAAAGGCCGTGCGGTCTAATACGATCGCCCAGCTGTTTTTTTCATGTGGCTGGCAGGATAGAACCGTTGCCGTAAATGTTTTGCAGTATGCATCTGTATAATAAATTTGTTCTGTCATATCGAATAAGATCCTTTCCAAGACTTACTGTATTCCAGTTTAGCACAGAATGACAGGTTTGTATCAGGTTTAAAAAAATAATAAAAAGAAATGGAAAAATATCTTGACAAATCTGCTTCAATAGGGTAATATATCTAACGTTGCTTGACAAAAGCAATTTTAATATGGCGGTGTAGCTTAGTTGGCTAGAGCGTCCGGTTCATACCCGGAAGGTCATAGGTTCAAGTCCCATCACCGCTACCATAAGGCCCGTTGGTCAAGCGGTTAAGACACCGCCCTTTCACGGCGGTAACACGAGTTCGATTCTCGTACGGGTCACCAATGGAAGTTTAGCTCAGCTGGGAGAGCATCTGCCTTACAAGCAGAGGGTCACAGGTTCGAGCCCTGTAACTTCCACCATGGTTTAAAAGCACTTAGAGAAATCTAGGTGCTTTTTATTTTGTCATCTGGGATTGATCTGTCAATCGGCAGCAGAGCCAGCCAAAGATGAAAAAATTTTATACATAGTGCCCAAAAATTTTACGAAATAAAGAACAAAAGAGAAAAATCATGGTATACTGTAAAAAAGAAAGAGAAAGGGGAAAATCGCATGGAAAATAGAGAAAATTTTGGCACCCGTTTGGGTTTTATTCTGGTTTCAGCAGGCTGTGCGGTTGGTCTTGGAAATGTATGGAAGTTTCCATATATTTGCGGAGAAAATGGCGGCGCCGCATTTATTGTTCTATATCTGATATGCCTTGGGTTGCTGGGATGGCCCATCCTCATCAGTGAATTTTCGGTAGGACGAGCCAGCGGGCACAGTGTTGCAAAAGCGTTTCATGATTTGGAGCCAGAGAATACCAATTGGCACCGATTCGGTTGGTTTGGCATAGCAGGCAATTATCTTCTGATGATGTTTTATACCATGGTGGCGGGCTGGATGTTCAACTATGCAATCCGTATGTTCAGCGGAAAACTTACCGGTATGGATTCTGACCAGATTTCCGGTGTCTTTGCCGATATGCTGGCATCTCCTGTTGAGATGGGTATTTTTATGGTGATAGCCGTATTACTTGCGTTTGGTGTTTGTTCGATGGGTTTGCAGAATGGCGTGGAACGAATTACGAAAGTTATGATGCTGCTTTTGATTTCGTTGATGATTGTGCTGGCCGTGCATTCCCTGATGCTGCCCAACATGCAGGAGGGATTGAAGTTCTTTCTGGTGCCGGATCTGCAAAAGATGGCGGATATTGGCTTTGGCAACGTTCTGTTTGCTGCTATGACACATGCATTCTTTACATTGAGTGTTGGCATGGGTTCCATGGAGATTTTCGGCAGCTATCTCAACAAATCGCGCAGTCTGACTGGCGAGGCCCTCAATGTTGTGATGCTGGATACGTTTGTTGCACTGATGGCGGGCATTATTATCATTCCGGCATGTTTTGCATATGGAGTAGAACCGGATGCCGGGCCGTCTCTGCTGTTTATCACTCTGCCGAGTGTATTTGAGCATATGACAGGAGGAAAAATCTGGGGAACTGCGTTTTTCATTTTTATGTCGTTTGCAGCGCTTTCCACAGTTATTGCTGTATTTGAAAATATTCTTTCTATGACAATGGAAGTCTTCCACTGGGATCGCAAAAAGGCTGTGTTACGAAATATTGTAGGTGTTATCCTTTTATCTATTCCGGCAGTTCTGGGCTTTAATGTTTTGTCTGGAATCCAGCCGATTGGTGCCGGATCCAGCATCATGGATTTGGAGGATTTCCTTGTTTCCTATAACATTCTGCCATTGGGAAGCCTGTTGTTTGTCCTGTTCTGTACC
Source organism: Clostridia bacterium (assembly GCA_021205365.1). Lineage (GTDB taxonomy): Bacteria > Bacillota > Clostridia > Oscillospirales > Butyricicoccaceae > Butyricicoccus_A. The sequence continues at coordinate 26,713 of JAJPXP010000055.1, forward strand.
AAGAAAAACGGCTGGGGATGGGAAAACTTCCTGAAAGAGGCGGATACCGGTCAAGGAATGCGATATCCAGCGTTTGTAAAGCCGTATATCCGTTTTGGCGTTCCAACGCTGATTGTGATTATTTACCTCAAAGGTTATTACGATAAGTTCTCACAGTATAGCACAGCAGCATTGATTTTCTGGATGTGTGTTGCGATGGCATTCCTTGCTTTGATTTTCAGTTTCTCAATGTCGAAACGCAAAAAATAAACATGTAAAAAATAACACTATCTCGTATGCTGTGTTTACGGGATAGTGTTTTGCTTTTTGTACGGTTTTTGTGAGCATTGGATGGATTATTCCTCTAGGTCTTCTACATCAATGACTGTGTAGCCTGCATGCAGCAATGCTTCCGCAAAAATGCCGGGTTTGTTAATCAATGTTTTGGAAAAGGTGCCGTCATAGATTTGCTTCACACCACAAGTAGGACTGCGGGATTTCAGAATGACCAGATCAATATTCTGATGTTCTATTTGTTTCAGAGCAGTCTGAACACCCTTTCGATAAATTTCATCCATATCGGTGCCCTGATTGTTTGTAATTTTTCCATTCACAATTTCCACGGGCAATCTGGGAGCTGGCATACCGGCAAGTGTTTCCGGGCAGATTTCAATAACTTCTTTATCTTTTAGGAAATCAACCACTGTTTGAGAATAATTATTTCCGCCATTATATTTGCAGTTTCTTCCCAGCAGACAGGCGCTTACAACAACTTTCATGATATATGTTCTCTCCTTAGGGATATTATGATATGCTATCATTTTACACTGTTCTGTCAAAATATGCATTGACAGAACCTGATGAAATGATATAATATGCAGAAGACAATAAAAATAATGTAAAAAGCCGAAAGCAGCGGAAAAAGGACGCTAAAACACATGCCAACAGCTGCAATTTGGCTTTGAGCGTAACTTAACATGGAACAGGAGATCTGTATAATGGAATTATGGGATATTTATGATGAAAATAAACAGCTGACAGGGCGCACTATGAAGCGCAATGACTGGAATATGAAGCCGGGTGAGTTTCATTTGACAGTACTTGGTGTCATTCATCGTCCGGATGGAAAATTTCTGATTACCCAGCGTGTGATGACAAAGTCCTGGGCACCGGGCTGGTGGGAAGTATCCGGCGGCGGTGTTATGGCTGGTGAAACCTCAGAACAGGCAATCCAGCGTGAAATCCGGGAGGAAACCGGTCTGGATGTCAGCAATGCAGATGGCGGATACCTGTTCAGCTATAAGAGAGTCAATCCGGATGAAGGTGACAATTATTTTGTCGATATTTACCGCTTTGAAATGGACGTAGCAGAAGAGGATGTCCATATCCAGGAAAAGGAAGCTCTTGGATTCAAATTTGCTGATCTGGATGAAATCAAAAAGCTCGCTGCTGATGGAGTTTTCCTGCACTACAGCAGCATTCAGCAGGCATTTGAAGGTTAATTTACGAATCATAAAAGAAAACGAGGCTTGTCCGACTGATTCCGTTTCGTCAGATAAACCTCGTTTTTGTTTTTCAAGGAATCTGTTCGTTGCAATACAGCTTTTCCAGAAAAACAGCAACGCCGTCTTCATCGTTGGAAAGCGTGACATAGTCTGCTGCTGCTTTCACATGATCCGGACTATTGGCAACTGCGACACCGATACCTGCAAATTTCATCATATCCATATCATTTTCTTCATTGCCGAATGCGGCAATGTCTTTTGCTGGAATATCAAGATATGCAGATAATTTTCGGACAGCAGAGCCTTTTCCAGCTGCTTCATCAGAAATTTCCAGCAGATAAGGGACAGAGGAAGTAATATAAATTCCCGGTATTGTCAGCAGCTTTGTCAGCAGCATCTGCTTTTGTTCAGGAGTTGCGGTAATCAGATCGATACAATCCAACGTATGTATATGGTCTGCAGCGAAGGAAAGCAAATTCGGTACAGGTTTCCGCGTCCGCTGGATATATGGAATGGAATGAGGAGAAGCGCCATATTTGGTTGGATTGTTCACGTAATCCGCGTCTGCATAAGGGACACCGTCGAGAAAGGTTTCAAAGACAGCACCGGTTTCAGCAATCAATTGCAGAAGCTGACTGGCACAGGTGTGCTTTAAAGGAAAATGAAAAATTTTTTCCCCCGTACTTTTTTTGCAGATAGCAGCACCATTGGAGGTGATGACATATTCAATTCCAGGTACAGCCAGTACCTCCTGTGGAAGGGAGGCATAGGAACGTCCACTCGCAACCACCACATGCGTACCCTGTTCCATATATTTCAGCAAAATGCTTCGTGTTCTGTCAGTCAGCCCTTTGTCTGTATGCAGCAGGGTTCCGTCCAAATCCAAAGCTATTAAATGCAGCATAAATTCACCTGTTTCTGTTTTCAATGATAGGAAAGGAATTGTCTTACCGCTTTGATTCTATCATAAAAAACTTGTTTCATCCACCACGAAAATAAAAAGAATGTATCCGGTCTGTCGGTTTTATGCAAATGATATTCTGTAAAGGAAGAATCCCTGTTTTCCGAAAGTGGAGAACAGGGATTAAAAATGGAGAAATTAGGTATATGTTTCAATCAGTCTGTGAATTACAGCTGAGAGTAACCATAGGCATTGACAAGCGCTTCAATCGGGGTATTGTTCCTGCAGAATGGGCAATCCTTGCGCTGGTAGGAAGCATAGCCGGGAATGTCATCCGGCGTAAAAATAGAGGTTACAGTGGTATAATCTACCTGATCGACTGCGCTGAAAATGGTGAATACACTCTTCAGATTGCCTCCGTAATAATCAATACATTCCATACCGCGGCGGATGCTGATGCCGGTGGTAACGGTAGCCATCAAAAGGATTACATTTTTATCACGCACTACTGGCTCTACATTTTCACGGAAAAACATTTGACCATTGTTGGCACATTCCGGACAGATTACATAAATCGTCTTTTTTTCGTTGTTGGGATAATATTTTTGCAGCTCCTTGGATAGAAAAGCGCCAATGATACCGGTGCCATCCAGACAGATGATGGTATCAATTGGGTCTATGTCTTTAAACTGCCGTGCCAATGTGCTGGCACAGTTTGCAGCGTCAACCTGACTGGATTTGAGTAAAGTCAGATCGATAAAATAATTGACATGGGAATGACTGGTAACAAAATGTCCCGGAATTGCCTGGATTGGAACAATATTTCCATGCTTTTTCGAAGTGAATTTCACGATTCTGGATTCAAGTTTTTCCACTTGCTTCGCCCTTCTTCCTTGTGATGAATGATTTTACACAGATGAAAAATAGATAACAGTTTTAATGTCATATATTATAGCAGGCTGGGATAATACTGATTTGCAGTATCTACAGGAATTATTTTCCGTATTTCAGTTTGTTCAAATAAATGTAGGAATTTTCATGAAAATGGGAGGAGAAAAGCATACAAAGATTTTTGCCCGATACTCTGAAATATTACAAAATATTTTTTGTACATAACGAGGTAACAGGAGAAAAATGTACAGAAGTTACTCAAAATCCAATGAGAAAATGAAGGAGAGAAAATGCAAAGTTTTATTGAGCACAGATATAAAATATAAATTGTTTCGAAATCACAAGAAAATATGGATTATTTTACAATGCAAAGATCGGTTGCATGCAAAAAATGCAATTATAAAAATAATTCCTGCAAAATAGCTGCCGCGACAGTTCATCCGAGCTATTGCAAAATTCAACTGAGAAACAGCGGTACTTATTTCAATTTGAAAATGTATCCTTGTCACAATTACAAAAAGTATATATTTGTAACAATTTCTCAATAAGTCGGACGAGAGAGGATCGACTGAAGGTTGAATCATGAGGTGATTTTGTGACACAGAAACCGTTTAAGAAGGTACTGGCCGCGAATCGCGGTGAAATTGCAATCCGTATTTTCCGGGCCTGCTATGATCTTGGGCTTCGTACCATGGCAATGTATTCCAACGAGGATACGAACAGCCAGTTCCGTACCCATGCGGATGAGGCATATCTTGTAGGCATGAACAAGAGCCCAGTAGGCGCATATCTGGACATTCCAGGCATTATCAATCTGGCAAAGCGGCGTGGTGCAGATGCCATTCATCCAGGCTATGGCTTCCTGTCAGAAAATGCTGAATTTGCCAGAGCATGTGAAGCCGAAGGCATCCAGTTCATCGGCCCTCCGAGCAATATCCTTGCCATGATGGGCGATAAGCTGAGCGCAAAGCAGATTGCGATCCATGCTGGCGTTCCAATTATTCCCGGATGTACAGAACCGTTAAAGGACGGAAATGAGGCGCTGGAAAAAGCGATGTCTTTTGGATTCCCGGTTATTTTAAAGGCGGCTTCCGGTGGCGGCGGACGTGGTATGCGGCGCTGTGACAAGCCAGAGGAGGTTAAGCCGGCGTTTGAGCTGGTGCGCAATGAGGCACTGAAATCCTTTGGCAACGATGATATCTTTATTGAAAAGTTTCTTGTTGATCCGAAGCATATAGAAGTACAGATTCTTGCAGACAACTATGGCAACTGCTATCATATCGGCGAACGTGACTGCTCCCTGCAGCGCCGTTACCAGAAGGTGGTTGAATATGCTCCGGCATTTTCTGTCGATGAGAAAATCCGTGAAAAAATCCGCAATGATGCGGTAAAGATTGCAAAGTCTGTCGGTTATGTCAATGCGGGTACACTGGAATTTCTGGTTGACAGCTCCGGTGAATACTATTTCATTGAGATGAATCCACGTATTCAGGTAGAGCATACAGTAACCGAAATGGTCAGTGGTATTGACCTTGTGCGTGCACAGATTCTGATTGCAGCAGGCTATCCGCTGTCTACTCCGGAAATTGGCCTGACCTGTCAAGAGGATGTCCAGATTCGGGGGTATGCCATTCAGTGCCGCGTGACAACAGAAGATCCAGCGAATCATTTCGCGCCGGATAACGGTAAGATTACTGCATACCGCACTGGCGGAGGTTTTGGCGTCCGATTGGATGGTGGCAATGCTACGACTGGTACTGTCATTTCTCCGTATTATGATTCTCTGCTGGTTAAAGTAACCTGCCAGGATAATACCTTCCAGGGGGCATGCCGCAAAGCACTGCGCTCCATCAATGAAGTGCGTGTACGTGGTGTCAAAACAAATATTCCATTTGTAACCAATATCCTGAGCCATCCGACGTTTCTTGCTGGCAAATGCCACACCAAATTTATTGACGAAACACCAGAGCTGTTTGATATTCTTGGCTCCCGTGACCGAGCAACCCGCGTTCTGAAATATATTGGATGTATTGAAGTAAACAGGCCAGATCCGGACCCGAAGATGTATGAAAAGCCGCGTTTCCCAGAGGGAAGCGGGAATCCAAAGCCGGGACTCAAGCAAATGCTGGATGAAAAGGGGCCGGAAGCGGTCAGCAAATGGGTTCTCGATCAGAAAAAGCTGTTGATTACTGATACCACGATGCGTGATGCGCATCAGTCTTTGCTTTCCACCCGCATGCGTACCCGTGATATGGTGAAGGGAGCAGATGGTACAGCAGATATTCTGGCAGAGTGCTTCTCGTTGGAAATGTGGGGCGGCGCTACCTTTGATGTGGCATTCCGTTTCCTGCATGAATCCCCTTGGGAACGTTTGGATCTGCTGCGTGAAAAAATCCCCAATATTCCATTCCAGATGCTGCTCCGTGGTGCAAATGCAGTTGGTTATGCGAACTACCCGGATAATGTTGTCCGTGAATTTATCAAGCAGAGCGCAAAGGGCGGTATTGATATTTTCCGTGTATTTGATTCGCTGAACTGGATTCCGGGCATGTCGGTGGCTATTGATGAAGTTCTGAATCAGAATAAATTCTGTGAAGGTACGATTTGCTATACTGGCGATATTCTGGACAAGACCAGGAGCAGTTATACATTGGATTACTATGTAAAGATGGCAAAAGAGCTGGAACGCATGGGTGTACATTCCATTGCCATTAAGGATATGTCCGGTCTGCTGAAGCCATATGCAGCAAAGGAACTGGTACATGCTCTGAAGCAGGAAATTGGCCTGCCAATTCACCTGCATACGCATGATACCACCAGCAATCAGGTGGCAACCCTGCTCATGGCAGCAGAGGCGGGAGTAGATATTGTAGATACCGCTATCGCTTCCATGTCCAGCCTAACCTCGCAGCCGTCTATGAATGCTGTTGTAGCAGCGCTTCAGGGCAATGAGCGTGATACCGGGCTAGATTTGAACGGTTTACAGAAGCTGACCGATTATTGGGCTGATGTAAGACTGCGTTATAAAAATTTCGATCGCGGCCTCAAGACTCCGGTTACGGACATTTATAAGTATGAAATACCAGGTGGACAGTACACCAATCTGGAACCACAGGTTGTATCGCTTGGCCTTGGAAGCCGTTTCCAGGAAGTCAAAGAGATGTATAAGGTTGTCAATGATATGCTGGGTGATCTGATTAAAGTAACGCCATCGTCCAAGATGGTTGGTGATCTTGCTATTTTCATGGTACAGAATGACCTGACACCGGAAAATATTGTGGAACGAGGTGAATCTCTGACTTTCCCAGATTCCGTCGTATCCTATTTCAAGGGTATGATGGGACAGCCGCCATGCGGATTTCCAGAGGATATTCAGAAGGTTGTACTCAAGGGCGAACAGCCGATTACCTGCCGGCCGGGCGAATTGCTGGAGCCTGCCGACTTCGATGCAGTCCGCAGAGAGATTGAACAGATTCATCCGAACCCGGATATGCGAGATGTCATTTCCTACTGTCTGTATCCAAAGGTTATGGAAGATTTTTGGAGGTATGATAAAGAATACGGCTATTTGATGCGTATGGGTTCCCATGTATTTTTCTATGGCATGCAGGTCGGCGAAACAACACAGATCAACATTGAGGATGGCAAAACGCTGGTTATCAAATATCTTGGCCTGGGTGACCGAAATGATGATGGTACCCGGAATGTCATTTTCGAGTTGAACGGCAGCCGCCGTGAGGTTGCTGTACCTGACCAGAATGCAGAATCCTCTTCCAATACAGTTGTTATGGCTGATCCAAAGGATAAGGGACAGATTGGAGCGTCGATTCCGGGCATGATAACCAAGGTAAATGTCAAACCGGGAGATATTGTGGAAGAAAATCAGGTTCTGGCAGTCATTGAAGCGATGAAGATGGAAACCTCTGTGGTAGCACGTATGAGCGGACACATTGAGGAAGTTTTCATTCAAGAAGGGAGCAGCGTGAAGGCAGGGGAATTGCTGCTTACCATTAACTGCTGCTAAGACTCTATTTCACCAACCATGATTCCTCTCCCGTTCATAGATAGCTATGAAGGCAGGCTGCCTCCGGCATACAAACCGGGTGCAGCCTGTTCTGTCTGGGAAAATTATTTGAGAAAAAAGTAGAATACAGGTGGATTTTTTCGGTTTTTGTGTTATGATGTACTGACAAATGATTGAAAAAAGAGGTCTTTGTTATGGAACCAAAAGGAAAATTATTTTTGCGCGCTGTACTGGCAGGAATCTGCATTGGCATCGGTGGAACGGTGTTTCTTGCCTGTGATAATAAGTATATCGGTGCCTTGCTGTTTTCCATCGGCTTGTTTGCCATTCTGACGAGGGGATTTGCACTGTATACTGGTATGGTAGGATACCTGCCGGAAAATTTGAATGCAGATTATGTCATCCGCCTGCTGGTTGTACTTGGCGGTAATCTGGTGGGAACGGCATGTATCGGACTTCCATTGCAGTTGACGAGGCAGCAGGAATTTTCACAGAAAGCAGCAGATATGTGTGCAGTTAAGCTGGCAGATTCTTATCTCAGCCTGCTGATTCTTGCCATTGGCTGTGGTATCCTGATGTATCTGGCAGTAGATGGTTTTAAGAAATCAAGTGACCCGCTGATTCGGGTCCTGGGAGTTTTTCTCGGTGTACCGGTATTTATCCTGTGCGGTATGGAGCATTCCATTGCGGATATGTTTTATGTATCGGCAGGAATGGCATGGAGCCTAAAGGCCGTTTTATGTCTGCTTGTTATTGTCATAGGCAATGGAATCGGCGGTGTTCTGATTCCGATTCTTTCTGGGAAAACGAAATAAAATACATCCGTAAATTTGTTGTATACTGGAAATAAAGTAATATAAATTAAAATTGAATCATCGTTTTCTCCATCCATGATAGCTGGAACACGGAATCGGGTGCAATTCCCGGCGAGTCGGTCACTGTGATGCTTTCTTTGAGAAGATAAGTCAGATACGTGGGAGAAAGCGGTGCTTCTGCCGGAACCGGAAGCACGTTTTCAGACGCAGGAATTTGCGTCTTGTTTGGCGTGCCTTTTTGAGGCACGCTTTTTGTTTGGGCAGCATCATCGGAAAAGTACACTGGGAGGGAAATGTTTGTCTGGCATTCTAACCCGGATTCGGAGAAAGACTTTTGATACGATTAAGGAGAATCTTCATGGAGAAAGCATGCACACTGGATGGAAAGCATTATACCTATTTCTGCAATCGGGAATGTGAATATTTTCCCTGTCACCAGACAGCTGACCCGGACAATTTTAATTGTCTGTTTTGTTATTGCCCTCTTTACGTTTTAGGTGACCGCTGTGGCGGAAATTTTGTCTACCTGCCGAATGGCTATAAAGATTGCAGCTGCTGTATGTTTCCGCATTTGAGAGAAAGCTATGATGTTATTATAAAACGTTATGGAGAAATCCTGGCGGCAATGCCGTCTCCTGATTTGGATTTGGAGAAAGATGTATGACACTGCAACAGTTAAAATATATCGTTATAGTAGCTTCCAAGGGAACCATTAGCGAAGCGGCAAAAGAATTGTATATTGCCCAGCCCAGTCTGACAGCGGCTATCAAAGAACTGGAAGCAGAATTGGGTATCACGATTTTCAACCGTACCAACAAAGGCGTTATTCTTTCTATTGAAGGCGAGGAATTTCTCGGATATGCAAGACAGGTGATTGAGCAAACCAATTTGATTGAGGAAAAATATTCTGGCAAGGCGCCTGGCAAGTCCCAATTTTGTGTATCTACGCAACATTACTCCTTTGCAGTAGAGGCTTTTGTCGATCTTCTGCGAGAGTACGGCGGCGAGGAATATGACTTTCGTCTGCGTGAAACACAGACCTATGAAATCATTGAGGATGTAGCCAAACTCCGCAGTGAGGTTGGCGTGCTATATCTCAACAAGTTTAACGAAACGGTCCTTCGGAAAACAATTCGCGCCAATGATTTGAAATTCCAGCGGCTCTTTATCGCAAAGCCACATGTTTTTGTCAGCACATTTAGCCCTCTGGCAAACAAGACTGCGATTTCTTTGGATGACTTGGAGCCGTATCCACGCTTATCCTATGAGCAGGGGGAGCACAATTCTTTTTATTTTTCGGAAGAGATTTTAAGTACACTGGAATGCAAAAAAGAAATTCTTGTCTGTGATCGAGCTACGCTGTTTAATTTGCTAATTGGATTGAATGGCTATACAATTTGCAGCGGCGTTATCAGCGAGGAACTGAACGGAAAGAACATCATGGCTATTCCGCTTTTGGTAGATGATTACATGGAGATTGGCTATATTACGCACAATAAAATTATACCCGGACGGTTCGGCAGCTTATATATTGAAGCTTTGAAACGACATGCACAGAATTTGAATATGCAGCGATAATATTATGCTTGCTTGGGATGTTCGGAGATCTGCACATACAAACGGCGGCCTGCCATAGTTTGAATCTATGGCAAACCGCTGTTTTTTCGTATTTTACCTGGAGCGTGGGATGGCTGTATACTATGTTACGAAAAAACAAATGTATAAAGGAGATTTTGTTATGAGTGCAACCCATACACCATTTCGTTTTGATTATGTAGGCAGTTTCCTGCGGCCAGCTGTTCTGAAAAAAGCCCGCGCTGATTTTGAATCCGGCAAAATCACAAAGCAAGAACTGACGAAGGTTGAAGATGAAGCCATTCGGGATCTGGTAGCAAAGCAGAAAAAAGCAGGCTATCATGTCATTACCGATGGCGAATTTCGTCGGGCTACCTGGCATCTGGACTTCATGTGGGGCTTTGACGGTGTAGATCATCACAAAACAACAGATGGCGTTGCTTTCCATGGAGAACCGGCACTGATTGATGATACCTATCTGACGGGTAAAATTTCAGTGGGACACCATCCGTTTGTAGATCATTACAAATTTGTCAAGGCACTGGAAGATGAAAATACGGTTGCTAAGCAAACAATTCCAGCACCAGCTCAGTTTTTTCAGCAGATGCTGATTCCGGACAATATCGAGAATACCAGAAAGTATTATCCGACCAATGCGGAACTGATTGAAGATATCGCAGCGGGCTATAAAAAGGTTATTCGTGAGTTGTATGATGCAGGCTGCCGTGATATTCAGCTGGACGACTGCACTTGGGGAGCGATTGTCGGTGAAGCGAGTGAAGAACGTTATGCGAAACTGGGGCAGAGCCTCGAAGAAATTAAGGAACAGCTGCTGACGGTCAACAATCTTGCAATCGAAGGTAAGCCGGATGATCTGACCATCAATACCCATGTCTGCCGCGGCAACTATCATTCTACTTATTTTTGCAGTGGTGCATATGACTCTGTTGCAGAATTTCTGTTCCAGCGTGAGAATGTAAACGCCTATTATCTGGAATATGATGACGAGCGTTCTGGAAGTTTTGAGCCGCTGCAGTTCGTTTCTGATGACAAAAAAGTTGTATTGGGTCTGATTACAACCAAGTCTCCAGAATTAGAGGATAAGGATACTATTATTGCACGTATTCATGAAGCAGAGAAGTATATTCCGCTGGACCGGTTGTATCTCAGCCCACAGTGTGGTTTTGCTTCCTGTGAGATTGGCAATAAACTGATGGAAGACGAGCAGTGGGCAAAGCTCGCTTTGGTAAAGGAGATTGCAGAAGAAGTTTGGGGATAACCGAAAGGTTTTCTAAAATGTAAAATAATATATTTGAAAACTGCGAAGCTGGCGATTTTTCGGGCGTATAGCTTCGCAGTTTTGCGTATTTCTTCAAATATTTTGTTGGAAAAGGTGCAAAGTTTGTGGCAGTAATTTCTATTTGAGAAATATTATTTTCATTTGTGGCTTGACAAGATTCCCAAAATGATGTAAGCTAATTACGTTAGCTAATCGGATTAACTAAAAAGACAGCAGGAAAGGAGTGGGATATATGCCGCGGGATAAGACCTCCAGCCATGAAAAAATTGTCAAAGCAGCTATGAAGGAGTTTCGGAAAAAGGGCTTTGAGCAGGCCTCTATGAAGGCTGTGGCCGACGCGGTGGGAATGACCTCGGCAGCACTGTATCGCCATTTTGCCAACAAACAAGATATGTTCGCGGCACTGGTGCAGCCAGCCGTTGATGCACTGGATGATTGGAGGAAGAAACACATTGCTTCCAGCTACGACGTGCTGGAGCAAGGAGGTTCCGAAGTCATGTGGGATTTTGAAGCCGACATGAGCGATGTGCGTATTGTATTGGACGTCATGTATCAGCAGCCGGAGGCCTTTTATCTGCTGCTGTACTGTGCCGCAGGCACACCCTATGAGGGACTTGTCCATGACATGACGGAAGAAAGCACGGACGAAATGATGCACTTTTTGCAGGATTGCAAGGCGCGAGGACTCGCTGTGCGCGAAGTCCAGCGGGACGAAATGCATATGCTGGTCAGCGCCTATAACGCTGCGATGCTCCAGCCCATCGAGCACGGCTATGATAAGGCGGACGCGGAACGCTATTTGAAAACGATTATGGATTTCTTTACACCGGGCTGGCGGATGATTACCGGACTGTAATAAGAGGGGAAAGGGTTCCCCTTTTATTGAGGAATTGAGTTAGCGATAACTAACTAAGGAGATGAATATTATGCGTAACAAAACCGAAAAAAACCGTTCTGCAGCCTCCTGGTTGGCAGAGCTGGCAGGCCCACGTGCAGTGGAATATCTGCTCAGCGTGCTGGTCGCATTAGCTGGTGTGGCTTGTTCGCTGGTGCCGTACTTTATTATGATCGAACTGATCGGTGCTCTCGTGGGAGGCACAGCAGATAAGACGTGGTGCCTCAATCGCTGCCTTGCCATGGGGCTGTGGTGGGTGCTGCGCTATGTATTGCACGCGGTTTCTACGACACTATCCCACCATGCCACTTTTCATGTGCTGGCGAATACGCGGGTGCGCCTGATGGATAAGCTGACAACGCTGCCTTTGGGCACGGTGCTGGAAAAATCCTCTGGATCGTACAAGAATATTATCGTGGAACGGGTGGATTCTATTGAGACGACCCTTGCCCATATCGTGCCTGAGATGACCTCCAACATCGTGGGAGCAATTGCCGTACTGGTGCTGCTGTTCCGGGTGGACTGGCGCATGGGGCTGGCAACGCTGATCGTCTTGCCGCTGGGTGTCTTGTGTTTCATGTCCATGTTCAACGGCTATGAGGTAAAATTCCAGCGCGCCGTAAACTCCACCAAAGCGCTGAATGATACAGCGGTGGAATATATTAACGGCATTGAGGTCATCAAGGCCTTTGGACAGTCCAAGACCAGCTATGCCAAATTTGTTTCGGCAGCAAAGGAGGGGGCAGATTGCTTTATTGAGTGGATGCGGAGCTGTCTGTTTGGCCAGTCCGCTGGTATGGCGATTTTTCCGTCTACACTGCTCGGCATTCTTCCTGTGGGCTGCCTGCTGTTTATGAACGGTTCGTTGACGGCGGAAACCTTTATTGCAGTGATTGTCCTTTCCTTCGGTGTTATGCAGCCGCTCGTTACGGCTTATTCCTTTACTGATGATCTGGCCCAAGTAGGAACCATTATAGGCGAGGTCGCCGTTGTACTCTCGGGCAAAGACCTACGGCGTCCTGATGCCGCACAGGCACTGCCTAAGGACAATGCCATTGAGCTGAATGACGTTCACTTTGCCTATCATGAAAAGGAAGTGCTGCACGGCGTCAGCCTGCGCATTGAACCGGGCACGGTCAACGCGCTGGTTGGACCATCTGGCAGCGGTAAATCCACGATTGCAAGGCTGATTGCTTCATTGTGGGATGTAGATGCCGGCAGCATTACGTTGGGCGGTGTGGATATCCGCACGCTGCCACTAAAAGTATGCACAGACCGTATTGCTTATGTATCTCAGGACAATTACCTCTTTGATCTTTCTGTGATGGATAACATTCGCATGGGACGCAAGGGTGCGACCGATCAGGAAGTCATAACTGCGGCAAAAGCATGCGGCTGCCACGACTTTATTATGAGCTTGGAAAACGGTTATCAGACGATTTGCGGTTCCTCCGGCGGGCATCTGTCCGGCGGCGAGCGCCAGCGTATTTCCATTGCCCGGGCCATGCTAAAGGATGCACCGGTGGTTATTTTGGATGAGGCAACTTCGTACACAGATCCGGAGAACGAGGCGGTTATCCAGTCTGCTTTGGCGCGGCTGATTCAAGGGAAAACGCTGCTGGTCATCGCACACCGTCTGTCCACGGTAGTGGATGCAGATTGTATCTTTGTGGTAAAAGACGGCAACATTGCCGCGCAGGGTACTCAGGCAGAGCTGCTGGAATCCTGCCCGCTGTATAAGGAAATGTGGGAAGCTCACATGAGCGTAAAAGACGACAATGGGGAGGTGGCATAAATGCTTCAAACGCTAAAAAAATTCTTTGCTTTCTGCGGGGAAGAGAACCGTAAAATGTTTATGGCTTCCATCTGGCTGGGAGTCCTCAGCGCCATCTGCTCCGCCATGCGCATTCCGGCTGCCTATATTGTGATCCGGGCGCTGCTGGAAAACAATATAACCATGACTACGCTTTGGACGAGTTTGGCTATCATTGTTGGCTCTGTTATTGTTACCATTCTCATCAATATGAAATCAACCATGCTGCAAACCCGGGGCGGCTATCGTACCTGCGCCAACAAACGCATCGAAATTGCAGAGCATCTGCGCTACCTGCCGATGGGCTGGTTTAATGCAAACAGTCTGGGAGAAGTTACCTCTGTCACCACGAATACCATGGAGAATATGTCTAATGTGGCAACCCGTGTGGTAATGATTACGACCCGCGGTTTCCTGACCACTGCCATCATTGCTGTTATGATACTTTTGTATGATTGGCGGGTTGGCCTGATTACGCTGGCGGGTCTATTGGTGTTCATGGGTATCAATACACTGATGCAGCGGAAGGAACAAGCTGTATCCCAGCGCAAGATGGATGCGGATGAACGTCTGGTAGCAAAGGTGTTGGAATATGTACAGGGCATTGCAGAGGTAAAGAATTTTGATTTGACGAAGGATACTACCACACAGGTGCACGGTGCCGTAGAAGAATGCAGGAAAGCAGCCTTTGCTATGGAGCTGCCCTCGGTAGCGTTTATCTTCTTGCAATTCATTGCAAATAAATTTACAGGTGTAGCGGTGTGCACTGCAGCGCTGGTTTTCTGGTTCAATGGCACAATGCCGCTGGCAAACTGCTTATTAATGCTGATTTGCTCCTTTATTCTGTTTGAGCAGCTGGACAGCGCAGGCAGTTTTTCCACACTGTTCCGCTCCATTGATATCGGTGTAGAAAAGGCAAACGCGATTTTGAATGTGGAGCCTATGGATATTGACGGCAGACCAATTGTACCGGAAAACTGTGATATTACACTGGAACATGTGGATTTTTCTTATGAGCAGAAGAAAATTCTGAATGATGTATCCCTGACGATTCCCGAGAAGACAACAGTGGCAATCGTCGGTCCCAGCGGTAGTGGAAAGACTACGCTTTGCAACCTAATGGCCCGTTTTTGGGATGTGCAGGGGGGCAGAGTCACACTGGGCGGTCAGGATGTCAAGGATTACAGTTACGACAGCCTAATCCGTAATTTTTCCTTTGTGTTCCAGCGTACGTATCTGTTCTCCGATACCATTGCCAACAACATCCGTTTCGGTAAGCCAGGGGCTTCCATAGACGAAGTGATCACTGCTGCCCAAAAGGCACGTTGTCACAATTTCATTATGGCATTGCCGGATGGCTATGACACGGTGATCGGAGAAGGCGGTGCTTCCATCTCGGGCGGCGAACGCCAGCGCATCGCCATTGCCCGTGCTATCATGAAGGATGCCCCGATCATTGTTCTGGATGAGGCAACGGCGAATGTTGACCCAGAAAATGAGAAGGAATTGATGGAAGCAATCCGTGAGCTGACCCACGACAAGACGGTCATTATGATTGCCCACCGTTTGAAAACAGTACGAAATGCCGACTGCATTTTTGTCGTGGATGGCGGCAAGATCGTTCAACAGGGCACCCATGACGAGCTAGTGAAGCAGGATGGTATCTACCGCCACTTTGTAGTGGAGCGCAGACAGGCCGCTGGCTGGAAAGTATAATAAAGAAAAGAACCGTGTGATATGTTTTTACACATATCACACGGTTCTTAGTTTGCAGAAGGGGACTATGGATTCCCGTTGGAATTATGTAGGGATGTCTTTCGTTCCTGCATCATTTTTCGATATTCTAATGGCAGGATACCTTTGGTCTTACGGAACAGCTCAGCAAAGTGCCCCGCTGCCGTGTAGCCTACCGCTTTTGCTATTTCTCCCACGGGTAGATCGGTATAGGCCAGCAGATGTTCCGCTTGATCGATGCGCACCCGTTGGATATAGTCAGCCACAGTACAGCCGAAATGGGTTTTGAAGCATCGCTTCAGTTTTGTGGTTCCCATACAGGCGATTTTTGCCAGCATTTCGATGGAAAGTTGATCGGCATAATGGTCGCCGATGTAGGATGCCAGGCTATGAAGCATAGCCTGATCCGCATCAGGAAGCCGGATAATTTTTCTTTCGTTCAGTTTTCTGTGCCGTTCAAAAACAAGGGACAGCGCTTCCGCAGCCTTTGCGTCGTAATGCAGGGTTGCAGGCAGCCCTTCTCCCTGGTAGTGCCACAGCTGCTTCAGAAGCTGCGTCATTTCAGGGAAATCTGCGGTTTCGTCAATACTGCGGAAAGCATCCGTAGGGCTTTGGTAGAGATCGCCAAACTGTTCCTTCAGATAGGACTCATAATAGGCGGGGCGATATTCGATACCGATGGATCGGATGGGTACATTCCGATGGATCAGGGCACGAAACGGTTCATAGCCGCCCAGAAAGCTCTTGACCACATGGCAGTTTAATTTCCGATAAGGACTCAGCTCTTCTCCGGAAATGGATGCATACCAGGTTACGCTCAGGGATTCCGGAATCCGCATATCCAACACAGTGTCTTCCCGGAACCAGAAGTCGTGAATTTTAATATTATACCGGTCACCTGCTTCATAAAACCAATAATAGCCGTCTCCGCCCTCTGCAGTCAATTTCCAGCATTCTCCCTCTGGGGGAAAGCCTTCTGGAACGGCACAGGGTTTAAAGTGCATTTCTTCAAACAGATTACGATAGTAGTTTTCTTTCGTTTTCATGGATTTTCCTCCTGTTCGAATCGGACGTTTCCATACTCGAAAAAGACCAATCCCTGTGGGACATATTGTATCAAAAAAAGATTGGATTTACAATACAGGAAGAAAAAACGGAAGGAGTGATCTCTATGAAGTCCGATAAAAAAGGATTTTCACTGCTGATGAAATGGGCGGGCAGAGACAGATGGTATATCTATGCAGCTGTCCTGCTGGCATTGGTTTCAAGCATCAGCGCCATTGTACCATATTTTGCTTTTTACAGAATTATTGATGCGGTGGCCCTGGGAACCTGCAGCTTTCTTTTTGCGCTGAAATGGGCGGCAATTGTGCTGATTACAACGGCAGTGCGGGTATGCTGCAATCTGGCAGCCAGCCTGTCATCGCACCGCGGCGCGTATAATACGTTATTCCGGGTACGCTGCATGGTGACAGAGCATATGGCAAAAATGCCGCTGGGGGCTTTGAATGAGCGCAGCACAGGGGAAATCAAGTATGTGATGAATGAAAGTATTGAGAAGCTGGAGCTGTTTTTGGCCCATAACCTGCCTGAATTGGTGCTTTACCTGTCTGGCCCCATCGTGATGTTTCTTTATCTGCTGATGGTAAACGTACCGCTGGCTTTGGTAAGCATAGTGCCGCTGGTTTTGGTTGTTCTGGTGATGGTCGTTATGTTTTGGCGCTTCTCCAAGTTCATGCCGCAAGTGAATTCTGCCAGTGGAAACCTGTCAAGTTCTATCAACGAATATGTAAACGGTATGCGGCTCATTAAGGCATATAACATGGGAGCACAGTCTTTCAAAAAGTATTCCTCAGCCATTGATGAGCAGCACAGGATGTGGGGGGAAATCTCCATAGCTACAGGTCCGCTGTATGCGGCTTATGTGGTATTGCTGGAATGCGGCATTTTGTTCCTTGTGCCTCTGGGCGGGTATTTGTTTGTCCATGGCTCTATCACCGCAGGCGTATTGTTGCTGTTTGCATTTGTTGGCACGCAGTACCTGACAGACATTCGCCCCTTACAGGAGCTGGCTTCCAATTTGTCTTATGTACTCAACGGCGTAAAGCAGGTTGGAGAGATTTTGGATACGCCAATTTTCGGTGCGGGTAAAGCATTTCCCGAACGGCATGATATTGAAATCAGGGATGTCTCCTTTGCATATATCAAGGATACGCCAGTTTTGGAACATTGCAATCTCAAAATAGCCCATGGCGAGAGGATGGCTTTTGTGGGCGAATCCGGTGCAGGAAAAACAACACTGGTACAGCTGATCTCACGATTTTACGATGTAACAGAGGGGACGATTCACATTGGCGGCATTGACGTCAGAGACATTGATTATGAGCAACTTTTGCAGAATATCTCGGTTGTGTTCCAACAGAGCTTCCTGACACGGGGCAGTGTATTTGAGAATATTGCCATGGGAGACGACAGAGCGACATTGGAACAGGTGCGTGCGGCAGCAAAAGAAGCGCAGATTGATGATTTTATTATGTCACTGCCGGATGGCTATGAGACAAAAGTAGGAGGTTATGGTACACGCTTTTCCGGCGGACAGAAGCAGCGTATCTGCATCGCCCGGGCCATTCTTAAAAATGCGCCGATTCTCATTCTGGATGAAGCTACCAGTGCGGCCGATCCGGAAAATCAGGTGGAGATTGACCGGGCCATTGAGAATCTATGCCGGGGCAAGACAGTCATTATTGTGGCACACCGGCTGGGCATTGTCCAAAGCTGCGACCGCATCGCTGTGGTAGAAGGAAATGGTATCAGCCGAGTAGGCAGTTTTGCCGATATGAAGGAGAACAGCCCGTATTTCGCCAAGGCATGGCGGGATTACAACGCTGCCCGGAATATCTGCTACAGCCTGAAGGGAGGGGAAAGCGCATGAGAACCAAAGTATTTCGAATGGGCGGAAAGCTGAAAATCTCCATTGCTGCGGTGGTTTTGGAAGGGCTGCTCAGCGGCTGCAATTTTCTGGTGCTTTTTCAGGTGCTCCATCTGATTTTTGATGGGAGCATCGGGTTTTCCGATATTTTAAAAGCAACCGAAATGCTGGCACTTCTGTTTGTCCTGCGTATGGTTATCTATATGACAGCCTATACCGGCAGTCAGATCGGTGGTTCCGATGTGAGCCGCAGGGTGCGTATTGCCATTGGCGACAAATTAAAACGCATCCCGCTGGGCCTGTTTACAAAAAATCGTACTGGATTTTACATCAATGCCGCCACCAGCGAGGTAGGTGACTATGAACAGATTCTGACCCACAAGCTGGCGGATATTACCAAATACAGCATTCTTCTTTTGGCTGTTGGCATCTATACCTGTACATTGTATCTGCCCATCGGATTGATTGTGCTTGCTTCCACTTTGCTGATCATTCCCGCCATGGCTCTTTCCATTCATCAGGTGCATATCTATGGCAACAAAAAGAACCGTGCACGGGAAGAGAATGTCAGCGCTATCACGGAATACCTGACTGGCAGCCAGACCTTGCGTTCCTATGGGCTGGTAGGAAAGAAAAATGAGGCTGTGACACGGGCGATGAAGGAATACTCGGATATCAGCTATCTTTATGAAAAAGCCATCCTTCCCATCGGTTTTGGATTTGTCTATTGCAGCTATATTGCCCTTGCCCTGGCCATGATCCTGTCTGTTCAGAAATGGCTGTCCGGCGTACTGGACCCGGCGGCGCTCATTCTGCTCATCATGCTGCCGCTTTTTGTGGGAAAGCTCAATATGACGTTGTTCATTGAACTGACGGCCTATCGCAATCTTCTGATTTCCAAGGACAAAATAAATCATATCTTTGCCGAAAAGGAGGAGCAGGCACAGGATAACTCCTTGACACTCCAGAGTACCGAAATTCAATTCAGTAATGTGGATTTTTCTTATACTGAAGGCGAACCGGTACTGGTAAATGCCAGCTTTACCATACCGGAACGGAGTCTGACAGCCATTGTGGGCGATTCCGGAGCAGGAAAATCCACCATTCTTAATTTGATCGCCAAATATTATACACCGCAAAATGGGTGTATCACCATCGGCGGCAGAAATATTATGAATGCATCATCAGAGCAGGTGTTGTCCTATATCAGCCTGGTAGATCAGGACGTGTTTTTGTTCAACGATACGGTCCGCAATAACATCCGTTATGCCCAGCCTGACGCCACTGATGCGGAGGTTGAGCAGGCCTGCCGGCTGGCAAACTGCGACGGTTTCATCCGGAGAATGGAGAAGGGGTATGAAACTGAAATCGGTGAAAATGGCAATAAACTCTCTGGTGGCGAACGTCAGCGGCTTTCTGTGGCCCGGGCAATTCTCAAAAACAGCCCTATCATTCTTCTGGATGAAGCTACGGCATCGCTGGATATCGAGAATGAACTGCTGGTCAAGCAGGCAGTCTCTAATCTGCTGAAGGCTGACAAAACGGTGGTCATGATTGCCCATACTTTGCCCATTGTCAAGAGCGCTGACAAAATTCTGGTCTTGAACCAGGGACATATTGCGGAAAGCGGAACCCATGAGGAGCTTGCAGGAGCTGGAGGCAAATATGCAGCTATGTGGAGGGCATCGCAGGAGCTGAAATAACGGAAAGACCAACATACAAAGTTGAAAATCCCCTCTTTAAAATGCAGATTGCGCATGTTAAGAGGGGATTTTAATTTCAGGAGATATTATGCTCCGGCCCGCCGGCTCCAGCCATGGCTGTTTTGCCGTGTGGTGATAAAGCGCTTGTAAATGCCGTCTTGTTGCATCAGTTGATTATGGGAGCCTTGCTGGGATATTTGTCCATCTGCGATGACCAGGATTTCATCAGCACTGCGAATGGTGTTTAAACGGTGAGCAATGACCAGCAGGGTTTTGCCCCGGCACAGCTCGTTGATCGCTTCCTGGATATAGCTTTCATTGTCAGCATCTACGCTGGCAGTTGCCTCATCCAGAATGATAATCGGCGCATCTTTGAGGATGCAACGGGCGATAGAAATGCGCTGCTTTTCTCCACCTGAGAGGGTTTCTCCGCCCTCACCGATCACTGTGTCAAATCCATTGGGCAAATTCATAATAAAGTCATAGCAGCGGGCTTTTTTTGCAGCAGACAGGACTTCTTCTCTGCTGGCATCGGGCCTGCCCATGGAGATGTTGTTGTATATGGTATCCTGAAACAGGTATACCCGCTGGAACACCATACTGATGTGATCCATAAGCTCAGACAGAGGAATGTCCCGTACATCTTTGCCCCGCACCAATACCTGACCGGACTTTACATCCCAGAAACGGGCCAGCAGATTTGCAATGGTGGATTTTCCGCCACCGGAGGGCCCTGCCAGAGCCAGCATCTGATTTTGCTCCAAGGTGAAGGAGATATTGTGCAGGACTTCTTTTTCACCATAGGCAAAGCTGACGTTTTTGAACTCAACTTCCGGGCCACTCCACTGCTCTGTAGGCGTGTCTGTACCATGATTGGGAAGTTCCTGTTCGGCGAACACAGCTTCAATGCGGTCCATGCAGCTGTTCATCACCGTCAGGCGGGTGGCTTGACTGTAAAGCGCTTTCACAGGGCCGAATAACTCCAGCACAAACAGCAGGACGCCCACCAGATACACGGCGCTCATCATGGAGCTGTTGTACAGCAGGACAGCTGTCGTGAGGATTACAACCGCACCCAGCCCGTAAACGATGTTAAGCCACCGCTGCCATGGGGTCTGGTCTTCCTCAAAGACGATGCTGGTACGGCGCATTTCGGCAAAGCTTTCGGTTAGCTCTCTGGATTTTTCGCCCAGCAAGTTGTAGGTTTTGATGATGCCAATGCCTTCAGTAAAATCCAGCACTGCGTCAGTCAGTTTTTCATTCTGTGCTTGTCGTTTGTCTGAGTTCTCCATGGCATTTCGCTGCATCCCTTGGGCAATGAGCCAGATGATTAGCAATATCACAGCTGATGCCAGCCCCAGCCAGAGATTGAAGCACAGCAGGAACACCAGCATAACTGCCTGGGAAAAGAGATAGCTCATCATATCCGCAAGCGTCATCATGCAGTTTTCTTCGATAAAAACCATATCACTGGACAAAACGGAACTGATTTTACCGATATTCCCCTCTGTGAAGTATCCCATAGGCATTCTGCGCAGATGCGCACCCAGCTGCATGCGCATGTCGGCAAATACCATATAGCCTGCTGCGGACTGAAGACGGTCGGAAATATGGTGGAAAATAATCTGTAACACCAGGCAGACAACCATGGCACCGCTCAGCCAAAGGCACTGCCGCGGGTCAATGGTGTTTCCATAAAACCAGGACAGAGCGAAAAAAGACAGCAGAATAGGTGCTTTTGACAGCATGGATTTTAGGAAAGAGAATATAAACGCCGCCTGAATTCGGCCCTTATATTGGCCTGACACGGCCAGGATTCGTTTCATCAGTGCGATCATGCCAATATGTCTCCTTTCTCGTTGCCCGCGCGAACCTTCCAGTTTGCACTGCTTTCTGCTGCGCTCCAAAGATTACGATATTGCCCACAGCTTTCCAATAACTTTTCATGGGAACCAACTGCCAGCAGATTGCCTTTGTCCAGTACACAAATCTGGTCGGCGTTTATGATGGAGTGCAGACGGTGTGCAATGACGATGACCGTCTTGCCTTCGATAACTTTTGCAATCGCTTGATTCATCTTTTCCTCGTTCTCTGGATCCATGAAGGCTGTAGCCTCGTCCAGCACCACAATGGGGGCATTTTTTAAAATAGCACGGGCCAGAGAGATGCGCTGGCGCTCACCGCCGGACAGCTGCTTGCCTCCATCGCCAGCCATGGTGTGGATGCCCTTTTCCAATCGGGACAGAAACTCGCCGCACTGTGCTTTCTCCGCTGCCGCTATTACCTCGTCATCAGATGCGTCCGGCTTACCCAGCCGAATATTTTCCAGCAAACTCATGTTGAACAGAAACTGCTCCTGTGCTACATAAGAGATCTGGTCGTTGAGCGCTTCTACACTCATCTCGCGGAGGTCCTGTCCGCCGAGTTTTATACTGCCGCTGGTTACATCATAAAAATGTACCAGCAGTTTTGCCAGAGTGGACTTGCCGCTTCCCGATTCGCCCACCAAAGCTGTCATGCTTCCCTCCGGAATGACCAGTGAAACGTTGTGGAGCACCTCGTCTTCTTTGTAGGCAAAGCGTACATTTTCAAAGATAATACTGTGATCTCCGCCGGTAAACGGTTGATGCGTCTGCTGGAGGGGTGGTGCGCTCATGGCATCCTCCAACGCCTGAATCTTATAGTTGACTTGGGGCATAGTGGACATGAAACTCAGAGCACGCACCAGAGGCGCTCCGATGCCGAATGACATACACAGTACCAGCGCCAGATTTGGCAGTGTCGACCAGCCGATGAGCACGAAGTATGCACCCAAGGGAAGCGTTAACAAGGCCACGCAGGGGAGCACAGAGTTATAAAGTGCCATCCAAGGCCAGCAGACCCGGAACCAGTCAAGAGTAAAATCCCGGTAATTGCGTACATCTGTTTCAAAACGCCGGTAACTTTCGCCGTCCCGGTTGAAAACTTTCACCACTTCCATGCCGTTGATGTACTCTACGATGGTGTTGTTCATTTTCTGGGCAGCGCCGTAATAGGCTCCCATCTTGCTCATGCCGGACTGATACATCGCGCCCATGGCTAACAGGCCCAGAGGCAGGGAGCACAGGGAAAGCAGCGCCAGCTTATAGTCGGCAAAGAACATGGCGATAAAGATGATGACCGGTACGGTGATATTGGCAAACCCCTCTGGCAGAGCGTGAGCCAACAGCAGCTCAATGGCTTCGATGTCATCAATGAACAGTTTTTTGATGGTGCCAACACCTTTCTCCTGAATGGTACCCAAAGGCTGCTTTTCCAGCTTGCCCTGGAGTGATACCCGCAGGTTTTCCAGCGTGCGATAAGCTGCTTCATGGGACAGGGACAAGCCCCGGATATAGAAGATACCGTAGAGCACAGCACACACCGCCATAGCAGCCAATCGCCAGAAGACATATCCCGGCGCAATCTGCTCACCCAGCAGAAGCGGGCGGATAAGCTGATAAATAAACAGATAGGGAACCACACTCATAACGATGCCCACCAGCATGTGTGCGGCAGCGGAATAGATGGTATTTCGGTGTTCTCCCGCATATCCCAATACTTTTTTGAACAATGTCATTCCTTCTTTCTTGTGGTTAGCGAAAGCTAACTATCGGTGGGAAATATGCCCCTCGAAAGAGGGGACACATTAGTCACTGGGTAAAACCCAAAACGCGATACCAGTTAAACAGGCCGCAGACCAGTTTGCAGTGATATTCAATCTGTTCCCATGTAAAATCATGAATAAACGGCTCATAGATGGTGGTCCAGAAAGCAGACAGCAGGATATGCAATTCGCCCATAGAAATATCTGCATGCGTCAGTCCACGGCGATAGGCCTCCCGATAGTAGTCATAGCTGGCGTTGGTCATGGATTCCACCCAGTCGTGCTGGAAGTTGGAATAGGATGTGCCTTCAGCGCATTTTAGCAGCAGGACAAAACCATCATGGCGGTCATAGAGATATTGAAACCACCACATCATATAATCTTCGTCCATATCCCAGGCGTTGATCAGCGCCTCGTCCTGCAATGTGTGCAGATCGACGGAAGTTTTTTCTTTCAATATGTCCTGCAGGTCAGAGACTGTGCCTGCGACCACCGCGCGAAACAGATCCTCCTTGCCGCGATAGCGTTTGTATAGGGCGCCCGTCGTCACCCCAGCCTGCTGACAAATATGCTGCAGTGAGGCTTTTTCAAAGCCGAGGGACAGGAATTCCTCTTTTGCGCTGTCTAAAATGCGTGGATCGATGGAACGATCCGGTCTTGCCATATATAGCACCTCCTATATTGATAATTAAATTATCGATAATCTAATTATCAATATATCACGGAACCATAGGGATGTCAATAGAATTTCAGCTGTATGTTTTTTATTTCTATTGACAATTCCTATGTGATACGATAAAATAACTACGTTATCGGATAACATAGTTATTTTATGGAGGTGCATATGCGGCCAATCAATGAGAAGCTGGCGGAAGAACTGCTGGAAGCGGGAAAACGCGAATTTTTGGAGCGAGGGTTTCAGGGCGCATCCATGCGGAGCATTGCCGCTGCGGCGGGTGTGACAACCGGCGCGCTTTACCGGTACTATACCGACAAGGCGGCGCTGATGGATGCTTTGGTGAAGGAACCTGCGGAGACACTGGAAAATGCCTACCGGGAGCAGCAGCGGCTGTTTGCCGAAAAGCCGCTGCAAAATCAATTGGATGGATTGCCAGAGATATCTGATGAAAGTGCTGCCTGGATGATGGAATATATCTACGATCATTTCGATGCCTTCAAATTAATTGTGTGTTGCTCCGTGGGTACAAAGTATGAGCACTACCTGGATACCCTGATCGATATAGAATCTGAATCTGGCAGACGGCTGATTGACCGGATGCAGGAGGAGGGAGTTTCGGTTCGGGATATGGATGATGCGTTGATTCACATTCTGTCTAGTGCACTGTTCAATGGTATTTTTGAAACGGTGCGGCATGATATGCCCCGCGAGGAAGCATTTACGCATATGGAAAGTCTTCGGGACTTCTATTCCGCTGGATGGTTCAAGATTTTGGGGATCTCAGGTGACTGAGTTCCCCATAAATTACACAGATTAGTTAGCATCAGCTAACTAGATAGGAGGATTCTAATGGAAGATATAAAAAAACAATCGCCCTTTTCAAAGCTGTGGCAGTGGGCTGCAGGCTGCCACGGCGGATTCTATGGAGCTGTGATTCTTGCGGTGCTGGGAGTTGCCTGCAATATGGCCGCTTATTTCTGTATTGCAGCTATGATCCGCCTGCTGCTTACTGGCGGGCTCCGGGAATGCCTTCCGTGGTGTGGTATCATGCTGCTAAGTTATGTAGGGAAATCGGTATTTTCCACCTGGTCTACGGCAATGTCCCATACGGCTACCTATCACACCCTGCGGGAACTGCGGAAAAATTTACTGAGTAAGCTGTCCCGGGTGCCCATGGGTAGCATTCTGGATACTCCGTCTGGACAGTATAAGACGACGATTGTGGATCGTGTAGAGGGCATGGAACCGACCTTGGCCCATCTGATCCCGGAGATGACTTCCAATATTCTGGTACCGCTGGCTATTGCAGTGTATATCTTTGTGCTAGACTGGCGGATGGGATTGGCCAGCCTGGTCACCACGGTGATTGGCGTGATTGTAGCCACTCAGAGCGGTAAAACCTATGCGGTGCGCTGGCAGGGAGCAGTAGAGACAGGGCGCCGTATGGCAAATGCAATTGTGGAGTATGTCGGCGGCATTCAGGTGGTCAAGGCCTTCAGCCAGAGTGCTGGTTCCTATAAAAAGTATTCCGGTGCAGTGGAAGATAATGCAAGGTACTATGTAGACTGGATGGCAGACAACCAGAAATACATGGCTACCATGCAGTCGGTGATTCCCTCTGTGCTGTTGCCGGTGTTGCCGGTAGGGCTGCTGTTATGGTCTGGCGGAAGTTTGTCCGCTGCCCATTTCCTGACGATCGTTGTTCTGTCTCTGGGACTCACTGGGCCACTGATTGCCGCCATGTCTTTCGTGGATGAACTGGCCGTGGTCGGTACCAATGTGGAGGAAATCGCAGGTATTCTGGATGCGCCGGAGCTGGAACGTCCGCAGCAGGAAGCCGTTCTCCAGGGACAGAAAATTCAGCTCAACCAGGTTTCCTTTACCTATGGGAAGGCGGAGGAAGAAATCCTCCATGGCATTGATTTGACCATCAATCCGGGAACGGTTACAGCCCTGGTGGGGCCTTCCGGATCAGGAAAATCTACCATTGCCAAGCTGGTCGCAGGCTTTTGGGATGTGACTGGCGGCGCAGTTACTTTGGGCGGCGTAGATTTAAAGCAGATTCCTCTGGAACAGCTGAACCGCCAGATTGCCTATGTTTCGCAGGACAACTATCTCTTTGACCGCACAGTGCGGGAGAATATCCGCATGGGCCGTCTGGGCGCTACAGATGACGAAGTAGAGGCTGTAGCAAAAGCTGCAGGCTGTGATGATTTTATCCGGGCGCTGGATCAGGGATACGATACGATTTGCGGTGGCGGTGGCGGACACCTTTCAGGTGGTGAAAAGCAGCGCATTTCCATTGCCCGGGCTATGCTTAAGAATGCCCCGGTTGTCATTCTGGACGAAGCAACAGCCAGCATCGATCCAGAGAATGAGGCAATCATTCAGCGCGCTATCTCTGCTTTGACAAAGGGGAAAACACTGATTGTGATCGCGCACCGTCTGTCCACCATTGCTGATGCAGACAATATCGTGGTCGTGGAGCAGGGACGTATTGTGAGCCAGGGCACGCAGGAAGAACTGCTGGAATCCTGCCCGCTGTATGCACAGATGTGGCAGACATACCTGGGCACCAGGGATCAGGTCTGAAAGGGAGAAATATTATGTTTGGCATATTGAAAAAAATATTTGCATTTGCAGGCAGCCGCCGAAGTCTGCTGATAAAATCTATGCTGGTGGCCTTTATCGGTGCAGTGTTTTCTGCTCTTCAATTTTTGGCTTTGATGCTAGCTTTGGATATGGTTGTCAGCGGTACGCTGCGAAGCCTATGGCCGGTGATTGTTATTATGATTATTTCAGTTGCCGGTAAGATCATTTGTTCCTATCACTCCACGAATATGGAAACGGAAACCGGCTATTTCATGGTAGCTGAAAAACGCATTGGTATTGGTGACCGCCTGCGTTATATTCCGATGGGATATTTCAATGACAACAGCTTGGGTAACATGACAGCTGTGGTCACCACTACCTTAGGGGATGTAGAGAATACAGCTGCAAGATGCCTGGTCATGGTAGTTGGCGGTTTCCTGAACACACTGGCGTTGTGCCTGATGCTGACGATTACGGAGTGGAGGCTGGGACTTATTTCCATCGCGGGTATCCTTTGCTATCTGCTGGTAACTGAGCTGTCCCAGCGGGCATTATCCAAGACAGGACCGGCAAGGCAGCATGCACAGATGGCGCTGGTGGAGACCGTGCTGGAGTATATTCAGGGCATGAGCGTGGTAAAATCCTATGGGCTGGAGAAGGATAACGATCAGTCCGTACGTAAAACTGTGGATGAAAGCTGTGACAAAGCGCTGGCATTGGAAAAATCCGTAGTGCCTTGGTCTGCTGTGCGGCAGCTGGTGGTACGGGCATTTAGCGTGGCCATCGTGGTCAGTGCGCTGGCTTTTTATGCGGAGGGAACCTTACCACTTGCCCGGTGTTTGCTCATGCTCATTGTGTCCTTCATGCTCTACCAGGAGTTGGAGAGCGCCGGTAATATGTCGGATAACTTGCAGATGCTGGGCGCTTCCATGGACAAGGCGAACACCATCGACAATACACCTGTCATGGATATTGACGGACAGGAGCTTGTTCCGCAAAATACAGATATTCGTTTCGAAAATGTGACATTTTCTTATGGAGATCGCAGGATCTTGGACGATATCAGCTTTACGCTTCCGCAAAAGAGCACGACCGCCATTGTGGGACCCTCCGGCGGAGGAAAGACAACACTGTGCAATCTGATTGCACGCTTTTGGGACGTGGATCGTGGTCACATTACTGTCGGAGGACATGATGTGAGGGATTACAAGCTGGATAGCCTCATGAAGCAGATTTCCATGGTATTCCAGAATGTGTATCTGTTCAACGATACCATTGAGAACAACATTAAGTTCGGCAAACCGGAAGCTACCCATGCGCAGGTGGTAGATGCTGCCAAGCGGGCCTGCTGCCATGATTTTATCATGGACCTGCCAAATGGATACGATACTGTCCTCGGTGAAGGCGGTGGTACCCTTTCCGGCGGAGAAAAACAACGGATTTCTATCGCACGTGCTATCCTGAAGGATGCGCCGATCATTATTCTTGATGAAGCGACATCCAGCGTTGACCCAGAGAATGAAGCCGAACTGCAGGCTGCTATTGATGAATTGACCCATGATAAGACAATAGTTATGATTGCCCACCGGCTGAAAACTGTTCGGCATGCCGACCAGATTTTGGTATTGAACAACGGCAAAATCGTGCAGCAGGGCACCCATGAGGAGCTAATTGCCCAGAACGGCATTTATGCCGATTTTATTGGCATGCGGCAGGAGGCTGCCAGCTGGAAATTGGCCTAATTGGCTATTGGCTCCTCTGTTTCCAAGATCGCTGAAATGGGGGAGCCATGAATAAGACAATAATAACCAAATGGGACTGAATAGACGAAACGGTGCAGACAATGCGCAAAATATTTGCTATCCTTTATCATAAGCAAATACATGTTTTTGCTTTTTGCATTGTAATGAGCATTGGCTATGGAGGGATACTGAAGAAATGAACCAGCATATGTTTGGCTGCAATCAGATGGTTTCGTTGGTAGAATCAGATGGCTGCAGTGTATACCAGTTTCGCAATGAATCTGGCGAGGGGACAATTACCATTTATGAGGTATTTCCTGGTGTAGCGTTGGCCTACAATGACTTTCATATGCGTTATTTTGATTCCTCTTTCCAGCCAGGGCACGACGTGTTTTGCGTCGACCATTGCCGGGAAGGACGCTTGGAATATGCGGCAAAAGACGATGCTTATTCCTATGTTGAGGCCGGAGATCTGAAACTAGACCGGCGTCTGACCCATACCGGACGGTTTGAGATGCCTCTTTCACATTACCATGGGGCGATGATTTCGTTTGATATGGAGACTGCCTGCCAGTCATTGCCACTGGAAATCAAGGATTTCCCGGTTGATTTGGGGGCATTGCAGCAAAAGTTTTGCAGGGATATTTATCCTATGGTAATCCATGGAGCCTGCTCGATTGAGCATATCTTTGGAGAATTGTATGCCGTGCCGGAAAAAATCAAACGCCCGTATTTTAAGGTTAAGATTCTGGAGCTGCTGCTTTATTTGGAAGCATTGGAACTTCCGGAAAATGCGGAAGAGAAGCCCTATTTTTATAAGACCCAGGTGGAAAAAACCAAAGCCATCGGACAGTTCCTGACTCAGCATATGGATGAGAGCTTTACCCAAAAAGAACTATCGGAGCGGTTTGACATCCCACTGACACCCATGAAACAGTGCTTTAAATCCATTTATGGTACAACGATTGGAAACTGGCTGCTGCAGTATCGCATGAATCAGGCTGCTGTGCTGCTGCAGACGCATCGGGAGCTGAATGTGGCAGAGATTGCCGGACAGGTAGGTTATGACAGTCCAAGCAAATTTGCCATTGCGTTTCGTAAGATCATGGGACTGTCTCCCACAGAATATCGAAGCAGGCGGGGACGGAAATAAAATCTTCCCGTCTAATCAGGACAGAACAGACAGTGTGGAGCGGACAAAAAACAAGATATGCTTTATGATTTGGATGGTATTGATCGGTACCATCCAATTTTTTTATGAAAGGAGTTCTTTGCTATGCGTACGCAAAATGAAAAAGCAGGGTGGGTATCCTGCCTGCTTTCTTATGCCAAAGGCAGCAGAGGAAAACTCATTGTATCTGTGCTTTTATCGGTTATCAGTGTAGCTTCCGGTCTGGTGCCTTACTACTGTATGTTTCGTCTGATTGCGGCATTTGCGGACAGTACCTTGGAAAATATACACATTTTGATATGGTGTGCCATTGCATTGCTGGCTTACGGAATCAAGGTGGTGTTCTTCGGCCTGTCTACTGGTCTGTCCCATTATACAGCTTATCACATCTTAGAGCAGCTGAGACTGCAGGTAGCAGACCGATTTTTACATGCACCTCTGGGAGAGGTGGAGTCTCATTCCATTGGTGAAATCAAGAATATCATGGTGGACAAAATTGAAGATATTGAGCCGCCGCTGGCTCACATGATTCCGGAAGGGGCAGGGCATTTGGTATTGCCCATTATCAGTCTGATTGCTTTGGCTGTGATCGATTGGCGGGTGGCACTGGCCTCTTTGGTAACAGTTCCATTTTCTTTGATTTGCATGATACTGACCTTCCAGATCAGCGGCAAAAACTTTGACAAGTACAACAACGCAAACGCCTACATGAATAGCGTTATTGTGGAGTACATTGAGGGGATCGAGGTCATAAAAGCCTTCGGACGGGTCGGAGTATCTTATGAAAAGTATGCTGCTGCAATTGGAGACTATAAGACGTTTGTGGTAAACTGGCTGTCTTCTACTTGGATTACGTTTAAGCTTGCCTTTGCACTGTTTCCGTCTACACTCCTGGGTACGCTTCCAGTTTGTCTGCTGCTGGGGGCAAACGGTGCTATTACTGTAGCAGAGGCTGCGCTGTGCGTCATGCTTTCCATGTCCATGATCAGTTCGTTGGCCCAACTGGAAGTGTTCAGCAACAGCATCAAACAAGTGCAGCTGACCGTGGAGGAACTGCAAAATTATCTCGAAATGCCATCACTGCCTGAACCGCAAGCAGAAGCTGTGCTGTCCGGGCATGCTGTAACACTGAAAAACGTACGTTTTTCCTATACGGGAAACACAGAAAACGAGGTACTTCATGGAATTGACTTGGATTTGCCGCAGGGAAGCTTTACCGCACTGGTGGGACCATCCGGCGGTGGCAAATCTACAGTGGCTAAGCTGATTTCCCGGTTTTGGGATGTGACAGGCGGGGCGATCACCATCGGCGGTGTGAATATCAAAGATATGCCGCTGAAGCAGTTAGCTGATATGGTCAGCTTTGTCAGCCAGGATAACTTCCTGTTTAGCTGCTCTCTCAAGGAAAATATTCGTTTGGGCAATCCGGGTGCCAGTGATGAAGAGGTCTATGCTGCGGCCCGGGCTGCACAGTGCGAGGAGTTCATAGCAAAGCTTCCTTTGGGCTATGATACTCTGGCGGGAGAAGCAGGGAAACGGCTCTCTGGAGGCGAGAAGCAGCGTATTGCCATTGCACGGATGATTTTGAAGAACGCACCCATCGTGATTCTTGACGAGGCTACAGCATTCACGGATCCCGAGAATGAGGAAAAGATTCAGCAGAGCATTGCGGCTCTGTCCAAGGGAAAGACTCTGTTGGTCATTGCTCACAGGCTGTCAACCATCCGGCTGGCAGACAATATCGTCGTCCTGAAAAACGGAGAGATTCTTGCGGAGGGAAACCAGGAGCAGTTGATGAAGGACTGTCCGCTGTATCGGAGTATGTGGGAAACCCATATCGGAGCCAAGGATTGGGCAGTTTCTACCGCTGGTAAGGAGAGTGTACGAAATGTTTAGGACAATAAAACGTATCATCGGCTGGTGCGGTGAATTTAAGAGAAAGCTGTATATTGGTTTTATATTTTCATTTTTCTCTACCTGGTTTGCAGCGCTGCCAGTGATGGTGGCGGCTTATACAGTAGGATTGCTGATAGAGGATGCCCGTGGAAATGTAGTGTTTGACCGTAAGTGGATCTGGCTCAGCCTGCTCATTTTGGCCGTTCTGGTTTTCCTGCGCTTTCTGTTCGACTATCTGCGCGCAAAATTTCAGGAGACCATCAGCTATGAACTGGTGGCTCGGGACAGGCTCGCCATAGGCGATGCCTTGAAGCGGGTCTCACTGGGTTATTTCCAGCAGAAAGATTCTGGCAATATTCTAAATTCTATTACTACCGGCCTGCATACCCTTGAGAATATGGGTATGCGGATGATCGATAATTTTGTAGGCGGGTATTTGAACTTTTTGGTGATTTTTCTGTGCTTGCTTTTTATCAGCCCCGTCGTTTCATTGATTGCTGTGGTTGGAGCAGCAGTATCTTTCCTGTTTCTGTTGGTGGTTTCCCGTCACAGCGTGAAAAATGCACCGGTGGCGGCACAAGCCGGACGGGATTTGACTGGTGCAACGCTGGAATATGCCCGTGGTCTGCCGATTGTCAAATCTTTTGGGCAGGGCGGTGCCTCTATGGCGGCTATGTCAAAGGCTTGCCAGGACAGCCGGGATATATGCCTGAAAATCGAGTGGGGCTATACCCCTGCCAACTGCGCACATCTTCTGGCCCTTAAAGTCGCATCGGTAACTCTGGGCGGTGCCGCCTGCTATTTAGGGTTGACGGGTGTCTTGGCTCTTCCAATGATGCTGATGTTTGTATTTTTTTCCTTTGGTATTTTCGCTGGGCTGGAGCCGATTAGCGATAGTGCCCATGTTTTGGGAGTTATTGATAATGCCATGAATCAGCTGGATGCCTTAAAAATGGGGAATTATATCGATCAGGATGGTAAAGAGATTGTATTGAATCACTTTGATGTAGAGTTTCGTCAAGTGAATTTCGGATATGATGAAAGAAGGGTTCTGTGGGATGTAAGTTTTACTATCCCGGAGAAAACCTCCACTGCTATCGTAGGTCCCTCAGGGAGTGGAAAGACAACCATTTGCAGCTTGATTGCTCGTTTTTATGATGTGGACAGCGGCAGTATTCTGGTAGGTGGACATGATGTGACAGAATTTACCTGCGACAGCCTGCTAAGGAATATTTCCATGGTGTTTCAGAATGTATATTTGTTCCATGACACGATCCGCAGCAACATCTGTTTCGGTAAGCCGGGCGCTACTGAGCAAGAGATGATTGCGGCAGCGAAAAAAGCCTGCTGTCATGACTTCATCATGGCACTGCCGCATGGCTATGATACTGTGATTGGTGAAGGTGGCGGCACTCTTTCCGGAGGCGAAAAACAACGGATTTCCATCGCGCGGGCCATTCTGAAAGACGCACCGATCATCATTCTTGACGAAGCCACCGCAAGCATTGACCCAGAGAATGAACATTTGATTCAGGAGGCAATCTCTCAGTTGACAAAAGGAAAGACGATTATTACCATCGCACACCGGCTGGCTACTATAGAACATGCGGATCAGATTCTCGTCGTGGATGACGGCAGGATCGTCCAATGCGGAACCCATGCAGCTTTGATGCGTCAAAAGGGCAGATACCGCAGCTTTGTAGAAACCAGGGAGCGAGCAGAAGGATGGAAGATTACTGGAAATTAAGTGCATAAAATTGGAACAAAAATACAGCAGGTTAGCTTATGGCGCCTGCTGTATTTTATCTTAATAACGTTAGAAAACGTTTTCAAAAAAGGCGTGGTGTGACGTGAATTATTTTGAAAACAGGATGTTTTGTATGATTTTCTTCTGAAAAAATGATCCCAAAACAATGCTATTCGACTCAAAATATAGAAGAACTGCGATTCTTAGAAAACGTTTGCAAACTTTTACGTTGAAAATCCTATTAATCCTACCTAAAATATCAGTTATTGAATGGCTGATAGGACACAGCTTCTATATGAGATACAAAAGGAGTTTCTATTATCATGATTACAGAATTAAATGATACAAACTATGATGAAGTGATACAATCGGGCAAAGCAGTTGTGATAGAGTTTTACACTCAAACCTGTCCGCATTGCAAGCGTACACAAAAGGCGATACAGGAGTTAGATGCAGAACAGGACGGTCAGGTTATTTTTGCGCAAAGTGATATCGCAGCGGCACCTGCTTTAGCAGCAAGAATGGATATTCAGTCTGTACCTACGATATTGTTTGTCCGCAATGGAGAAATCAAGGATAAACGGATTGGATTTACACATAAACTGATCATTGCAGAAACAATGAAAAAAATATAAGGAGTGAAAAATATGGGCTATCCAACTGTATTCCCAACGGGAACAATTTTATATGATAAAGAAAAAGCATGGAATGGTTATACCATATATCCATCCGGCAAAGGCGCATTGCTGATTGATATGGATGGAAATGAAGTGCAGTGCTGGGCTGGTTTGGGTGGATTCCCGAACAAAATCCTTCCAGGTGGTTATGTGCTGGGGACGACCGGCACGCGTTCCGGCAAGTATGCTTATCAGGATCAGATCGATCTGGTACAGGTTGACTGGGACGGAAATATTGTCTGGAAATTCGATAAGACAGAGCTGATTGCCGATCCAGGGATGGAAGAACCAGAATATCAGGCGCGGCAGCATCATGATTTTCAAAGAGAAGGGTCCTCCGTTGGCTACTATTATCCAGATGGCGAACCCAAAACCAGCAGCGGAAATACATTGATTTTGACACATGAGAATCTGTATAATCATGAGATTTCGGACAAGCGGTTGATTGATGACAAGATCATTGAGGTTGACTGGGAAGGTAATATTTTGTGGAGCTGGCGTGCGAGCGACCATTTTGATCAGCTGGGCTTTGACGAAGCGGCGAAAAATGTATTGTTCCGCAATCCGGGACTGCATGGCGAAGCTGGCGGTGACTGGATGCATATCAACAGTATGTCCACCTTGGGAGAAAACAAGTGGTATGATGCCGGAGATGAACGCTTTCATCCAGATAATATTATCTTCGATGCACGAAATTCCAATATTCTCGGCATTATCAGTAAAAAGACTGGTGATATTGTTTGGCGTATCGGGCCTGATTTCAATGAAACTGAAGCGACGAGGAAGCTCGGATGGATCATCGGACAGCATCATTTACATATGATTCCGAAAGGCCTGCCGGGTGAGGGTGATTTACTGGTATTTGATAATGGCGGCGAAGGCGGCTACGGTAATCCAAATCCGGGCGCTGTAACCGGTGTCAACAATGCAAGAAGAGATTATTCCCGCGTTTTGCAGTTCAATCCGATCACGCTGGAAATTACATGGCAGTATACACCATTAGAAGCCGGATTCCTGCTGTTTACTGATGCATCAAAGTTTTACAGCTCGTATATCAGCGCAGCACAGCGTTTGCCGAACGGCAACACACTGATTACGGAAGGCTCGGATGGACGGTTAATTGAGGTAACACCGGAGCATGAAATCGTCTGGGAATATATCAATCCGTATTTCAATCAGTTGGGCGGTAAATTTACCAATAACATGGTGTATCGTGCATATCGTGTTCCGTATGAATGGATTCCGCAATTGGAAGAGCCGGAAGAAATATCCATCGAGCCGCTGAATGTAGAAACATTCCGGGTACCGGGTTCCCCGGTTGGCGCAGGAAAGGGAAAAACAACGATTGTCGAAGGTGTTGACCCAAATAAAAACCCGAAGACCGGAAGCAAAGATAAAGAAGATGATGCAGATGAGACGATTGACTTTTGCGTAGCATCTGTCAAAAAAAGTGAACTAACCAAGTGACAGGAGGATAATAAGATGATTGCATTGGCCTTTTGGAGGCGATGTTGCTGGGATGGACGAATGTGCAGTAGCTAATCAGAGCTTAAGATATAAAATACTACCATCTATCATTCTGGAGGAAAACATCGTGTTAAAGAAAAGATTACTTGCAGCCATTCTGGCTGGTGTTACAGCACTGACACTCACGGCCTGTGGCAACAGCGCGTCTACGGGAAATGCTTCATCGGGAAGTGGGAATACGGACACATCTGAAAATCTGACGACGGTTCGCTATGCCATTATGACCAACAATCAGTCTCAGTGGTATGCCGTTATTGGAGATGAAACCGGTATTTTTGCCGATCATGGTATTCAGTTGGAAATCACTGAATTTGCGGCAGGCATCAATACAGTAGATGCGATTGTTACAGAACAGGCGGATATCGGCGTTCTTGCAGACTATGCTGCGGTCAACCGCATTGGCAACACACAGGATAACTCTAACCTGAGAATTATCTCCCGCATTGCAACGAATGCAGGCCAGGGTGCGACCTCTCTTTATGTTGACCCGAACAAAATCCACTCATTAGAGGATCTGGCAGGTCAGGGCTTTGCTACTCAGCCAGGCACCGTTGTGGATTATTGGATTGCCAAGACCTATGAAGAAGCAAACATTCCGGAGGACCAACAGGTAATCCTGAATTGTGATAGCTTCGCTTCTGCCGTAACAGTTCTGACTTCTGGAGAAGGTGCTGCATTCTGGTGCAGCGGCGTGAATGCACAGAAGCTGGAGGAAGCTGGCTTTGAAGCACTGATTACGCTGGATGATCTTGACCTGCATACAGATCAGTATAATATTACTTCTACTACATTTCTGGAAGAACATGAAGATGTTGTAGAGGAATTTCTTCTGGCACAGCAGGAAGTCAGCGAATGGATTGCAAATCATAAGGAGGAAGCTGCCCAAATTATTGAGGAAAGAACCGGGAATCCGGCAGAACAGGTCCTTGCGGAATATGATGCGCTTACCCTGACGATAGATTTCCCGCAGGAGACAGTGGACCACTTCAATAGCATCAAGGAATGGGCCGTTGAAAACGGTACCTTTGCAGACTATGATGTTCTGGATTATACGGATCTGTCTGCGCTGAAAGGAGCGATTCCGGACGCTGCAGCGATAGATTGACGATGAGAAATGAGCCATAGGTAAAAAGGCGTGAAACAACAGTGTAAATGAATTGACTGATTTATCTAGCCAGGCCTATGGCTGGATACAAAGGCTGATCTGGCATGGCAATACCATGAACGATAAGCGTGAACCGATGAAGTAGCAGGAGGAGAATACGATGATTGCATTGGCCTTTTGGAGGCGATGTCGCTGGGATGAACGAATGTGCGCTGGCTAAACAAAGCTTTTGAAAAAACATAAAAATATAGTCTATATTCTGGAGGAAAATATTGTGTTAAAGAAAAGATTGCTTACAGCCATTCTGGCTGGCATTACAGCACTGACACTTACCGCCTGCGGCAACAGCACATCTACAGGAAATGCTTCATCGGGAAGCGGCGACGCGGCCGCATCGGATGAATTGACGACTGTTCGTTATGCGGTGATGACCAACAACCAATCTCAGTGGTATGCCGTGATTGGAGATGAAACCGGTATTTTTGCAGACCATGGCATTGAGGTGAAAATCACTGAATTTGCTGCCGGCATCAATACGGTAGATGCCATTGTTACAGAGCAGGCAGATATTGGAATTCTTGCGGACTATGCTGCGGTCAACCGCATTGGTAATACGCAGGATAATTCTAATCTGAGAATTTTCTCTCGTATCGCAACGAATGCAGATCAGGGCGCAACGTCCCTTTATGTTAACCCCGACAAGGTAAAGTCATTAGAGGATCTGGCAGGCCAGGGCTTTGCTACTCAGCCGGGAACAGTTTGGGATTATTGGGTTGCAAAGACCTATGAAAAAGCGAATATTCCGGAGGATCAGCAGGTTATTCTAAACTGCGACAGCGGTGCGGCGGCGGTAGCTGTTCTGACTTCTGGTGAAGGTGTTGCATTCTGGTGCAGCGGTACCAATGCACAAAAACTGGAGGAAGCGGGCTTTGAGCCGCTGATTACACTGGATGATCTCGGCCTGCATACAGAACAATATAACATTACCTCAACTTCTTTCCTTGAAGAGCATCAGGATATTGTAGAAGAATTTCTGCTGGCACAGCAGGAGATTGCAGAATGGATCAATGCAAATCCGGAGGAGGCTGCGCAGATTATTGAAGAAAAGACCGGAAATCCGGCAGACCAGTTTATTGCTGATTTCAATGCAATTACATTGACCATTGATTTTACGCAGGATACACTGGATCATCTCAATGGTATCAAAGATTGGGCTGTTGGAAACGGTTCCTATGCAGATTATGATATTTTGAATTATGTTGATCTGTCTGCGTTAGAAGAAGTGAGTCCGGACTCTGTTGCAATAGACTGATGATGAGGGATTCCTATGAGTAAACAAATCTGGAACAGCAGTGTAAAAGCAGCGACTGACTTTACAAAACAAGAAAACCGCAAATTTGCAGAACGATTTGGTATTGATTTGGATTATACAACCAATGAGGAAGTTGAACTGGCAAATGCCAGTCTGCTTCGCTCTGCGGAAGGACTCGATATTCCGAGAACAGACGGAGGCTCGGCGTGGAATCAGGCACAGTATTTCTTTTTAAAGGCAAATGGCGCAGCAGATACCGTACAGCCAAGTCTTTGGCTGAATGCCAAGGCCAATTTAGCATCCGGTGTATTTGAGGTTCTGCCGGATAAAATTTATCAGGTGCGTGGACTGGATATCGCAAATCTGTCCTTAGTACGAAGCAAAACGGGCTGGATTGTTCTGGATACCACATCCAGTGTAGAAGCTGCCAGAAAGGGGCTAGAACTGGTGGAGGAAGCCTTAGGAGAACCGGTGCGTGACCGCATTCGTGCTGTTATCGTCAGCCATTCCCATGGAGATCATTATGGCGGCCTGCGCGGTGTTGTCGATCAGGAAAATGTCGGACATGCGGAAGACGGAAAGATACCGATTATTGTACCGGAAGGGTTTGATGCTGCATCTGTAAAAGAAAGCATTTATGCTGGAACAGCGATGAGCCGCCGGGCAAAATATCAGTTTGGAAATAATCTGGAAGCGGGCATCACCGGACGTGTATCAGCGGGCCTTGGACTGGGCATGACCAGCGGAACGATTTCATATATTCCACCGACCGATTTTATTCATGAGGATGGTATCCGGGTGATTGATGGTCTGGAGGTAGAATTCCAGCTGACACCGGGAACAGAAGCCCCGGCGGAAATGAACAATTATTTCCCGGAATACCGGGCATTCTGGGCAGCAGAAAACTGCACAGCAACACTGCATAATCTGTATCCGATCCGTGGAGCAAAGCTGCGTGACAGTGCGAACTGGTGGCGGTTTACAGAGATTGCACGGGAGCGCTACGGAAAAAGAGCAGATATTGTATTCCAGTCCCATCACTGGCCTCGTGCCAATACACCGGAAAACCCGAACCGGGTAGAAAAATATTTGCGCAATACTGCGGCCATTTATAAATTTATTCATGACCAGACCCTGCTGTATGCCAATATGGGAAAAACAGCAAAGGAGATTGCACGGGAGTTGCAACTTCCGGATGCACTGGAAAAGAACTGGTATACACGTCCATATTATGGGACGGTGGAAATAAATGCCAGAGAAGTATATGAATTTTATCTGGGATTTTATAATGGCAATCCCAATGAACTGAATGCGCTGACAGAATATGAGGAAGCAAAACTGCTGGTAGATTACGCTGGTTCAGAGGAGTGTGCACTGGAGCTGGCGGCGCAGGATTTCAGCAAGGGAAATTACCGTCGCGCTGCAAAGGGAGCCAATGCAGTCGTTTATGTCAATCCGGACAATGAACAGGCCCGGTATCTAACAGCCGATGCATTTGAACAGCTGGCATATCAGGCCGAAAGCAGTATCTGGCGAAATGCTTATCTGGAAGGTGCATACGAATTGCGTCATGGAACAGCGAAAAGGACCGTGTCTCTGTCCAAACAGACCGATATGCTCGCGGGCATGAATACCCAAATGCTGCTGGATTATCTTGGAATCGTTACAGACGGAAATCAGATTGAAGATGAGGATACTGCGTTCCGGCTTCAAATCCTCAGAGATGGAACGATTTCAGAGGAATTTTTGGTACATGTATATCATGGAACGATTCTGTACTATGAAGGGGAAACCCATGAGACGCAAAACTATGTCCGTCTGCCGGAAGGCGCACTGCAAAGGTTGATTTGCCGGGAGCTGGATGCGATTCGCTCTGTGATAGAAACCAATGTGATAGACGTACTGGAACGCATAGAACATGCCGTGATCAGTTTGCCGGATTATTCTTCTTTTCCACTGATGGGTTTGAAGGAGTAATACGATGCGTGAACAGAAGAATTTAAATGATAATGATTTGATTGAACTGTTGTACCAGACGTATCTATATGTATTTCCTCTGGTTGTGCTGGAACTGCATATGCGTGCACTGACGAACACAGAATACCCGACAGACCGCAAAGCACCGCTGAATCAGCTTTTTCATGCAAAGGGAGTTGCCCGTGCGGGAGACCGGGAAATCGTACATCCGAATATTGATACGGTGTACACCAAAGCACATATGGATTTAAAGTCGGAGCCGCTGTATTTTCATAAGCCAAAGACCGAACGCTATACAGCTGCTGAGATGATTGATGCCTATGGAAATTGTGTTGCAATCATCGGTAATGGCGGTATTGGTGGAGATTCGGAAGTCAATGCAGTTTTGGTTGGACCCGATTTTCAGGGAACAATACCACAGGAGCTGGTACGAATTGACATTCCCACCAATTTGTGCTGGACGCTGACCCGGGTGTTGAAAGAGCAGAATGATGAGGCGGAGATTGCTGCAATTCAGCAGGGGTTTGACTTGCGTCCGCTTTCCGCATATCAGAAGGAATATATTCCGCCAAAGGGAACCTATCTTCCGGAGGATGATTTTATTCCGGCAGAAAAGCTGGCAGAGTTGAGCATTGAAGAATTTTTTTCGATTGCCAACAGTCTGCTGGGCGATAATATGGGTACTGCACCGGATGTATCGCTGTTGGAAAACGCAGTACAATATGGAATTGGAATGCATAAGAAGTTTTCTCTTTCCGATTTTTCTGTGCATGTACAGCAGGCATTGACGCATTTTTATGAACGGGCAGTGCATGAATTTGATGATAATGTAAAGCGACATATTTATGCCCCTATGCGGGATAACTGGATTTGGACAAATCCGGAACTGGCAGCTTTCAAAGAAAACTATTCTTTTCGGGCAAAGGTGGCATGGGGCGGTTTTGGAGCCAATCCAGTCACAGTTGCTATATACCCACAGGCATATGTGGATAGTGATGGAAATGATCTGACTGGTAAGTTCAGCTATATTTGTCATTTCGATTCTCTGCCACCGGTGGGGGAGTTCTGGTCTTTGACTGTATATGGAGAAGATCAGTTTCTTATACCAAATGAACTGGACCGGAATGGAATCAATGACCGCAGTGATTTTCAGCTGAATGCGGATGGCTCATTGGATATTTATCTGCAAAATATACGTCCATCCGCCAATGAGATTTCGAATTGGCTTCCGGTTGGTGCAGAAAAGTTCGGGCTGGTACTGCGGCTATATTCTCCGTCTGAAAGTATCCTGAATGGGACATGGCAGCTCCCTACAATCCGGCGGAGAGGAGAAAACAAAAAATAAGGAGTTGACCGATTCGTGTATATTACATTTGAACATGTAAATAAGAGCTTCGGAACCTTCAAAGCGTCAGATGATGTTTCGTTTGGGATAGAAAAAGGCAAGCTGGTTGCGCTGCTGGGGCCAAGCGGCAGCGGAAAGACTACGATCCTGCGTATGCTGGCAGGCCTGGAGCATCAGGACAATGGAAATATCACCATCAATGGACAGATTGTCAATGACCAGTCTGTACAGGAACGTGGCATTGGTTTTGTATTCCAGAGCTATGCATTATTTCCATATTATACGGTACATGACAACATTGCCTATGGTATGAAGGTTCGGAAAAAGAGTAGACAGGAAATTGGCCAAAAGGTAGAAGAACTGCTGCAGCTGGTCGGCCTTCCAGGGCTGGGAAACCGTTTCCCAAGCCAGTTATCGGGTGGTCAAAGACAGCGAGTCGCATTTGCCCGTGCGCTTGCGATTGAACCGCAGGTACTGCTTTTGGATGAACCGTTTGCTGCAATTGACGCAAAGGTCCGCAAAGAACTGCGGCGATGGCTCAAAGAAATGATTGAACAGGTTGGC
The DNA here is from genome assembly GCA_021205365.1 of Clostridia bacterium. Lineage (GTDB taxonomy): Bacteria > Bacillota > Clostridia > Oscillospirales > Butyricicoccaceae > Butyricicoccus_A. The sequence continues at coordinate 68,736 of JAJPXP010000055.1, forward strand.
ATTACCAGCATTTTTGTTACCCATGACCAGGATGAAGCTGTTGAAGTGGCAGACGAGATTATCGTCACCAATGAGGGAAGGGTAGAACAGATGGGTACCCCGATTGAGATTTATAAAAATCCAAAGACACCATTTGTCGCACAGTTTATCGGTGAATCCGTCCTTTTGCCGGACTATAGCTATACAAAGCTGAATGGATTCCATACATATGAGGGGGCAGACAGGGCAGCGGTTCGGCCGGAATTTGTCAAAGTTATTCCCGAAGGCACAAAACCCCGTTATCCGTTGGCATGCCAGGATGGCGTTGTCACGCATACGGCTTTTCGTGGCAACAGCACGGAGCTGACCATTGATGTGGATGGATTATCCCTAAAGGCGGAGCATCCGGTTGATGATATGATTCGGAAGGGTGACAAGGTAAAGGTGATGGTTTCACGACTATATGCGTTTGATGAAAACAATGCATATACACTCATCAATGATGTGCTCAAAAGCAGCGATATGTATTATATTTAAATCGGAGGTGAGTATATGGAAAAACAAAAAAACAGCGGAATTTTGCTCCGTATCGTTGGCAGTGGAATCGTGACGTGGATCCTGCTGCTGTTAATCTGGAAATTTGGTTCACTGTTTTATTCGGATGATTTTCTGCCGGGACCGCTTGTGACGGTCAAGGGGGCAGCAGCTTTAATAGCCGATGGAACCCTGGCAAATGATATTCTGTACAGCCTTGGGCGTGTATTAAAAGGCTGGATACTTGGACTGGTCTTTGCCATTCCGGTTGGACTGTGTGTCGGATATTTCAAATGGATTGGAAAAATTTTTGAACCATTTTTAAATTTCTTCCGGTTTGTCCCTGCAATTGGTTTTATTACGCTGTTCCTGTTGTGGTTCGGCGTAGGTGAAACCTCGAAGGTTGCTTTGATTTTCTATGCTGTTATTTTCCCTGTCATGGTCAATACGATTGCCGGTGTACGCTCGGTCGATCAATCCCTGGTGGAAGCATCGGAATCATTGGGAGCTGGAAAAGCAAAGACGTTTTTCAGTGTCATTCTGCCGTCTGCTGTACCCAATATTTTTACTGGTGTGCGTCTTGGGCTGAGCGGTGCAATCATCTGCATTGTAGCGGCAGAGATGCTGGCGGCATCTGAGGGTATCGGATATCTGATTTATACGTCTCGCCTGTATTACCGGACGGACTGGATTTTTACCGGTATTTTTACGTTGGGTTTAATCGGTCTGCTCGCAGATAAGCTGATCCGGCTGATTGGAAATAAATTTCTATATCGCTTTGGCGTACGATAGGTTTGTAATCTTCGGCAGTGGATAGAATGCAAATATATTTATGAAAGAACCCACTTTACATACTTCAAACGTCTGTACCCTGCTGCCTGTAGGCAGCAGGGTACAAAATAAGCTGGCGTAACTCAAAGCAGAGAAACTGCCTCATAAGCAGTAAGATGTATGTGCAAGTCATACCGTCAGCACCAATCGCAGGAAACTGTTGTAGTTTCTTTTTCTGTAAATAGCAAAACCGCAGGCCGGGTGCCTACGGTTTTGTATTTGCTATCCATATACGATGACAGGAGCTGCCCGGAGCAGCAAACACCGGATAAAATGGATTGTATTCAGCATCAGAATCCACAGCCATTTTCACCGCAGCCTGCGCCGGACAATGTTACCTGTTCATCCTGCTCAGAAGCAGCCTGCTCCAAAAAGGCTTTCAGCTGCTGTACAGAATATACGCCGCCATCCAGCCGGATGTTGTTGCCAATCAGAATGGTTGGAATTTGTTTTGGATGAATCGTTTGCTGCACATAGTCTTCGGCCTGCTGGACAGCATTGGTATAGGTGCCGCTGCTGAGTGCCTGGGCAAAGGTTTCTGCGTCCAGCCCGGCATCTTTTGCGAGCTGGGTCAGAATTTCCAGCTTGCCAATATTCTGTTCTTCAGCATAATATGCCTGTAATACGCGGGTATCGTATTCGGTGCTTCGGCCGTGCTCATCTGCAAAATAATGCCCTTCTGTTGCCAGACGGGTATATGGGCGCGGAATAACCTTTGGCGGAAGCTTCATGTCCAGACCAAGCTCTCGGATCATCGGTGCAATGATTTTACGATATTTCTGCTTGCGGACAGGGTCATGGTAGGTATCTACCTGCGGTTGATTGATTGGTGTGGCTTCATAAGGAAGCCAGTTGATTTCAACATCATAGTCTTTGACAGCCTCTAACAAAGCTGTTCTTGCTGCATAGCAATACGGGCAGACATAGTCGCTTACATAAGTAATCTGAATGGTACTCATAAATCCTCCGATAAAATCTGATAAATTGGCGCACCTTCACACTGCGCAGGGAAGCGGACACCCAGGAGAGCAGCGGCTGTCGGTGCAATATCCACCTGACGAATGGTACGTTTGGTTGTGTGGTTTTCTTTAATCCCTGTTCCGGCGGCGATAAAAATTGGAGAAACAGAAGTTCCGAAATATCCTTCTGCTGTGGTCAGGGTATCGCCGTGCAGGCGTCCAAAACGCTCACGGATGGAAAAGTAAATATCCCCGCATTCCGGTCCGCTGACACCAAGCAGCTCTGCATCATGGTTACGCACAGCAATGCCGACAACACGTTCCCCGAGTTCATTGCGATAATTGTACAAATCTGAAATAATCTGTTCCTCAAGGGAATATTTGTCTGCTGGATCGACGATACCATGAGCATCTCGTCCCTTGAGGTTAATATAAATGTAGTTGCTGCGAATCTGTACCGCACGGGTTTTTTCCCAGTCTACAACAGTATTGCCCGCAGCATCCGTTGTCATGACAGTGTATCCGAGCTGTTCCATGACAGGTACATTCAGGCCGCCGTATTCGCCCAGCAGCGGTGGTACATTCTCGCCGACGATCAGGCCGTGATCGGAGACAATCAAGATTGTCCAGCCCTCGTCCAGCAGATGTAGGAAGCGTCCCAGATACCGGTCTGTTTGCTCATAAATACGTTCGATCAATCCCTGATAAACGGTTTCATCCGTATAATCCCATGGTTCAAGCGTTTTGCCCAAATGCCAGATTTGATGACCGGCGCAGTCTACATTATGCAGATGGCTGAATACAACCTCATATTGGTTCTTTTCAATGAGCGTATTCAGACAGTCTGCCTGCCACTGGTTGTATAGATCCCAGCTCGGTTCAAAGATTTCAGAGGCGATTTCGTCATCCTCACCGCCAATCAGGCTGACCGGTGGGACATAGCCGATTTCCTCAAGGACCTGCTTGTACAATGCTTTCGGATGCCATAGGGTATCATTGGTGATGTCCAGTGCATTGCTGATCCACAGACGAAGTTCACCGGTTTCTTCATCCAGTTCCATCAACTTGTACAGGCGGACAGCAGGCTTTGCCTGTCCGTTTTTGCGCAAAATATCTGGCTTGCCGCAGATCATTTGGCCAGCGGACAGCTCGGCCAGCGGCTGTGCTGCCTGCTTATCCGAATAAACAGCAACACGGTCGAACAGACCATTCTTATTTTTCAGAACCAGAGCCGGACGGACACTGTGCTCAGAAGAAACGAGAATGGTAAATTCCAGTGCATCCTCCGGCGCGGTTTTCCAGCCGGTCGCTGGAATGAGCGGGGATGTGATGACATCATAGCCGACTTTAGAGCCGATCATGATTTCTGTATCTTCAAAGGTCCGGACATAGGTGCGGATTTCGCCGCCTTCTCTGGATTTGTCACCCCACCAGAGTTCCATCATTTCGTCTTCTTCCTCTGGCTGCATAACTTCGGAAAGGTCTGTAATGTTGCAGCCGACACCTGCCTGTTTTTCCGAACGGGACTGGAACCCGAGCTGCGGAATATCAGCGGATGCATAAACAATTTTTTCCCAGTCCATCTGTGCAATGCCCATATTGACCGAACCGGGCTGTGTACCATCTACAACATCAAGGTTCGGGCTGTCAGAGGACGGGGGCCATGAGGAGCCGGGCCAGTGCCATACAAGTGTTTTCCTTCCGGATTCTGCCGTGACATTCCATAGCTGCTCTGCCGTACAGTTGCGGGAATCCATATTATAGACAACAGCGTCCAGGCTTTTGGGGGATTGTCTCCAGTAGCAGGTGATGCCATGTGTACCCGGGTATGCTCCGGTCGCAAGGCTTGTCCAACAGGGCGGTGTAATGGTTGGCAGACAGCCCAACTGACGCAGATCAGCACGTGCAGAGCCTCGGGTAATATATTGTTTTACATTCGGCATGCGGCCTTCGTCTACAAGCCGGCGGGTAAGTTTAGGGTCCATGC
>JAJPXP010000051.1:0-37228 GCA_021205365.1 Clostridia bacterium
AGATTTTTCTTCCACCAGCATAGCTGGTGGTTTTTTTCGCTAAAGCGCCAATGAATGACAAACCGGACATCCGGTTTGTCTATGCCCATACCGAAAGCATTGGTTGCCACGATCACCGGCACTTCTCCGCCGACAAATTTCTGCTGCACCAGCCGGCGCGTCATCGTTTCCATACCCGCATGATATGCCAGCGCAGGAATATGATTATCACACAGGTACCGTGCCATTTCTTCTGTCTTTTTGCGAGTCAGGCAATAAACAATGCCGCAAGTACCGTTTTGCTTCTGGATAAACTGCAATAGCTGCGCTTCCCGATCATATACTCTTCTCACTTCATAATGCAGATTCGGGCGGTCAAAACTGGTGACCAGGCGCTCCGGGTTTCGCAGATGCAATGCCTGCACAATATCTTCGCGCACCTGTGCGGTTGCTGTTGCGGTAAATGCGGAAATAATCGGCCGTTTGGGAAGGTTCTGCAAAAACTGCGGTATTTTCCGGTAACTTGGGCGGAAATCATGCCCCCACTGGGAAATGCAATGTGCTTCATCCACTGCCACCATGGAAATCGGAAGATGCTCAATCAGGTCACAGAAATCTGATGTCAGCAGACGTTCCGGCGCAATATAAATTAGCTTACATCGCCCGGCAGCTGCTAACTGCATTGCTTCCTGCCGCTCCTGCAAGGTTTGAGCACTGTTGAGCAGACAGGCAGAGATTCCAGCACGCCGCAGGGCTGCTACTTGATCCTGCATCAGGGAGATCAGCGGAGAAATCACCAGCGATATCCCTGGCAGAAGCATGGCAGAAATCTGGTAACAAATCGATTTTCCCGCACCAGTCGGCATCACGCCAAGGACATCCCGCCCGGCAAGCATGGCATCAATCAGTTTCTGCTGCCCCGGACGAAATTCTGTATAACCAAAGGCTTCCCACAGAAGCCGATGCTTCAAATCCATCTGTTTCCCTTCCTTTTTATTTTCATCTGTTTTTCAGTATGCCATATTTGCACTGTTTGCGCAAGCAGTACGCTTTACTTTTCCCATTGAATGCGTTATACTACAAACAATTGTTATTGACTTCCAAAGGAGACAACTATGTTTATTGAACTTGTAAAATCGTTTATCCTCGGTATTGTTCAGGGCATTACAGAATGGCTTCCGGTTTCCTCAACGGGCCATATGCTGCTGGTAGATCAATTCCTGAAATTGAATTTCTCCACAGACTTTACCGAAATGTTCTTTGTTGTTATTCAGTTTGGTTCTATTCTTGCAGTATGCGTACTGTATTTCGACAAACTGAACCCATTTTCCCCACATAAGGATAAAAAGCAAAAACGCCATACCTGGATGCTGTGGGAAAAGGTTATCATTGCCTGCATCCCTGCGGGCGTCATTGGTATCCTGTTTGATGACTTTATCCATGACCTGCTGTATGGTCCGATCGTCATTGCTATTGCATTGATTCTCTATGGTATCCTGTTCATCGTGCTGGAAAATTCCAATCCGCATCCGACAACAACCTCGCTGGAAAAACTCTCGTTCCGCAAGGCATTCTGCATCGGCATTTTCCAGGTACTGTCCCTGGTTCCTGGTACATCACGTTCTGGCTCTACCATTCTCGGCGCGGTATTCCTCGGTTGTGAACGCTCTGTAGCTGCAGAATTTTCCTTCTTCCTTGCTATCCCGGTTATGCTGGGTGCAAGCGGCGTCAAAATGCTGAAGTATGGTTTGAATTACACAGGTACACAGATCGGGGTTATGCTGGTCGGCACCATCACTGCCTTTGTGATTTCGCTGATCGTCATCCGTTTCTTCATGAACTATATCCGCAAGCATGACTTCAAGGTATTCGGCTGGTACCGCATTGTGCTCGGCCTCCTCGTACTGCTGTACTTTGGCCTGCTGGCATAACGGAAACTTAAAGCAATACAAAAGACGTTCTCTATGGAACATTTCCATCAGAGAACGTCTTTTTCTGTTTCAAAGAAAGTTGTATAACAGCCGGATTCCACGGCAGAGCAGTCCACCCTGCAGGCTGATTGCCACCGGGCCGGATGGGAACAGCCAAATCCGATATACATAAACTGTCATCAGCAGAACCGCAGCAACGATAATCTGTACATGATATATCCATCCCTTTCGGCAATGCTGCGGCATCCATCCTTCCCGGAAAATCAGTATAACAATCCAGGGGGCCAGCAGGAACAGCGGATGATATTGAAATGCTTCCCGGAAATGGAACAGCAGAGCATATTTCCATGCCCTGCTCATCCCACATGCCGGACAGGGAATACCAGTCAGCCGCTGAATGGGACATCCAATCGTCAGCCCCACCAGCAGAAGCGCTGCACAGAGCAGCAGCAACCCACCAACCTTTTTCCCATGGGCATATATCATCTGTATCAAGTTATATCTGAATCTGGAAAATAAATTCTTCATTTGACATACGGACTCTGTCTCCGTTATGAATTTCCGTCTTGCCGGTCAGCTATACTTCTCACAACGCCAATCGGCTGCAACTACTCTACAGGCTGCCCTTTTCATGCTGTTTTCATTTTCCATATCACGAAGGGACGCTGTCATTTGCCCCCATTTCTACAGCATTCTTACTTTTTGTCCGGCTTAAAGCTGTCCTTCAGAGAGACAATACGGTTAAAGCACAGCGCTCCATTCTCAGACGGTTTGCTGTCCTGAATATAATAGCCCATACGGACAAACTGCATACGGGTTCCCGCCGGTACATCAGCAATGGACGGCTCCAGCTTACAGCCACTCAGCTGCTGCTTGGATTGTGGATTGAGGTAATCCAGATAATTGGTGCCTTCCGGTACGGAACCGGTGTTTTCCAGTGTAAACAGGTTTTCGTACAAGTTCAGATCTGCATCAACGGCATACTTCGCAGATACCCAATGGATATTACCGCGTACCTTACGGCCATCCAGCGGATTGCCATTGCCTGCTTCCAGATCAGCCGTGCAATGTACTTCTACAACATTGCCATCTTCATCCTGAACGACTTCATTACACTTTACAATATAAGCTCCCATCAGGCGAACCTCTCCGCCCGGCTTCAGGCGCTTAAACTTCGGAGGCGGCACAACCGCAAAGTCACTCTTCTCAATCCACAGCTCACGGGTAAACGGAACCTGACGGGTGCCCGCACTTTCATCCTTTGGATTATTCGCAATTTCGAAGGTTTCTTCCTTATCCTCCGGATAGTTGGTGATCACCAGCTTGATCGGCTCAGTAACGGCCATGCGGCGCAGCGCTGTGGTATTCAGCTCATCACGGATGCAGTATTCCAGCAGCTTGATATCTACAAGGCTGTCCGTTGTGGCAACACCTGCACGGGTAACAAATTCCAGAATAGCTGACGGTGTATAACCACGGCGGCGCAGACCACACAGGGTCGGCATGCGTGGGTCATCCCAGCCATCTACCCTGCCGGTTTCTACCAGCTCACGCAGATAACGCTTGGACATAACTGTATTGGTTACATTCAGACGGGCAAATTCCCTCTGCTTCGGATGGGACGGCAGGCACGGAGCGCAATTGTCCACGACCCACTCATACAGCGGACGATGGTTCTTAAATTCAATGGAGCACATCGAATGGGTGATGTGTTCCATTGCGTCCTGAATCGGGTGGGCAAAGTCATACAGCGGATAAATACACCACTTGTTGCCGATGCGGTGATGGGTTGCATATACAATGCGGTAAATGGCCGGATCGCGCATGTTCATGTTCGGAGAAGCCATATCGATCTTCGCACGCAGGGTCTTTGCACCCTTTTCATACTTGCCTTCACGCATTTCCTCGAACAGCTTGAGGTTTTCCTCAACAGAACGGTCACGATACGGGCTGTTCTTACCCGGCTCTGTCAGTGTACCGCGATATTCACGCATTTCATCCTGATTCAGGTCACAAACATATGCTTTGCCTTCCTGAATCAGATGGATGGCACATTCATAGCACTTATCAAAGTAATCCGATCCATAGAAGATACCGCCGGACGGTTCAGAACCGGTCAGCCACGCGACATCCTGCAGGATAGACTGTACATATTCGTCATCCTCACGTACCGGATTGGTATCGTCAAAACGCAGGTTGAACAAGCCGTCATACTTCTGTGCAACAGACCAGTTAATATAAATCGCCTTGGCAGAACCAATATGAAGATATCCGTTCGGCTCCGGCGGAAAACGGGTATGAATCCGTTCCGTCATGCCATTCTTAATGTCTTCATCTATAATCTCATGCAGAAAATTAGATGCAAACTCCATTGTTTTTCCCCTTTTCCTAATTATTTTGGAACAAAACCATTCCGGCCTCGCCATCGCTTGCCGGAAACCCTGTGCAAATACACAGGTACAAGATGTTTTGTATGCTCCCCACTGTGGTGGAGAAATCAAATTCCTGATTCAGGGTATGACAATAGAGCCTATACCCTTTCCCAGGCATCTGACTCCATTGTCTCTTAAATATTACGAATTGAATGATAATGCGTCACAGGCAGCCTGCAGGCGGCGGTTGATTTCCTCCACGCTCATCAGTTGCATGACAGAATACAGATCCGGTGCATTGGTACGTCCGCACACTGCAACACGCAGAACCATGGAAATATCACCGACCGGTCCCTTATATGCTTCCGGATTCTTTTTGTACAGCTTGGTTTCCGGCGCGAAGCCATGCTTATCAGCCAGAACCTTCATCTTATCAAACCATACAGACATTTCATCTGCCGGGTTATAAATATCCTGATATTCCGTAAGAATCGCCTTGGCATCGTCCTTTGCACTCTCCGGTATACCGGAATAATCCGGCTGGAACAGTTCCGGGAACATAAAGTCCATATATGCCCTGACTTCACTCCACAACGCCAGATCCTTCCGCGGCTTCTTTCCGCCCCTGCCTATAGCAAGGAATTTACGGGTCAGCTCCGGATCACGGACAAACAGCGTATGGAATTCCGGGTCATTGTCAGCGCTCCATTTGGAAACGTAATCATAAACTTCCTCTGCATTCATACGAGAAATAACATTCTTGCTGACATCCCGCAGCTTTTCCATATCGAACAGTGAACCGGAAACGCTCATCTTCTTCGGGCTGAACGGGAAATCGTTGATATCCGCAGTCTGATTTGCCCTGCGCCACTCCTCAAAGTTGGAATTGAGCAGTGTCATCAGGTATTCCATAACCGCCGGTACGGGGATGCCCTGCTGATAATAATAGGACAGAGCCAGCTCTGGGTCTTTCCGCTTGGACAGCTTGCGCTTGGAACCGCCGTCCATCTTCATCAGCTGTGCGGTATGCACATACTTCGGACGCTTCCAGCCCATGATATCAAACAGCTGCAGATGTACCGGCAGCGTTGCCAGCCATTCCTCACCGCGGACAACGTGTGTGGTATGCATCAGATGGTCATCCACAATGTGTGCAAAGTGATAGGTCGGAATGCCATCAGATTTCAGCAGGACAATATCCTGATCGTTTTCCGTCAGCTCCAGATTGCCCTTTACCAGATCGGTATGGCGGACCTTATGCTCAATACTGCCCGGAGAACGGAAGCGGACGACATAGCTTTCGCCTGCTGCCAGACGCTTTTCAATTTCCTCCAGCGGACAATCACGGTACTTGGCATATTTTCCATAGTATCCGAAATTTTCCTTATTGGCCTCCTGCTGTGCATGCATTTCAGCAAGCTCTTCTTCCGTGCAGAAACATGGATATGCATAACCGCGCTTTACCAGATCCTTGACAAAAACATGATAAATCGCAGCACGTTTGCTCTGACGGTACGGGCCATATGCACCATTGTCACCATCAACGGTTGCGCCCTCGTCAAACGGCAGACCGAAATTTTTGAAAGTTTCCAGTATCAGCTCAACGCCGCCTTCCACTTCCCTTTTTTTATCGGTATCCTCAATACGCAGATAAAAAACGCCGCCAGACTGGTGCGCCAGACGTTCATCAACAACTGCACCAAACAGATTGCCCAGATGCATAAAGCCTGTCGGACTTGGTGCCATACGGGTTACCTTTGCGCCTTCCGGCAGATCACGGGCAGGATAACGAGCTTCTACTTCCTCCGGCGTCTCTGTAACTTTTTGAAAAAGCAGCTCTGCCAAACGATTATAATCCATTTTATTTCCTTTCCAATCACATGATACAGGCTTGTCCTGTGATGTTTTTTTGTTTGATTTTCCTGGCACTGCCTGAAAATTCGTGCTCAAAAACAATTATTAGCATACCATAGTTTTGACATTTTCGCAATGTTATGCAGCAAAAATCACCAGATAAACAAAAAAATGGTGTTTTGTCTAAAAGACGCAGAAAAGCAGACTTTCGTATTTGGATATTTTCCTTTTTTCATTTGTTAAAAATTTTCCAATTTGTTGTCATTTCACAAAAATCATGCTATAATGGTAATACTTTATAGTAAAAAACAAGGCGGTGAATCCATGAAAATCCAGGAATCCGGAGAAAATTATCTGGAAACCATACTCTTGCTTGAAATGCGTAACGGTACTGTCCGCGCTGTCGATATTGCAAACGAGCTCGGTTTTTCCAAACCCAGCGTAACCCGCGCCATGGGCGTACTCAAAAAGGCAGGTCTGGTAGAGCATGAACTGTATGGAACCATCCAGCTGACCGATGCAGGCCGTAAGCGTGCAAATGAAATTTACGATCGTCACGTCCTGATTAAGGAGTTTTTGATGACAATACTGTCTCTTGATGCCGTTACAGCCGAAACCGATGCATGCCGCATTGAACATATTGTAAGCCCGCTGACAATTGAACGCATGCGTGCGGTACTGCGGGAAAAGAGATAATTTTCCTTGACGGAAATTAAAAATTGTTGTATACTATTCAAGCAGTTCCTTCTAGAGGGCTGCTTGAATTCATATGGAGAGGTATCGAAGTGGTCATAACGGGGCTGACTCGAAATCAGTTTGCGAGCAATCGCACGCGGGTTCGAATCCCGCCCTCTCCGCCATTGGGCTAACCACCTATTCTATGCTGGAATAGGTGGTTAGCTTTTTTTGCTGTTTGAAAACGCATTTCCTACTTTGCCGGAAACCGCACGGTAAACGCCGTCCCTTCTCCTTCCCGGCTGTCCACCATAATCGTGCCATGGTAGGATTCCGTCAAAAGTTTGACCATTGCCAGCCCCAATCCAGTGTGATTCCTGTTATCCGCCGTACGTGCGGTATCCGCCCGATAAAAACGCTTGAAAATATGCGGCTGATGCTCCGGTGCAATGCCAATGCCATCATCCTGCACACAAAGCACAGCCTGCGTCCCTTCACTGTACACCCGCACCCACACATGTCCATCTGGCCTGCCGTATTCCACGGCATTTTCGAGCAGATTTACGACAATCCGCATCACGCCCGTTTGATCTGCCTGTACGTAAACTGCTCCAGCAGCCTCCACAGAAATGGCAATGCTTTTCCGCTTTGCATGCTCCGCCAGTTCCTCTGCGGCAATTTCCGCCGCCATGCCCAAATCGACCGGTTCTTCTGGCTCAGGAAGTCCCCGCTCCCGCCGTGCTATAAACAGCATCTGCGAAATCAGCTCAGACATCTTTTTTGCCTGCCCCAGCATTACAGTAAGCGCATCCCTGTGCTCGTCATCCGTTGCATCATCCAGCAGCGCATATTCCCCCTGCGCAATCATAACAGAAACCGGAGTCCGCAGCTCATGTCAACCATCTGCTGTAAACTGTTTTTCATCTTCAAATGACTGCTGCAAGGCATCCAGCATCCCATTAAATGTATCCGCCAGTTCCTGCAGCTCACCGCCGGTATTTCCTGTCGGCACACGCTGCGTCAGATCCCCACTCCCCGCAATCTTCTCCGCAGTGGTACGGATATATTCCACCGGTGCAAACGCCCGCTGTGTAATGAGGCAGCCGCCAGCCACTGCCAGTGCAATCAGTACGGGAAACGCGACCAGCGACAGGATAAATATACCATTCAGAGATAAACTCCCCCATCCGATATGCGTAATGCCGCGCACCCAGATGTATCCATTTTCCCCATTGTCCAATGCAATATCATAGGTCATCCATTTGTGCTCACCGGAGGATATCTGCTGGACCTGACCATTTTTCAGTACAGTATCGCGTGAAAACGAATCCGGTACAATGCCGCCGATGCACACGCCGCTGTCATTATATACACTAAAAACAATATCATCCTCATAGTATGAGTCCTCTGCCCATACATTGTCCCCTGACCATCTGAGCTCACGGGCAAACTCCGTTACTTCTTCGCGCAGCTCATCCTCATTTTCCGCCCAGAGCGAGTTCCGGGTGACATACAAAACAACCACGATCGCCAGCAGTGCAATCAAAACGACAAACACCGCAAACCATGCCACAACCTTCGTACGGATTGATATTCCCTTTTTTCGTCTATTTTTCGCGTATAACATATCCTTTCCCTCGCACAGTATGTATCAGCTTCTCGTCATATGGGTCATCCAGCTTTTTGCGCAGATAACGGATGTACACATCCACCATATTGGATGCACCCAGATAGTCATAATTCCATACATGCTGCTCGATCTGCGTCCGTGACAGCACGGTGCCTGAATGACGCATCATATATTCCAAAACCGCATACTCCTTAGAGGACAGGCCAATGATATCCCCGCCTCTCATGACCTCATGTGTGCGCAGATTGAGGCACAAGTCCCCCACATTCAGCTCCTCTTGCTTCGTACGGACAGAGGACTGCTTACGCATCATGACACGGATGCGGGCAAGCAGCTCCTCAAATGCAAACGGCTTGATTAAATAATCATCTGCGCCTGCATCCAAGCCGGCAACACGGTCTTCCACACTGCCGCGTGCCGTCAGCAGCAGCACTGGTGCGTCATTTCCTGCCCGACGCATCTGCCGCAGGATTGAGATGCCATCCAGCCGTGGTAACATGATATCAAGAATAATCCCATCATATGCCGTTGTATTGATATAATCCATCGCGTCCAGTCCATCACTGCACACATCCACACTGTAATGCTCCTTTATCAGGCGTTTTTTCAGCACATCCAGCAAATGGCGTTCATCCTCTGCGACCAGAATACGCATCTGCCTCAACTCCTCTCTCAATCTGCTTTTCTTTCATCATACAATGAAACGGGATAAATTGCACGCTTTGTTTTGCTGTCATTGCCATTTTAATGTTTTTTTCATGATGATTTTAATGTTTCTTTCATATTCATGCCGTATGATAAATCCATAGAAAACAAACCATACCTTAATATAAAAGAGAAAGCGAGGCTATTTCCATGAAAAAACGTATGATGCTACTTCTTTCTATCGCTGTATTGACCGCACTCCTGGCAGGCTGCGCAAGCAGCAACCGCGAACAGGAGCTGGAGCAGCAGGTAGAGCAGCTGGAACAGCAGATCACCGATATGCAGACGGCTACAGATGATACCGATTCTGAAAACACCACCGCAGACACCAGTACAGCAGATACGACTGCCAATAACAGTTCCGACACCACTGCAGATACGGTGACAACTGATCTTGATACGCTCTCCCAGAAGGTTGCTGACGCTGTTGCCGCAGCAGACGCCGCCCAGCCAACCGGTACAGCTGAGGAAAACCGCGAGCTGTTCTTTGAACAGAAAACCGCACTTGATGCACTCGACCGTGAGCTTGACATCTATGAGGACAATCTGGAAGCGCAGTACCGCCAGGGTACGCTGGATTACACCGATTTCCGCAAACAGGATCTTGAGGTAGAAAAGCTGGAGGACAATCTGGACGATGCAGAGGATCGTCTGGAAAACCGCTTTGGCATGGACGATTAAAAACAGAAAAAAAGCCGGATGCTTTGGACATCTCCTTTAAACCGCTGAAAGCCATGAGACGAAAGTCTCGTGGTTTTTCTTTTTACACAAAAAATGAGGGCGCTTGCCGCAGCCCTCATAATCTGTATTTATCTCTTGGCTTGGGATATCCTAATTCCCGAAAAAAGCACTGATATAGCTTTCGAAAAGGCAAAGCCGATTCAAGACAAAACACGCTGAGATTCTTCCGGATTTCAGGTATTTTTAACGCTGAAGCAACGCGATTGGTCGAACGAGACAAACTGTCTGACTTTTCCGGTGCACCCTATATTACTGGTTCTGCAATGCGCCGAGCATAGCCGGAATGAACTGCTTTTTGCGTGATACCACGCCATGCAGCAGCAATGGCTTGTCTTTCTCTACTTCACAATGGAACGCGTTTGCCAACACATCATCTGCGCCCTTGCCAGCGAACAGAACCTCACTGGACTTATCCAAGATATTGGTAATCAGATAGAAAATCATGTCAACATTTTCATGTTCCTGAATCTCCTGTATCTTTCCTTCCAGCATCTGTTTTGCAGTTTCGCGGTTCTTTGTGCTGACATAGCTGCCTTGGCCTACGCCAAAACGCATCTTATTGTTGCTTACAAATACCTTATAATCCTGCAGCAGGACCTGCTCCGCAGTTTTGCCATGCAGGTTTTCTCCTGCTTCAAACATTTCCTGTGCAAAATCTTCTATATCAATACCCGCAATCTGTGCCAGCTGGTGTGCTGCATATTCATCCTGTGGTGTGCAGGTTGGTGAACGGAAAATCAACGTATCCGACAGAATTGCGCTGCACAGGATTCCTGCCATATCCGGCTCAATATCCACTGCATTTTCACAGTACATCTGATAAATAATCGTCGCCGTACAGCCCACCGGATGATTGCGGAAATAAACCGGGCCGCTGGTTTCCAGGCTGCCAATGCGGTGATGGTCAATAATTTCCAGAATCTCCGCTTCCTCAAAGCCTTCTACACACTGTGTTTTTTCATTATGATCCACCAGAACCAGCTGTTTCCGCTTTAAATTCAACAAATTACGACGGGAAATAACACCTTGATAATAGCCATGCTTATCCACAACCGGGAAATAATTATGACGAACCTGTCCCATGACCTTCTTAACCTCTTCAATCGGGGTAGATAGCTGAAAGCTAATCATAGTTTTTGCCATGGGATGCCGGATCGGAATACTCTGGTTAATCAGACAGGAGGCCGCATACGTATCATATGGTGTACTGATGACGGTACAATTATGCTCTTCAGCAATTTTAATAATGGTTTTCGCAATTCTCGGCGTCATGCACACCACAAGGCAGGCCGCTTCCAGCTCAATGGCACACAGCTGTGCTTCATAACGGTTTGCAACCAGGACAATGTCGCCCGGATCCACCATATTCTCCATCGCCTCCGGGCTTCCGGCTGCAATGACAATTTTTCCCTGGTCGAACACCATTTCCCTTGAGCCTGTAATCAAGGTACCCTGCAGCGTTTCAACAATATTGCCAATCGGCGTGCAGGCATTGGAAGCGGCATGCGGGTCCAGACTATCCATATTTGCCATAGCCAGACGTTTCAGGGTAATCAGACCCTCCAGCTTGTTGTCATTGGATGTAATCGGAAGTGTAGTGATATCCTGATCTCGCATGGTCTCCCATGCACGGCGCAGGGTCATGTTTCCGTAAACGCCGTCAATATAACGAATATCGATATCACTTACCGTAGCATGCACGTCCAGACAATTCCTCGGCGGCTTCATGTGAAATCGATTCAGGACAAATGCAGTTTCCTGATTGATTTCTCCTGCCCTGCGCGGCTCATATTCACGATCTGAAATCAAATTTTTCAAATGTGCATAAGCAATTGCAGAACAGATGGAATCTGTATCCGGGTTTTTATGGCCAATAACACATATTTTTCTTTGCATTGCATTTTTCAATTCCATTTACACTCCTCCGTAAGTAAACCCCATTCCTCACTTCACAAAATAATCCTAAAACACGGTTTGCCAAAAGTCAACCATCCATAAAAAATTTTGCAAAACTTGCTCATAAATTCCTGTAATGTTACAATTTATGCTTGACAATATTGTCGATTCTTGTCAAACTAACTTTTAGAAAAAGAGAGGAGAAATATGTTATGCCGCCGAAAACACCACAGAGAAAATCTGCTGCCTACCGCAGGCAGGTCAGAATCCGCAGACGCAGGAGAATCACCGTTGTTATCATTTGTTTCCTTATTCTTCTTGTCGCCGTCATTGTAGCAGTACACGCTATTTTTCCCGCATTCTCCGCACCGCATACCGATGCTGCATCCGAATCCGGCGAACAGGACATTGTCAATGCAGTGCAGGAGCCAGAACAGGAAGAAGTCATTACATATGAGCCTGCCAGCATTTCCCTGATTGCTGTAGGTGACAATCTGATCCATAACACCTTGTTAAGAGATGCTTCCAATGGTGACGGGACTTATGATTTCACATCCTTTTATGAAGAAATTAAGCCATATGTGGAAGCCGCCGACATTGCCTTTATCAACCAGGAATCCCCCCTGGGAACCGGCGAGCCGTCTGCCTATCCATGCTTTAATACACCACAGGCATGTGGCGAAGCGCTGATTGACGCCGGCTTTGATGTTATTTCCCACGCAAACAACCACGCAATGGATGCTGGTTCCAGTGCAGTATATGATACACTGGATTTCTGGGATTCCCATGCGGAGGATGATGTAATCCGGATCGGTATTGCAAGAGATGCAGAAGACCGTGCAAAAATCCGCTATGTAGAACGCAATGGCATGAAAATCGGTTTTCTTGCGTATACCTATGGTCTGAATGGCTATTCTCTGCCGGAGGACAATCCAGATCTGGTTTCCCTGATTGACAAGGATAAAATTGCCACGGAAATGGCAGCCGTCAGGGAAAACTGTGATGCGGTTGTTGTTGTCATGCACTGGGGAGAGGAATATGAGAGTACGCAAAATGACGAACAGGAAGAGCTTGCCGAATTTCTGACAGAACAGGGTGCTGCCGTGATTATTGGCGGACATCCACATGTATGCCAGCCCTGCGGATGGGTAGAATCTGAAAACGGCAATCGTGCTTTCTGTATTTATTCCACCGGCAACTTTATTTCCGCACAGGACAAGTCCGCCACCATGGTGGAAGCCATGCTGCAGGTTACTCTGACCCGCCAGACCGATGGAACCATTATTGTGGAAAAACCCGGTGTCATGCCGCTCGTCTGCTGTTTTAATTCCAAGTGGCGCAATTATCAGGTTCTCCCGATGGATGATTATACCGAATCCCTTGCCAATTCCCATGCCCTTGCCGGACGGGTTAATATGAGCGTTTCCAATCTGCGCAGCATCGCGGAAGATGCCTTTGGTGAATTTATCATTGAAAAGACTATCCCAATTACCTATGATACTGCATATGCAGAGGCACATGGCACCGCATCAGCCGCAAACACTGCCAGCGAAGATGCTGCTGCATGAGCAAACGTTTTCATTGCATTATCCCCCAAAATACGGTATAATATTTTTTTGGTGTAACAACACAAAGAATTTTGCCTGCAGCTACCACCTGCAGGCTTATAATAGAGGATGGACAGCATGATTTATAACAATGTACTTGAGGCAATGGGACATACACCAATTATCCGCCTGAGCCGTATGGCTGAGCCGGACAGCGCGCAGATTCTGGTAAAATTTGAAGGGCTGAATGTCGGCGGTTCCATTAAAACCCGTACTGCTTTCAATATGATTGCAGATGCAGAAGAACAGGGTCTGATCGGTCCGGATTCCATTATTGTGGAACCCACCAGTGGAAATCAGGGCATCGGTCTTGCACTGATTGGCGCTGTACGCAGCTATCAGACTATCATCATCATGCCGGATTCTGTCAGCGAGGAACGCCGTAAGCTGGTTCGCCACTATGGCGCAGAGGTTATCCTGATTCATGATGACGGCGATATCGGCAAATGTATTGATGAATGCCTGCAGACAGCTATGCGCATGGCTGCAGACAATCCGAAAATTTTTGTACCGCAGCAGTTTGCCAACCCGGCAAATCCAGCAGTACATCGCAGCCAGACCGCATTGGAAATCCTTGCGCAGGTAGACGGTCCGATTGATGGCTTCTGCTCCGGTATTGGAACCGGCGGAACCATTACAGGGATTGGCGAAGTATTAAAAGAAAAAAATCCGAACATGACGATTTGGGCCGTAGAACCGCAGAATGCAGCAATTCTGGCTGGTGGTACAGTGGGTACGCATTTGCAGATGGGTATCGGCGATGGCCTGATTCCAGATATCCTGAATACCCAAATTTATGACGACATTTATATCGTAACGGATGAGGAAGCAATCCAGACCTCCAAGGATCTTGCAAGACTGGAGGGCCTGATGTGCGGCATCTCCAGCGGCACCAATGTTGCAGCAGCACGCAAGCTTGCCAAAAAGCTCGGGCCAGGCAAAACTGTCGTCACTGTCCTGCCGGATACTGCAGAACGGTATTTCAGCACCCCGTTATTCGATGAATGATGAATCATGTAATCTTTTGTCCCGTGTGCATTTTGCATACGGGACTCTTTTATTTTCCGCATAAATCCCTGCTTCTCTGCGGATACTTTTTTTGAGGTGAAAACGTATGAAAGACGACTGCACATTACTCAACCATATCCGGCAGACTACAGAAATGGGCGTGGATGGCATTGATTCCGTGATTCAGTATGCCGACGGCACCTTCCGTCAGGCACTGGAACAGCAGCGCACGGAGTACAATAAAATCCATGACTCGGCAGACAGTCTGCTGCGCAAGCACAATGGCAAGCCGGAGGATGTTGGCGCCTTTGCAAAATGGTCAAGCGAGCTGTCCTCCGGAATGAAAACCATGATGGATTCTTCGCAGTCCAACATTGCCGACATGATGATACGCGGCAATACCATGGGCGTTACCAAGAGCATGCAGACCATGCGGGAATGCGATGTATCTGACCATGCCGTTACCAGTCTTGCCAACAAACTGCTTGCCACGGAACAGGCAAACATTGACCAGATGAAAAAATTCCTATAAGTCCACAAAACTGCCTGATACAGCCAAAGAGCCGGAGCATATGCTCCGGCTCAAATTCTTTATATTATGCTTTATGCACATATGCTGTCTGAAACCATCTGCAGGAAATAGGCATGTATTGTTGTATCTGCATTCAGTTCAGGGTGAAAAGCTGTCACAAGCTGGTTATCCTGTCTGGCTGCAACAACTTTACCATCTACTTCTGCCAGTATTTCCACGCCTTCCCCGACATCCCTGATATAGGGTGCTCGGATAAACGTCATCGGGATCGTCTTTCCTCCGGCAAAACGCTGCTCCGTATAAAAGCTTCCCAGCTGTCTGCCATAGGCATTGCGGCTTGCCGTGATAGACATGGTAGCCAAATGCCTTCTGGTATCATTTTCAATCTCTTCTGCCAGCAGCAATAAACCCGCACAGGTTCCAAACACCGGCATACCGGACTGGATTTTTTCCCGAACCGGCTCCAGCATGTTCAAATCCTGCAGAAGCTTTCCCATTGTCGTGGACTCTCCTCCAGGCAGAATCAAGCCATCCATTGGCTGCTGCAAATCCTCTGCACAGCGCAGCTGGACTGCTTCCGCCCCCAGTTCATGCAGCCGTGCTTCGTGTTCGGCAAAGGCTCCCTGCAGAGAAAGAACACCGATTATCATTTGCCGCGTTCCTCCATAATCAGCTGGATTTCCTCCGGATTGATGCCAACCATGGCTTCTCCCAAATCCTCGGAAAGCTCTGCCAGCTTATATGGGTCATTGTAATTGGTGACAGCCTGGACAATAGCAGCAGCACGCTTAGCCGGATTGCCGGACTTGAAAATACCGGAACCGACAAAGACGCCCTCTGCACCCAGCTGCATCATCAGAGCTGCATCAGCTGGTGTTGCAACACCGCCCGCTGCAAAATTAACAACCGGAAGACGCCCAGTTTCCTTTACCTGATTCAGCAGATCATACGGAACCTGCAGCTGCTTGGCTGCTTCGTACAGCTCATCCTCCTGCATGGAAGTAACCCGGCGGATTTCCTGCATCATCTTGCGCATATGACGCACTGCCTGTACCACATCACCGGTACCCGGCTCACCCTTGGTACGGATCATGGACGCGCCTTCTGCAATTCGGCGCAGCGCTTCCCCAAGGTCACGTGCACCGCAAACAAACGGCACCTTGAATTTTGTCTTATCAATGTGATATATGTCATCTGCCGGAGACAGTACCTCGGATTCATCGATATAATCAATCTCAATTGCCTGCAGAATCTGCGCTTCTGCGATATGTCCAATGCGGACCTTTGCCATGACCGGAATGCTGACTGCCTGCTGGATTCCTTTAATCATCTTCGGGTCGCTCATGCGGGATACGCCGCCGGCAGCCCGGATATCTGCGGGAATGCGCTCCAGTGCCATAACCGCACACGCGCCTGCCTGCTCTGCAATTTTTGCCTGTTCTGGTGTGGTAACGTCCATGATGACGCCGCCCTTCAGCATCTGTGCAAGCTGCTTATTCAATTCATAACGTTCGGACATAGTAAACTCCTCGCAAATAATAATTATAATTTATCATGGAATTGATCGCGCGATTTAACTCTGATACCTAGTATACTACAAACTATGCTTTAATAAATATCCAATTTTAATTTTTTTTACATGCACAGTTTTTTTGCCAGCAATATCTATGAAATCGCTTCTGCAAACGTTGATTGCGGTATAAAAATATGATATGATAAAAAACAGCAAGAAACGGAGGAGATGGCGATGGAGCAGCCAGAACTGCGCAGCAAGGATATTCAATTAGTTTTTGAACAGACAGGTGAACGAATGCCCGCCCCTGCCGCCAATGGTGATGTCCGGCTGGTCTGGAAACTGAAGGGTACTGGCAAAAAATCCCGCCGCCAGACGATTGATACCTGTACCAAGGGGCAGCCGGTTTTTATTATCTGCAACTCCAACGGCTCCCACTGCACCGTTATTACGGAAAACGGGGATGAAATTGGTAAACTGAGCGAAAAAGATTCCAAGATTTATCACCAGTATGTAGAAAAATTCCGTTATCACATTTACATCAAACGGATCAAGCCCGGGCTTGAAAAACCAAGCATCAAAATTCTGTTGATCGTTCACGAAAAACCCGAGCTCTCTCTTGGACATTTACATATGATATAAAATAAAAAACCTGAGAAGCTTCCAACTTCTCAGGTTTTTTCGTTCAGAATATGTTATTCTTCCGCCATACGGTAGCCCACGCCTATTTCCGTACGGATATAATAGGGTTCCGCCGGGTTCGGTTCCAGCTTGCGGCGAATGTGCGCCATATTCACGCGGAGAATCCGGTTGTTATCCGTTGCATACGGCCCCCAGATACGGCTGATAATGTAATCATAGGTCAGAACACGTCCCGGACGACGTGCAATCAGCTCTACAATTTTATATTCAATTTGGGTCAGATGAATCAGCTTGCCAGCTACCGTAACCTGTCTGCGCTCAAAATCCACCGTCAAATCCCCGACCGTATAGCTTCCCCGCGGAAGATCATCACCGGAATCCAGCTTCGCCTGATGGCGTAGAGCGGTACGGATGCGTGCGAGCAGTTACGAAGTCCCAAACGGCTTGGTAATATAGTCATCCGCCCCCTGATCCAGCGCCTCTACCTTCTGCCCTTCCTCTTCACGGGCGGATACAACCAGAACCGGAACACCAGACCAGCTTCTTAGCCAGCGCAACAGCTCCAAGCCATCTACATCCGGCAGGCCCAGATCCAGCAGGATCAGGTTTGGGCAATGGGAATTGATAATCGAACGCGCGAGGCTCCCAGTTTCCGCCTGCAATGTATGATATCCGTTTGCCGTCAGGATGGTTGTCAGTACATGTGCAATTGGCTGTTCATCTTCTACAATTAAAATGGTTTCCCTGTTCATGTTTCCTCCTCCAGTGGCAGAGTGAATACGAAACGTGCGCCCCCGTCAGGCTGGTTCGTTTCGCAGATGGTTCCCCCATGTGCTGCAATAATAGAATGGCAAAGCGTCAATCCGATCCCCAATCCTCCTCGCCTGCTGTCTGACTGTACCTGGACAGACTCAAACAGCTTTGCTCTTTTATTTTCTTCAATTCCCGAACCGAAATCACGTACAGAAAATTCCGCACTGTTTCCGACTCGCTTCAGGCTGATATCAACTGGTGTTCCGGCATACCGGATCGCATTTTCGATCAAATTAATCAATACCTGGACAATCAATGTCACATCCATCGGAATAAACAGCATTTCCTCCGGCAGCTGGACACGGATCTGTGCATCCGGGAAGCGCTTTTTGCAGCGCACCACAGCTTCACCGATAACCTCCTCTGCCGCTTCCTCTGATTTCTTCAATTCCGGTGTTTGGGATACCCTTGTTACGGAAAGCAGATTTTCCACCATGCGCAGCAGCCATTCCGCATCCTCATGGATATCTGCTGCAAGCTTCTTGGTTTCCGTCCGTCCAATTCGATCTCCATTTTCCTCAATGGCTGCTGATGCGCCGATAATGCCAGTCAGTGGGGTGCGCAGGTCATGCGAAATCGAGCGCAGCAGATTACTGCGCATGCTTTCACGGTCAGCCGCCATGGCTGCACGATTTCGTTCCTCCGTCAGCATCTGGCGTTCCAGTGAAATGCCCGTCTGTGCCAGGATCGCGCGAACATGCTCCAGCTCCTCCGGCTCCACCTTTTTATCCTGCCACAGCAGGCCAATACAGCCAAGCATTTTCCCGCTGCAGGTCAACGGAATATAACGAAACCGTGCAAATGGCGAATAGGTTGTGCCCGCACCGGTGTCGCATATATGGCGGAAACAATCGGACACCGCACTGTGTTCAATGGAATCTGAAACAAATTTTCCGATTTCACCGTATACCAGCTCCTGATTGTTCAGGATGCCATCAGAATTTTTCACATACAGAATCGGGCTGTCCAATTGCTCATGCAGATACTGCATCGTCAGCTGGACCATCTGTTCCGTATCCTGTGCGCTGGCAAGCTTTTGGGAAAAATCATACAGCCGGCGCACACTCTGTTCGCTCGCCTTTGCCCGGCGCGCCTGCCGCTTGACATTTCCTGTTGTTGCACTGGTAATCACCGCAATGAGCAGCAGGGATATAAAGATAACCGGATAGCCGGCCGACGTAAAGTTAAACTCATAATACGGAGCGGTAAAAGCATAATTGACCGCAAATACACCGATAATCGATGCGATAATTCCCCAACCAAAACCTTCTGTCGACCATGCGACAAGCAGGACCGCCAGCGTAAACACAGCCGCAACATTGGCTGAGCTATTGCTCAGCTTCACCAGCAGCGTCGATGCCCCGGCAGCCACAAGCAGAATCGCAAACGTGATGACGAAATCAAGTATATTGCGCTGGCCGAAATAAAAGCGTCTCCACTTTTCTTCATTCATTTTCGTGCGCATGAATTATAGTCTCCTTTCCTGTCCCCCCACAGCGTCCCATGGATTCGACAGATTATGCTTTTATTATTATAACAACCAGAGACGTGCGACACAAGCGGCCATGTGTTAAGGATTTGTTACGTCATTATCGCTATTTTTCAATATTTTCACCTATTTCATCTGGAAATTCCTCTAAATTTTTGTAAACAAAAGTTCAATTTTCACGGATTCTCGATATATTTTACAAAAACTATTTGCAATTTGATTTTTTATGCTATAATATGAAGAGCACAGGAGGAGTACCTATGAGTTTTTTGAAACCGATTTTAATTGCCGTTATTATTATTTTGGCATTGCTCATTATCGTGAAGGCCAACCGTTTTGCTACATCCGACCAGCCTTCCAAAGAAACGGCAAAGGAACCGGAGAAGCTGGAGAAATCCCCTGAGAAGTCTTCTTCCCAGACACCGATTGAGTTTTTCCTGGTATATGTTGGCCGCCGCGTACCGGTCACACACTATCCGTTTACCATCGGCAGCCGCAACGACAATGACCTGATTATCACGGATTCTACCGTGTCCCGTCAGCATGCGGAGCTGTTCCGCAAGAATGGACAGGTATGCCTGCGCGATCTTGGCTCTCTCAACGGCACAATTGTAAACAAGGTTCCCCGTTCCGAAATTGTAATTGTCGGCGGCGAGCGCATCCAGCTCGGCACCACAGTTCTGCAGATTGAACGTGCGATAGATGATGTATCCGATGATACACAGTTTATCCGGAGGTGATGGAGTCCGTTATGGCCAAAAAGAAAGTGCAAAAAAAAGTACAAAGGGTAAAAAAGAAGGAGCCGGCTCGTTCAGACAAAAAGTACCTCGGCGTGCAAACGCTCGTACTGTTTATTCTGTTCCAGCTGGTTTCTCTGCTTACGGTTATGGTAAGCAAACGCGGTACCGCGTATCTGTATATGATGGTTCCGCTTTTGATTATTACATACGGCGGTTGGATTTTTGTCCAAAAAATACGTGCAGACACGCCTTTTTTCCTTGACGCTGCTATGCTGCTGACGTTTGGCACTATGATCCAGTGTATGCTGTTAAAGGAAGATGCTGTCCCGAAATCACTGATTATTATCTATGTGCTGTCTGCTATCGTGGCATTGGTTGCGGGCTTTCTGTATAAACACTGTTCTCTCCTTGCATCTGCAAACGGCACAGCAATCCTGATTGCCGCATCCATTGTCCTATATCTTGCAACGCTGGTTCTCGGCGCAGCTGTGGGCGGCGGTGTACGCAACTGGATCAGTATTGGCGGCATGTCTGTCCAGCCGTCGGAATTTAATAAGATTATCTATGTGCTTGTCATGGCAGGTTTACTCTGTACCAAGGACAGGCCCGGAAAAAAGCGCATCTGGTTTTCTATCCTGGTAACACTGATTAATCTGGGCTTCCTGGGTATCCAGGGCGAGTTTGGCACCTTCCTTTTGATTCTGTGCACATTCCTTTGCCTGATTTTTCTGTTTGTGCCAGATATCAAAGTGTTTATTTCTATCTTCAGTATCCTGATCGCTGCTGGTGCAGCAGCAGCAGCCTGCTGTCTGTCCCTGCTGAAAATCACCGGTGGGTCCAGCAATTTTGGTCCAATGCAGTTTGTACTGAATCAGGTACAGAAAATTGTAAACCGTTTCGCTGTCTGGCTTGATCCGAGCATTGATCCACAGGGTGCCAGCTACCAGATTCTGCAGGCCCGCAAGGCCCTTCTCAATTCCAATCTGTTCGGCAGTGATACAACCACGCCGCTGTCCAATCCGACCAACGACATGGTTTTCCCTGCTCTGACAGAACGCTGCGGTCTGCTGATTGCACTGACTGTATGCATCCTGTTCGGCCTGCTGCTCATCCGCGGTACCCGCATTTATTTCCACTGCCAGGACCGCTATCATCAGGCTGTCTGCGCAGGATTGTGCTTCCAGCTGATTCTGCAGGCATTTATCATTATCGGCGGCTCGATCGGTATGTTCCCGCTGACCGGTATTACGCTGCCGCTGATTTCCCGCGGTGGTACATCACTTATGGCAACATTTATCATACTGGCAGTGATTCTCGTAATTTCTGCCGGAAACCTCTGGAACGGAAGGAGGGACTATTCCAGTTATGATTCCAAGCTTCAAAAGGCGCGTTCAATGCATTCAAAGCGCGTTTCTCCTATGCGCGATCGCAGTCGCCGTCGGACTCGTGTGGACAACACTGGGAAATCCGGAGAGCCGTGAGGCCGCTGCCCAGGAAACCCGTCAGCGTACCTACATTCGCGGTTCCATCTATGACCGCAACGGCACCCTGCTGAGCTCCTCCGAAAAGGTCAACGGTGACCGTATCTATAATTCTGAATATGAACGTGCCTTTTCTACTGTAATCGGCTACTATTCCCCAATTTATGGTACAACCGGTCTGGAAAGCAAATTCAATTCCGATCTGATTTCCAGCAAAAGTACGGAAGACAACAAACGTGGAAATGATATCACCCTTACGATTGATGCTGACCTGCAGCAAGCAGCTTATTCCGCGATTTCTGATATCCCGGAAGGTGCAGCGGTTGCTTTGGACGCACAGACCGGCGAAATCCTTGCTCTTGCCTCCACACCGACGTTCATTCCATCCCAGCTGGAGGATAACTGGTCGGAATACAGCCAGAAAACCGGCTTGTTCCTCCCCAATGCCTATAAATCTACCTTTGCTCCCGGCTCTGACTTTAAAATCATCACAGCCTGTGCCGTGATTGACAATGGCGTGGATCAGGAAACAGTCAATGACCAGGGCTCCTATACCTTTAGAAATGGCCAGACCATCACCAACTATGACAGCCGTTCTTTTGGTACAATTGATCTGGATGACGCAATCCGTTATTCCTCCAATGTTTATTTTATTACCAAAGCATTGGATATGGGCGCTGATAAGCTGCGTGCCAGCCTCGAAAAGTTCAAACTGGGAGAGGATATCGAGCTTGACTTTACGACGCTCACCTCCAACCTCGATTTCGAAGATGACCGCGATGAGGTAATCGGCTCCATCGCCTTCGGTCAGGGCAAAACAGAGGTCACACCACTGTATATGGCAATGGCATGCCAGGCGATTCTCAATGACGGCAAAATGCTCAAACCATATATGATTAAATCCATGGTATCCGGCAACGGAACTGTCAGCAAGGATTATCCGGAATCTGACGGACCCGAGGTTCTGCAGGAGGTTACTTCTTCCGAAACCGCACAGCGCGTCGTTGCTGCAATGGAAGGCGCTGCCGATCATTACGGCTTTGACTACATCGGCCCGGACGGCTGGACGATCGCTGCCAAAACTGGCACAGCACAGACCGGCACCAGTACCAATGCATGGATTGTTTCCGGTGCAGTTGATGCCGACAACGGTAACACACCGAAATACGTTGTCGTTGTTATGGCGGCAGACCAGGACCACGACGGTATCTATTATAAAAATTGTGTGGATGATATTTATGATGCACTTGTAGTGTATGATGCAAACAAATCTTCCTCCTCGGCAGATACCAATGACGACTGATATAACAATCAAACAGCGGTACCATCTTCTTCGGTATCGCTGTTTTTGTATTTTATAGGAAAAAGCCGCTTTAATATAGGCCAAAAAATCATATTCCTTCGCACTTCTATTCATTATTTTCCCAAAAATGACTTGCATTCTTCTGGCATCTATGGCATAATAAAACAAAAAATTACAATTTGGTTACAGGATCTATTTAGAAAAGGATGACATCTATGAAAAAACGACTGCTTTCTCTTCTGTTGTCTGTTTGCTGTGTGGGAGGTTCCCTCATCCCAGCTCTCGCCGTCGATGCCACTGCCTCAACAGAAGTGACAGACCCTACCCTTGTGCTCCCCTATTGCGAGTCGGAAGACCCTCTATCTGCTAAAGACCACACAAGAAGTGCTGATTCCGCTTCTTCTGACAATACAATCTTTGAAAAGATTTACGGTTCTTCAAAATCTTCCCGGTACAGTGGATTTACCAATAAAACATACACCATCCCATCTGGCTACAATGTCTATGACGGCATTGACGTTTCCAAGTGGGACGGCAATATTAACTGGACCAAGGTAAGCAACGATGGTGTGGACTTTGCATTTATCCGCGTTGGTTACCGCGGAACCAGCAACGGCGCTTTGTATCAGGACCCGAACTTCACTACTTACATGCAAAATGCCGCAAGTGCTCATATTCCGGTGGGTGTTTATGTGTTCTCCCAGGCGCTGACACAGGCGGAAGCCCAAGCGGAAGCAAATTTTGCCCTGGAACGCGTGGCAGCTTACAATATTCAGCTTCCGATTGTTATGGATTACGAATATTATAACGGCACCGGCAGGCTGGATACAGCCCACCTCTCCAGATCCCAGAAAACACAGAATGTCCTTGCATTTTGCGAGACGATTCGTGCAGCCGGCTATCAGCCAATGGTTTATGCCAATAAAAGCTTCTTGACTGACGACCTGTACATGGATCAGGTGAACAGTGCCGCACATATCTGG
This sequence comes from Clostridia bacterium, assembly GCA_021205365.1. Lineage (GTDB taxonomy): Bacteria > Bacillota > Clostridia > Oscillospirales > Butyricicoccaceae > Butyricicoccus_A. Next base: position 23,895 of record JAJPXP010000051.1, read on the forward strand.
CTTGCAAATTACACAACCAATACAACCTATTCCGGCAGCTACGATTTCTGGCAGTATGCTGAAAATGGTTATGTCAGCGGTATCAACACCGAAGTAGACTGCAATTTCTTCTTTACCACTGGTTCTCTGGTTTCAGATGATTACATTTGCGGCTTTAAGGACGTTTTTTCCTCTCAATGGTATGCAGATGCTGTCTCCTTTGCCTACAATAACGGTTTGATGAGCGGTACCTCGGCTACAACTTTCCGTCCAAATGATTCCATGACCCGCACCATGATGGCACAGATCCTGTATAATTTCTGCGGAAAACCAGCAGTTACTTATTCAAATATTTACTCCGATGTTCCTGCCGGCACATGGTATACAAATGCCGTTATCTGGGCTGCTGAAAATAATATTATGGCAGGCTACGGCAATGGTAAATTCGGTGTAAATGATGTCATCTCCCGTGAGCAGATCGCTACAGTATTGTACAATTTTTCAAATCAGAATGATCTTGAAACCAGCTCCCGCGATGATCTGAACAACTACAGTGATGCATCCTCTATCTCGAATTACGCAGTAGAACCGATGCAGTGGGCGGTATCTACCAATATCCTGTCTGGCCGCAGTACAACGACACTTGCCCCGCTCAGCAATGCAACCCGTGCAGAATGCGCACAGATCTTTAAAAATTATCTGACGGGTATTGCGTCCTCCCTGATGGATGCATAACAACAATTTACATATTGAAAAAGGCATTTCCAATTGGAAATGCCTTTTTACGTGCTTATTTTTCCCTGCTGACACTACAAACGGTCAGCACATCATTGTTCACCCGGAACTTCACTTCCATGCCTGCAAATGCCATCCCATACATCCGGTCCGGATCATCCTGATAGGATGGACGCGGATCATGTGCAAGTACACCGGTCAATGCATCCCGTCGTTCCTCCGGTACCTGTTCCAGCCACTGTTTTGGAAAATCCACTTGTAACGTATGACCGCTGGTATTCTGCGTAAAGCCTCCCGTGGCGTCGGGATGATTGTCTGCATATGGGATAAATGGCTTGATATCATAGATTGGTGTGCCATCCATCAAATCTGCACCGGATACATACAGCACCGGTCCATCCTTGGTATGCAAATCCATGCCGTCCAGCCGGACGCTGGACAGCCCAACCGGATTGGGACGGAATGGGGAACGGGTTGCAAATACACCCATACGTGTATTTCCTCCCAAACGCGGCGGGCGGACTGTTGGTGACCATTCCTTCCGGACACTTCTGGAAAACTGCCAAATCAGCCAGATATGGGAAAATTCCTCCAGTCCCCGGAGGGCATCAGGATTCCGGTATTCCGGCTCAAAGACAATGCTGGCTTTCAGGGACTCCACAATACCGCTCTGACGCGGGATACCGAACTTTGTCGGGAAATCCGTATGGATTGTTGCAATCACTTTCATCTCATTGCTGTTCATATCCTTCACCCCGTAACAATATGCGCTGTACTGCCATGTGTACTGCGCTGCACAACAATCTGCTTTCCAATGCGATCCTTCAGTTCCGTCACATGAGAGATAATACCAATTAACCGATCCCCGCCGGACAGCTTGACCAGTACCGAAATGGCCTGCTCCAACGCTGTACCGTCCAAAGAACCAAAGCCTTCATCGATAAAAACAGTCTCTACACGCACACCTCCGGCATAGCTCTGAATCACATCAGACATTCCCAATGCAAGTGCCAGCGCACCGAGGAAGGATTCTCCGCCGGACAATGTCTTGACAGAACGGCATCTTCCGGTATAATAATCCATCACATCGATATCCAGCCCGGTCTGGCTGCGGTTGTTTTCTGCTTTTTTCCTTCGCTGCATTTCATAGCGCCCCTGCGTCATATCACGCAATCGCAAGTTTGCACGCTGCAGAACCCGTTCAAAATACGCCGCTTGGACATACTGTTCCAGCATCAGCTTCTGCTTGCCGTTCAGCTCACCGTTGGCAGTCTGTGACAATTCACGCAGTGCTGCTGTCTGCTGTTCCAGTTCCTCCAGCTGTTGCTGTACCGCGACAATTTTTTGCAAAATACCGGTATTGATTCGTATCCGCTCAGACAGCTGGTTCCGCTGCGTTTCACAGGTATGGCAGGCAGCTTCTGCCTGTTCTCTTGCCTGAATCAGCTGCTCCATATCTGCCAGCTCACCCTTCGGCGCTGCTGCAGCATATTCCTTTTCCAGCTTGACTGCGGCTACAAAATCCTGCGTGAATTTCTGTACAGCATGTTCGCGGCTCTGTAATTCTTCCGGTGCAAGCAGAGCCTGCTGGTAAGCATCTCCAGTGGCAAAGCCTGCTTCTGTCAGGGCTGCTTTCCATTCCTGTACCGCTTTTTCCACACACCGTATCGACTGCTGCAGCTGTCCTTTTTCTGCTTCCAGGACTTCCTGCGCACTTGCCAGCTTCCGTTGATGCTGTTCCCATGCTGTTTTTGCTTCATCCAATTGCTTTGTCAGGCTGTCCCGTTGGGATTTCTTCTCCTGCAGCTGTTTTTCCAGCAGCTGCAGGTCATCGAATGGAATAGCTGCCCGCAATGCCTGCGCCGCAGCTTTGGCAGCTTCTGCCTGTGTTTCTGCCTGATGCCAGTCTGTTTCCGCCTGTCTGGCTTCTGCTTCCAGCTTTGGCTGTTCCTCCAACAGGCTATCTCGTTTTTTCTGAATAACGAGTCCTTCTTTTTCCTGTCTGGCAAGCTCAGTTCCCTGCTGTTGCAGTGCAAGCGTGTTTGCCTGCTGCTTTTTTTGTGCAAGAATCAGATCCGAATGGGATACTTCCACAGTTTCAAAAAGCTCCTGCAAAACCCGCTTAACATTTTTTCGTGCGGCTTCCGTTTTGGATTGGCTGCCTGCACAGGCAACGCTTTGTTTGTGCAGCGCTGCACGATAATCTTCCATAGCCTGCTTTTCTGTTTCCATCTGCCGCTCAGAAGGTATATCCTGTTCCGGTACAGCCGGTCTGGGATGTTCCAGAGAACCGCAAACCGGACAGGGGACATCATCCCGTAGGGATTTAGCCAGAATGCCTGCCTGTCCACGAAGCCAGGCAAGCTCATGCCTGCGATACAGCTGCTCTGCTGCTGAGAATTTGCGTTCCAGTATCAAATATTGCTTTTGTTCTGTCTCCTGCTCCTTTTGACAGGCTTCCAGCTCCTCCATGAAACCGGATGCTGTTTGCATGCGTTCTTCCAGCTTTTTGGATTCCTTCCACGCAATGCGCTTCTCCGCCAGCTTCATCTGGATATCATGCAGGATTTCCACTTGTTTTCCCATCGCATCCAGCTGTTTCTGCTGTTCTGCCAGTGCTGCCGTTTTCTGCTCAGCAAGAATCTGTTTTTCCTTTACAGCCTTGGCTTTCTGCTCTGCCAGCTTATGCTTCTGTTTCCATTCTGCAGCTTTATCCTGTGCATCCGCAAGTCTGGTAATTTCCTGCTCCCATGCAGCCAGCTGTGGCTCTTTTTTTCTAACCGTTTCATATGCCTGCTGCAGCACAGGCGCAGCCTTTTCCAGCTCCTGCACTGTACTTTCGCGCTGTGCAACACTGTTCCGTTGCTGCTGCTCCCGCTGCTGTTCGGTCTGCCATGTATTCCATTTCGGCAAAACAACGTCTCTTGCCTTCCGGGCACGTGCAAGCTGCTGTTTTTGCTGCTCCATTTCCGGCTGCCGGGCTGTCAGCAGCTCCAGCTGCTTTTTTACCGCCTGCCACTTTTCCTGTGCATCCTTTTCCTGTTTTGCTTTGACTACAGCTTCAATTGCCTGTGTCTGAAGCTGTCGCAGCTGGTTAAGCTGCTCCTCCGCATTCTGCAATCGCGCTGTATCCTCCGCATTCTGCATTGTAATGCCTTGCAGCAGAACAGAAAAGTCCTGCTCCTGCGCCAATGAACTGTTTTCCTGGATACGGAAACCCTCTGCATATTGCTGTACTGCCCTTCGGGCCTGCTCACATTTTTTATTCCATTCGAGATATTCTGCTTTGATCTGTTTCTGCAGCTGCACCAATTGTTCTGTATGAAAAACCCGGCGGATGATTTCTGCACGGGAACGGCTGTCTGCGGTCAACAGTTTGAGAAATTCGCCCTGTGCAATCATGGAAATCTGTTTAAAGGACTGACAGCCAACCCCCAGCAGCTGTTCTACCGCTTCTGTCACAGCGCTGGCACCCGCAACGGTAGAACCATCCGGATATTTCAGGACTGCTTTTGGGTTTTGTGTCACCGTACCGGCTCCACGTTTTTTGGGACGTTCATATTTCGGAATCCGTTCGATATAATATTCCGCTCCGGCATGAGAAAAACGGAAATCAACATAGGTTTCCGCATCCGGCTTGGCAAAGTCTGAGCGAAGCTGATCAGAAGCACGCTGGGAACCGCTGACTTCACCGAACAGGGCAAAACAAATGGCATCAAAAATGCTGGTTTTTCCTGCCCCGGTATCCCCCGTCACCAGAAACAGGCCATTGCCGCCAAATGCTTCCATAGAGATTGACATTTTACCGGAATACGGGCCAAACGCACTGACCGTCAGTTCAATCGGCTTCATTGTCGTCCTCCATTCTGCGGCAGATATCTGCAATCCTGTCTTCCTGCCATTGTGTCATTTCTTTTCCGTTCTGTTCTGCAAAAAACTGTGCAAACAGCTGCGCAGCCGTCAGCTGCCTGACCGCATCCTCCTTTTGTAGGCCCTCGGAATCCGCTGCTCTGGTACGGGTATTGTCAAAATCCAGCCGCATCAGATTGGGATAGACCGCTTTTAATGCCCCCTGCGGGTCATATAATTCTTCCTCATCCGTCAGAATAATACGGATGTAATCCTCTGCCTCTCCCGCCTGCACCGCCAGTTCAGAGGTCACATCTTCCAGTCTGCCACGAATTTCCCGCAAATCATGTCGTGGTTTCAGCGGCAGGAGTTCAATTTCCGGTTCTCCGGCGGTATGTATTGTTACCAATGGGACAGATTTTGCATACCGGGCCTCGGAAAAAGAATATTTCAATGGAGAACCCGAATAACGTACGCTGTCGCGTCCAAGCCTCTGAGGACGGTGGATATGTCCCAAAGCAGCATAATCATACCGGTCAAACAGCGCTACATCTACAGCATCTACACCGCCAATCGGAATGATTTCGGATTCCGACTGCGCTGGAAGTTCCCCGCCGACTGTTACAAAGGTATGTGCAAGCAGGACATGCCGGGCATGTTCGTCCCACTGCGCTCGCTCCAGTACAGCTTGCACCGCACATTGCTGATTGCTCTTTTCGAGCTTCAGCTTTTCCTTTAGCTCCATCGGCCGCAGCCAGGGCAGTAAATGGAACTGTACCTGGCAGCCGTCTGCATCACACAGTGTGACAGCTTCCACTTCACTGTCAAAGGTGCCTGCCAGATGCATTCCCTGCTGTGCCAGCAGTGTCCGTCCAAAATCCAGACGTTCACCGGAATCATGGTTTCCGCTGATTGCCAGCACAGTTATCTTTTCTGCGCACAGTGCAGTAAAAAAGCTGTCAAACAGGCTGACAGCTTCTCCAGATGGTACGGTTTTGTCATAAATATCACCTGCGATCAGAACAGCATCTACCTGCTGCTCCCGTGCCATCTGTACAATCTGTTCCAATACAACGCGCTGATCCTCAATCATGGAGTAGCCATACACACGCTTACCAAGATGCAGATCTCCCAGATGTAAAAATTTCATTGTTATTCCCTCGTTAACGCCTGAAACCTGTCCTGTATGATTCCATATTATACTCTGAATTGCTGTATTTTTCAATCGTACAGAAAAGAGCCGGCTGTTTCCAGCCAGCTCCATTCTATTTACATATTACATATCGTCATCCAGCACCTGTACTGCTGCGCCCAGCAGATGCGGTCCTACATAAGAAGCCAGCGTACAGTCAATTTCACCGGAAAATTCCTGTACAAAATCCGGTGCGGCCGCCCGCAGCATTTCTGCAATCCTCTGGCCATCCTCCGGTGCACCGCCATGTGCCCACATGATATTATACCTCTTACTGGGGTCAATATGAGAAATGGCAACCTGAACCAGCTTTTTCATAGCAGCCTGCCGTCCACGCACCTTATGGGTACTGGAAAGTTCACCCGTTACACGGTCAAAGGAAATAATCGGTTTAATGCCAAGGGCAGTGCCAGCCAATGCGGCAATTTTGCCGATTCTTCCGCCACGCTTGAGATATTCCAGCGTATCAACAGAGAAATATGGATGGGTATTTTTCATCAAACTCCTTCCGTTGTTCCACTGAAACAACGGTGCTCAGCGCTACCAGAGAGGAGACCGGCAGGATTTGTTGGTTTTCCAGTTCATTCAGCAACATATCCAGTACCTGGAACAGGGAAATCTCTTCCTCCAGCTGTTTTTCTATCCAATCCAGAAATATTTCCAGCGTATACAAAATTGCTCTGGAAAGAATTTCTTCCTTGGATGAGAAATATTCATATAAGGTCCCTTTGCCGATCCCAGCTGCAGTTGCGATGTCCTGTACCTTTATACTGGAAAAAGGTTTTCCACTGGCAGCGAGACGGAACAGACCATGAAATGCTGCAATTTCCTTTTTGGAATATGCTGTGGTATTCTCAGGCATCCGCCTCACCGTCCTCTTCCCCGATGTCAATCCGCTTCATTTCCTTCCTGCGGTTCAGCAGGTCATAAATGACCGGGACAATAACCAGGGTCAATATCGTCGCATAGGTCAGGCCGCCGATAACGACGATCGCCATAGCCTGTCCCATCTCGGAGCCGGTGCCGATGCCCAATGCCATGGTCGACATGGAGAGAATGGTTGTCAAAGCAGTCATCAGGATCGGGCGCATACGCATTTTACCTGCCTCTACCAGCGCTTCCCGCTTCGGCATACCGTCCAGGCGAAGCTCATTGACACAGCTGACAAATACAATGCCATTGTTTACAACGACACCTGCCAGCAGGACAAAGCCGAGCATTGCCAGAACAGACAGCTCCTGCCGGGTGATAATCAATGCCAGCAGGCCGCCGGTAAAAGCAAGCGGCAACGTAAACATGACGATAAACGGACTCAGCAGGCTCTGGAACTGTGCTACCATGATCAGGTAGATAAAGATCACTGCCAGCAGAAGCATCAGAAGCACATCACCCATTGCTTCCATAATGGTTTCATTTTCACCGGTCATTTCCAGACGCATACCTTCCGGCAGCTCATAATTGTCAATGATTTTCTGTACATCACGGCTGACCAGCGCAACATTGTGGTCATCATCAACAGCAGCTGTCACCGACATCGTCCGCTCGTTGTTGGAACGGTTGATGGCAGTTGGCGCCGTGCTTTCTGTCTGGGATGCAATGGTATCCAGTACAACATCCTTTATTTCACCTGTGGTGGCGTCCGTGGATTGAATGGTCTGTTTCATCAGGTTTTCTGTTGTAATTTCAGATGGCTTGATGACAACAACCGGAAGCTCATCTGTTCCTACAGTCAGTGTAGTAGAGTTGACTTCATTGGTCAAATCCCCAGCCAGAGATGCATAGACCTGTGCGACGGTTAAACCTTCCCGCATCGCAGCATCCTTATTCACTGTAATAACCTTCTGCATATCCGGGTCTTCATTGCCATCAGAAATTTCTTCCAGACCTTCAACATCCTCCAGCTTTGTAGCAAGGTCTGCGCAGACCTCCTGCAGGTTATCCAGATCATTTCCATACACATCAATCTGTACGCCTGCACCGGAAACCGCACTCATATCCATCGTGGATTCCGAAACGCTCATTTCACAGTTCAAATCCTTTGTCTTTTCCGTGATTTCGTCTGCAATCGCGCTGTTGTCTGCGTCTTCCTCCAGAATCAGATAGAACGTAACGCTTTCCTCCTCCGAGGAAGAAGACAACATACTGGAGCTGCCATTCATTGCACCAACCGTCTGGACACCTTCTACTCGCTGCATGATTTCCATTGCCTTGTCCGTCACAGCTTCTGTTTCAATATCATCCGAGCCATCCGGCATAGTCAATGTCGCACTCATCTGGTTGGAGGACATTTGAGGGATAAAGGTCATACCCATCGTTGCTGTCTTAACGCCTGCAAAAGCAAGCAGTGCAATAACAGCAATCAATGTAACAGCTCGATGGGACAGGCACCAGCGCAGAATCTTCTCATACACATGCAGGAATCCATCAAAACGGCTGTGGGAAACCGCTTTTTCTTTTTTCAGCATCGTTGAGCCCATAGCCGGTACAACAGTCAATGCCACAATCAGGGATGCTGACAGGGAATATGCAATTGTCAGGCCCATATCTGCAAAAATCTGCCGTGTCAGGCCTTCTGTAAAGACAATTGGCAGGAATACACAGATTGTTGTCAGCGTCGATGCAAAAATTGCTCCGCTCATCTGCTGTGCGCCGCGTACCGCAGCCTTTGCTGCAGGCATGCCCAAATTGCGCAGGCGGTAAATATTTTCAATAACAACAATGGAATTATCCACCAGCATACCGACGCCCAATGCCAGACCAGACAACGAGATCATATTCAAAGTCATGTTGCTGAAATACATCAAAACAACAGCAAACAGTACACTGAGCGGGATGCTGAATGCAATAATGATCGTCGGGCGGATATCCCGGAGGAAAATCAGCAGGACAACAACTGCCAGCAGACCGCCCATGACCAGATTGGACAGAACGTTATTGACGATCAGATGGATATAATCGCCCTGATCCATGAGCGGCGTGATATGTACATTTTCATCCTCTGCCTGCAGCTTCTCAATCTCTTCATTGATCGCATCAGAAACCGTAGACGTGGATGCTGTAGACTGCTTGGAGAAGCTCAGGATAACGGCATCGTTGCCGTTTACCTTTGCAAACGATCCATCGTCGTTCTCGCTGGAATATTTTACCGATGCAACATCGGAGAGCTTGATATCACCCACACCATCCATATCCATACTGAACAGGATCATGTCATTCAGCTGATCGACAGAGTTATAGGTCTTGCCAACCTTCAGGACATACGAATTGTCATCCTTATCGGAGATATAGCCAGCCGGCATTTCAAAGTTCTCTGCAATCAGGATATTGCTAATCATATCCGCTGTAACAATGCCGCTGATATCTGCAGATTCATATGCAGCGTCCCGTGCCGTTTCAAATTCAGCAGTCGCTTCATCCAGCTGGGCCTGCGCACTTTCCATGGACGCATTGCCAACTGCCAGCTGTGCTGCGCCTTCCGCCATGCTGAGCGTTGCAGTAAGCTTTGCGGCTTCCAGCTGCTCATATGCCTTCTGGGCCTCCTCCAGAGAAGACTGCAGCTGTGTCTGCATCGCATTGGCCGCCGCCAGCTCTGTATTGATATTATTGAGTTCTGCCGTGATTTCTTCTACACGCTCATCCGCATATGCTGTGGTTGTTACCAGCGTGGTAAAATCTGCGCGGGATACGCTGGAAATCTGGGACAGATCTATCTTATCCGAGCTTATTTCCTGCAGCGCTGCAATCGCTGCGGCAAATTTTTCATCGCTCATGGAGCCGATATAGGTTGCCGGATCTTTCAATGCTTCCAGCATCTTGGCAGAGTTATCCGCAATGCTGGTAATATCATCCGACGTTGGCGGGAAATTGACACTTGGGACACTGCCCGTAAAATCATAGGCAACAATCATAATTGCAAGGGTACGGATTTGGTCGTTCATATCCGCATACTGCTGCAATGCATCCTTTTCTGCCTGAAAAGCAGCCTGATTTGCCTGCAGTGTCGTCTGCTGGCTCAGCAAAGCGTTGAGCTGTGCATTGATGGCGTCCACCTGCGCACTTGCTTCCGCAAGCTTCGCTGCTGCTGCATCTGACTGGGAATCCATTGCACTCTTGCCCGAAGCCAGCTGGGCTTTTGCAGAATCCAGCTGGGCCTGTCCCTCATCCAGCTGTTTCTTTGCATCGGCCAGACTGCTGTCAACTGCTGCCAGTACCTTATCATTGAGTGCATCAATTTTGTTCTGATCCAGTGTTACCTGAACCTCAGAAGTCACCAAACCAGTGGTATCAACCGAAGCCACGCCGTCCAGACGTTCAAATTCCGTCAGCAGGGTATCATTGACATAATCGGAAACCGCCTTGGCATCCATGCCGTCTACATCGACACTGGCTACCATGACCGGCATCATATCCGGTGTAATCTGCATCATAACCGGTGTGCTGACCGTATCCGGCAGGCTTCCCTTGATCTGGTCGATGGTATTGCTCATTTCAATGCTGACTGCGTTCATGTCAGTCCCCTGAGCAAATTCCATGATAATGATACTGACGTTTTCATTCGATGTGGAAGCAATGTTTTTCAGACCAGTGGTACTGCCCAATGCAGATTCCAATGGTTTTGTCACAGATGTTTCCACAGATTCCGGCGTTGCACCGGGGTCTGCTGCGTATACGATCATGTATGGCAAATCCATATTGGGCAACAGATCTGTTGTCATTCTGGTAAAAGAAACAATGCCTAGTACAAGCACCAGAACAATGCCTACCAGAACCGTAAAGGGTTTTTTGACGCTGAATTTCGACATAATTCATTCTCTCCCAAAAAGCGATAGCTGCATTTCCGACCGACTGGTCGGTTCCGTAACAGTTTAGCACCGGTAAACATGCGTGTCAATGTATTTCATGGAAAGAAATTGTTAATAATTAGAAATGGATACCTCTGAAGTATCCGCAACCCTTACAAAATTTTCTTCCGATTTTTTGTAACATTGCCTATATACACGGCACAAAATTTCTAGTATTATAATAATAATGATTCTTATTTTTATTTAGGAGGGGTTTCATATGATAGATAGAAAGGCATTTGACAGCATTTCCTACTCGATTGCCATCGTAGGAAGCTGCTTGGACGGAGCATTCCGCGGCTGTGCAGTCAACTCTCTGCAGCAGCTCACATCATCGATGCCGGCTAAGTTTGCCGTCACGCTCAACAAATACAATCTCACCGAAGCTGCTGTCGAGCAGACTGGTGCTTTCTGTGCAACTGTTGCTGCCGACAACTGTCCGGATTCTGTAATCAAGCTGTTCGGCTATAAATCTGGTCGTGTTGCGGATAAATTCGCAGAATACGAAACAAAAACAGACGAGGCCGGATGTCCATATATCACAGAGGGCATGGCGGTTCGCATGAGCTTCCGCGTACTGCAGCAGGTCGATCTCGGCTCCCATGTGCTGTTTATTGCACAAGTGACCGAAGCGGAAGTCCTCCAACCCGGCGGCGTGCTCACCGTAGAAATGTTCAAAAATGCAGGTAAGGTTGTGCCCTCCAACGCGCCGATCTACCGCACACTCGACGAGCATTACGGTTACCGCTGCACTGTCTGTGGATATATCCACAAGTCGGACACGCTTCCGGACGATTTCCGTTGCCCGGTGTGCAAGCAGCCCGCAAGCAAGTTTGAAAAGCTATAACATTTGACGATACTCCCCGTGCCGTGCTATGATACCTCATAGAACGATTCGGGGAGGTCTTTTTATGTCCGCACAAAATACTGCCCAGCGCATGATTACAACACGCTTCAGCCGAAAAATCTGGAATCCTGTCCGTAAAGCAGTCAACGATTACCAGTTGATTCTTCCAGGAGACCGCATCGCCGTGTGTATTTCCGGCGGCAAGGATTCCCTGCTGCTCGCCTGCACACTGGTGATGCTGCAGAAAATCTCCGATATTCCGTTTACAGTGATTGGTTTGTCTATGGATCCCGGATATACATCGGAAAGCCGTGCACAGATCGAAAAAAATATCGAAAAGCTTGGGTTGGAAACCACATGGTATACCACCCGCCTGTTCGAAACCGTGAATCAGGAAAAGGACAATCCCTGTTTTATGTGTTCGCGTCTGCGCCGCGGAAGCTTATATGCCAAAGCATTGGAGCTTGGCTGCAATAAAATCGCTCTCGGACATCATTTTGATGATGTCGTTGAAACCACATTGATGTCCATGATTTATGGCGGACAGGTACAGACGATGCTTCCCAAAATCCGTGCAAAAAATTATCCCGGTATGCAGGTCATCCGTCCATTGTATCTGGTTCGCGAGAAAGACATTCTTGCATGGCGTGACATGTGTGAGCTGGAATGCCTTGCCTGTTCCTGTGAATTTGCCGCCAAAGCAAAACAGGAAAACCATCCGGAATCCTCCAAACGGTATGAAATCAAGCAATTAATTGCCAGGCTGGAACAGGACAATAATCAGGTGGCAAAAAATATCTTTAACAGTGTCAAGAATATCAATGTAGATGACATTCTCGGCTGGCATAAAGGAAAGGAACGGCACACGTTTCTGGAGGACTATGCGGATGAGAATTGAAAGGACCGCATATTGTTTCCCAAAACAGCCAAAGAACAACGCCTGCCGGTGATAAAATTCCCGACAGGCGTTACGGATATTGTATAGAGGATATGCTTTTCAATTGATTAAGCTGGGGTGCTCAGGCACTGCACAGAGCCGTTGAAATGTGTCAGGGAATAAATGTACATCGGATCAACCTTCTTAAACCATTCCAGATGATCCAGCGCAACACACCGGCACTTCTTCCATGTATCATTCTTCGAAGCGTTTGCCATAGCAGATACCAGTTCATTCATCATGCGCGGCTGGTTCTTTGCCTTTTCACCAGATACATTGATATGCATGGTGATTTTCTCGGCACCCTTCAGATCAAATTCCTTTGCCAGCAGCTCCATCAGGAACCATGCCTTGATATAATCATCGGTTTCTGTCATCAGGGACTGACCGTCAGCCATGCGGAATACGTCTCCATCCAGCTCTCCCATTTCGGTATAGCTCGGATCGATATCAAATTTACGTGCACCGCGTACAAATGCAGCTGCCATACGCATTGCCATAGATGTGGACTTTGCGGCCTTCTTCAGTTCACCGTTGGAAACATATTCAGACAGTGCATCATGCAGCATCGTCTGGAACGGTACAATCACACTCTTCTTCGTCATAATAGCAAACTCCTTTTCAGAATAAACAAAAAACGCAACCAACCCTCACAACCTGTGAGGTCTGATTACGCCATTGTAATGTCCATAAGTTCAATTTTCTTCTGTCATTATTGTATGCTTTTTATTCCTATTATGCAATCAGCTTTTTTCACAAAATAATGTTTGTAAAAGCTGATTTTATTGTTCCTTTTCTGCACAGCATTCCTTCACAAAAAGGTTGCCGCGCGGACACTTTTATGGCATTTTTTGTAATTTTATTCTTATTTTTCGCATGTTTTACTTCTAAAGTATTAGTTTATTATACTTTTCAATATACTTTATTTCGGCCAAAAAAGTTATCATAAAAATC
>JAJPXP010000051.1:37238-70444 GCA_021205365.1 Clostridia bacterium
AAAATCAACAAACCGTTGTTTACAATCCGGTTAAAATAATGTCTCTGCGTCGCGTAAACCATCTTTATTTTTTAAGTTTACTTTATTCGTATTTTGCGGTACAATAGAGCAGGCAACATTAATTACAGGAGGCTTATTGACCATGACGGTTTGTGAATATACTGATTTTGTAAAAAACGGCGGAATCATCAGCCGCGAACAGGCCTTGGAGCTGGCAGAAGCACCTTTACAGGAGCTGTGCGAAGCTGCCAATGCAATCCGGGAGCATTTCTGTGGCAATGCTTTTGATATTTGTACGATCATCAATGCTAAAAGCGGAAAATGCTCAGAAAACTGTAAATTCTGTGCGCAGTCCGCACATTATCATACCGGTGCCGAAACCTATGCCATGCTGGATACCGAAAGCATTGTAGCACAGGCGGAAAACAATGCCAGCCGCGGCGTTCTGCGGTATTCCCTTGTAACTGCGGGCAAACGTTTGACCGATGCCGAAGTCGCACAGGAATGTGAAAGCATCCGGGCTGTCCGGGAACGGACTGATATCGCTGTCTGTATCTCCAACGGCCTGCTGGATGAGGCATCCTACTGCAAGCTGCGGGAAGCCGGTGCCACCCGCGTACATAATAATCTGGAAACCTCCCGCCGGAATTTTCCAAATGTCTGCACAACACACACCTATGATGAAAAGTGCGATGCAATTCGTGCTGCAAAGGCTGCCGGACTGAGTGTCTGTTCCGGCGGTATCGTCGGTATGGGGGAAACTATGGAAGACCGGATTGACCTTGTTCTGGAACTTCGGGAATTAGATGTTCATTCTATTCCAGTCAATATGCTGAATCCGGTTCCGGGTACGCCATATGAGCATCTCCCAAAGCTGACCAATGATGACATGTGCCGGATTGTTGCGGTATTCCGTTTCCTGATTCCGGATGCCTCCATCCGTCTGGCTGGCGGACGTGGCCTGCTGCCGGATAAGGGACGTGCATGCTTTTGCTCCGGTGCCAATGCAGCTATTTCCGGCGATATGCTGACAACTGCAGGGATTACCATTGAAACCGACCTGGCATTGCTCAAAGAACTTGGTTATATGCCTCAGAAGTGCCACTGATATGGGCAGAATACGCTGCGGCGAGGAACGGGATATTCCCCAGCTGATGGATATTTATAATGAGGCAATTATACATACCACAGCTACTTTCGATCTGAAGCCAAAGGATTTGTCTGACCGCCGCGCCTGGTTTCATTCCCATCATGGTAAATATTTGCTGCTGGTTTATGAAGAGGAAGCCCAGATTGCCGGATATGCTTCCCTTACACGTTACCGTGAACGCCCGGCGTTTGATACAACGGTGGAAATTTCCGTCTATATCCATCCTGATTTCCGCTTTCGCCGCATTGGTACGCAATTGATGCAATCCGTACTCACATTTGCACGGCAGCGGGAGGATATCGAAACCATTGTTTCCCTGATTACCGGTGACAATGCAGCCAGCATCCGGCTCCATGAAAAGCTCGGATTTTCCTATTGTGGTAAGATCAAAAATGCAGGCATCAAATTCGGCAGACGGCTGGATTTGAAGATTTTCCAGCTCACTTTCGTATAATGTTCTGTGCCAGCCGGATATTTTCGGCTGGCATATTTTTTTCAAAAAATGAAAGTTTTTTGTTTCCTGCATCGTATTACAGATAAGAGCGCTCCAAAGGAGGCATGATACCATGATTGACAAACAACATGCGGAATATCTGGCAAATACGTATGCTGATCTCATTCTCCGTATGAGTTATACGTATTTAAAAAATACACACGATGCACAGGATATCTGTCAGACAGTCTTTGTCAAGCTGCTGACACATCCGCAGGAATTTGAAAGCAAAACCCATGAAAAGGCCTATATCCTCCGCATGACGGCCAATGCGTGTAAGGATCTATTGAAAAGCCCATGGCGGCGGAAAACCTGTGGATTGGAGGTTGTCGCTGATGTTCCTGCGCCGGAAATCGAGGACGGTTCACTGTTGGCTGCTGTGAACGCGCTGCCCGCCCGTTACCGTTCAACCATTTACCTGTTTTATTACGAAGGCTATCACGCATCAGAAATCGCAGATATTTTAGGCATCCCGACAGCTACCGTGCATACCCGTCTGGCACGCGGACGAAAAAAGCTGAAAGCAATGTTAGGAGGTATTGGTTATGAAGAAGCATTTGAATAAATATTGGCAGGACATGGATTCCCTGCATTATACACAGGAACAGAAAAGCCGGCTTGCTTCGGCTGCAATCCATATAGCAGAGATGGAGGAACAACAGCAGACCAGAAAGCGGCGTCCAATGCGTCGGATCGCACTGGTCATGGCAGCAGCGCTTGCCATTTTGATCGGCACTGCCTCTGCAACTGGGGCGCTGAAAAGCCTTGCAGAGATATTTTCTCCGGTTTGGGGCAGCAGTGAAGAACAGATTGAACTCATGGGTGCTATGGGGCAGGCGATTGGTGTATCAGATACCGATAACGGCATCACGATTACAGCCGATGGTGTGATTGGTGATAAATATAATACGTGTATCGTGTATACCATTGCATGGGATAACAATAAGGATTTTCCTCTGCCGGAGGACTGGCAGGAAAATCCGGACACACATTTACTCAATTTTGTTTCAGATGATATAGATTTAAGTGCATCGCATGGTTTATCCGGTATGACATGGTTTACAGATCATGATCCAACAGACAACGAGATTCAATATTGTCAAACCTTTTCTGGTGATATAGAACTGCCTCTTGGCAATACAACAGCTACCTTTGAAAATCTACAGTATATGTCAACCAATAACGCCGAACCCGCTATTGTTTTTGAGGGAAATTGGAAACTGAATTTTGACATAGATTATCTGGATTCCTCCATTTCTCTAGGAAAGGAGCAGAGCTTCTCATATGACGGTCTGAATGATGAAAAGGTAACGGTAAAGGATGTCACGCTTTCTCCAGTCGGTATCCATATCGGTTATGAACTCCCTTCGGATATTTTGGAAAAAACCTATCATGAATCATATTCAGTCGATGAAAGGATGAGTGAAATCCCTATCACCTTGACAAAAACCGATGGCACTGTGCTTAATCTGACCAAACAGTGCGGATATACTGTCTGGAGAGATCAGGCAGAACGCGTCAGGAGTAAGTCAGGCACCTTTAACGAAATCATCCCGCTGGACGACATGGCTACCCTGACTATCGGTGACATCTCCTACGATATTCCACATAATTAAAGTTTCCTATCTCCCGCAGCTTCACCGCTGCGGGAAATTTTTTTGCAAAAATTGTAAGGTTTCGTCCTGTTCAGGTGTATGATAAGTAGAACCGGTTCTAAAGAAATCCCGAAAAGGGGGAATGATGATATGCGCAACATGGAGCAAGCGGAATATCTGGCAAAAAAATATGCCAATGCCATTTTTCGTCTCAGCTATATCTATCTGAAAAATACCCATGATGCACAGGATATCTGTCAAACTGTTTTTGTCAAGCTCCTGACAACGCCGATGGAATTTGAAAACGAGCAGCATGAAAAGGCGTACATCCTCCGGATGACAGCCAATGCCTGCAAAAATGTTCTGCGAAGTCCATGGCACAGCAAAACCTGCAGTCTGGATGTCTGTGCGGATATCCCTGTCCCGGAACCGGCAGACAATGCCGTCCTATCCGCTGTCAATGCATTGCCTGCACGTTATCGTTCGGTAATTTATCTGTATTATTACGAGGGCTATCAAGCTATAGAAATCGCGGAAATTTTGGGGATTTCTACCTCAGCAGTCTATACCCGCCTCAACCGTGCCCGTACAAGGCTCAAAAAAATGTTAGGAGGTTCTGATTATGAAGCACTACATGAATGAATATCGAAATGCCATGGACAGCTTGCAGCTATCGAATCAGCAGCAGGAAAGCCTGTTCCGTGCGGCAGTCCGTGAAGCAACGCAGGAGAAAACACATCGCTCCGTAAGCCGGAGGGCAATGGCAGGTATCGTACTTGCCTCTGTTCTGGCACTGACAGCATGTGGCATTGCCCTGAAAACAGCCAGCGAAGCGTTTGCTCCGGTATTCGGTGACAGCACATCCCAGAAGGCTGTCATGGATGAAATCGGTACACAGCTCGGCACTTCTGCAACCGATAATGGTGTGACCATCACTGCTGATGCTGTTATTGGTGATGACCATCAGGCATGGATTATGTACACGCTGTCATGGGGCAGCGGCACAGACATCGACCTGCCGGAAGGAATCCCACAGTCACCGGATGAATATGCTGCACAAATACCGGATAACGTGATCCAATTTGAGAGCTGCAGCGATTGGAGTGTTATCAGCCACGATCAATTCTTCGACAGCGATCCAAACGATAATGCAATCGAATTTTTCCAGAGAGTACCGATAAACCAGAGCACAGTTGTTCCCGTTGAGATTCATCCTTATACTGTAGAATTTGAAAATCTACAGTTCTGTGGAACCGACCCATATGGTAATCCTTTGGACTATGATGATGAAAGTGTAGGATCGTGGGAAACGATAATAGAGGGCAACTGGCAGTTAAGTTTTGACATCGAATATGAAAGTGCAGCCGTCTCTGTTCCCCTCGAAGGAAAGGAAAGCTTTGAACTAAATGGATACACCTGTGAAATTACCAACCTGAGTGTTTCCCCTATTTCAGCTTTTGTCGAGTATTCCTATACACGTACAGATGCAGATAAACCGATCACCACGGCTGACGATGAAATATATGATGATATCGAAAAGATGTATTCCAACTTTTATATTACAACAACCTCTGGTCAAATCTATCACACCAATGCTACATGGGGAGATAACCAATTTTTAGAAGATAGCAACAGCTATTCTTTTTCTGCCGGTGGTTCGTTTACAGAAATCATCCCGCTGGATGAAATCGAAAGTGTAACGGTCGGAAATGTAACCTACAAAGTTCCACATACCGCATCCTAATTGTTCCCATATTTTGCACCGCAGGATTCTCCTCCCTGCGGTGCATTTTTATATTCTTTTTCGTTTTTCCCGTGTCCGCACACTATTGCGCAGCAGTGTATATAAAATTGTTGTCGTCGGCACGCCGAACAGCATACCAACAATCCCACCGATTTTTCCGCCAACGGTAATTGCCAGTAGCACCCATATGCCGGGCAAGCCGATTCTCCCCCCAACAACACGCGGATAAATTACATTATTCTCCACCTGCTGTAAAATGACAAAGAACAGCAGAAAAATCACTGCTTTCATCGGTGACACCATAAGCAGCAGTACCACGGCAACCGCGCCGCCAATATATGCACCTAAAATAGGAATCAATGCAGTGATTGCTACAACCATACTGACCATGCCAGCGTAGTCCAGCCGCAGGAGGAACATACCGATAAAACACAAACCGCCCAAAATCACCGCTTCTATGCTCTGTCCTATGACATAATTCCTGAACGATTCCACAATAACCTTTAATACATACCGCATATGCTCATAGATATCCGCCGACAGATATGCCTGCAAAATCCGGTCAAATTGTGACAGGATACGCTTCTTTCCTGCCAGCAGATAAACCGAAAATGCAATCGCAATCGCCAATGTCGCCAGTGAGCTGAGCATCGTCCCGGTGACAGATAAAATTTTTGGCACAACAGCATTATCAAACTGCCCCAAGCCTGCCTGGACCAGATTCATCACACTGCTCAGGTCAATTTCTGTCAAATGCAGCTGCTGTGTCAGTGTATCCAGCTGCAATTGCAGATTTCTCAGATAATATTCTACATTCTGTGCAAAAAGCTGAATACTGCTGATTAGTTGTGGGATAACGACACCAACAACAGCAGCAAAAACAGCTATAATCAGCAAATATGCGGATAGAATTGCCAGAACATGTGCCGTTTTGGCTTTTCGTCTGCATTTTTTGATATACAGCCTGCGAAATTGTTCATAAGGCTGGCTGAGGATAAAGGCAATGATAATCCCCAGCAGAAAAGGCCGGAACAGTTCAACAATTCCGGAAATCCCCTGAATGATGGTTCTGCTGTATAGCAGCACAACCATAAAAATCGCTATGCCAATCAGCCACGTCAGGCTTTGCCTGCGTCTGTTATTCTCCATATTGTCACGTCCCAAAATTTGGATTCGGTATTATCTTGTGCTGATTAGAAGAAAAATATAACCCGCTTCCAACAAATGAAACATAAAAAAGCCTCCTTTAATATAAGGAGGCAAAACGGGACGAACGCAGCCCGCCCCTGTACATATAATGTAAATGGAAACTTATATTATGCCTGTCTGCGTAGCATATCATTTTCATGCTCTTTTTCCGCCAGATCATCCATCAGGTGCATAATCCGGTTTTTATAATAATCCGACAGCTTCCGTACCATTTCGCAGGTCTGCTCCCGATCATATCCGCCAAATAAAGTCGTCGGAATGGAAAGCTTCATGCTTCCGTCTTCATCATAGGAAATATATTTCTGAACAGTATTTTCCATCTTTTGCTGCTCCTTTCTCTGTGCTTCTTTCTGCTGCTATCATACCAGCCACAGGTAAAGTTTTAGGCCAGTAAGATGTAAAATCTGTGTCAGGTTTGTTAAATCTATGTTGTTCCATACAGCAGCTTTTTCGCAATATCTGCCATGATGGCATGCCCCCGTTCATTCGGATGCACGCCGTCAGAAAAATAACGATAATATTCATTTGCCGTATAATTTGGAAAATACTGGGCAAAAACTAAGCATAGGAGTTGATGCTCCTCGGCATAGCGGCGAATCCATGCGGCAAGCTGCTCCAGCTTTTCCGGCAGGTCCGCAATCCCGGGATAATATGCAGCCCAGTCATTTTCTAAAACCATATCATAATCTGGCATGACACAAACTGCCGGAATAACTATAATATCCCGCATCTCTGCCCTTTCATACATGGCCTGTAGGTTCTCCCGCACAGATTGTAAGCTTCTTCCTTCGCTCAAGTCATTGATTCCGCCCATAATGACCACATAATCCGGCTTTTCCCGCAACACATGTGCTGTAAAACGCCGCAGCATGCCCGCTGTTGTATCACCGCTGATGCCATGATTGATGTTTTGCCCCGGCAGGGCATCTATCCAGCATTCCCCTCTGGAAACGCCATAGCCCTCTGTGATACTGTCACCGAGAAAGACAATCCGGCTATTCCTTTTGATCATATTTCCCTCCGTTCCAGCGAACAAATGTAACCTGCTGTTCTATTCTTCCCTCTGTGTTTTATTGCCAATTCTCTATATTTTTATTGCTAATTTCCTATATAATATACAATTCGCGTTTCATTTGAGATATTTATTGAACATTTTGCACAAACGTGCAAAAAAAAGTTTGTTTTCGTTGACAATTGTTACTTTATTGCGTTTTTTCAAAAAAAATGTTATACTATGTGCAACAAAGAAGATCAACTCTATTCTCTTGTTGGTAGGATATTCTCCCTATCCCACCTATCTTGTATTACTTAATCGTCTCACATACTTTAGGATCGAGGTGTATCGGAATGTTACAATTGAAAAACCCACTTTCCCCGGCTGAATCTGAAATGCTGCTTCGATGCCTTTCAGATATGGAAAATGATTTAAAATCCAGACATGCCACTTCCAATCAAGATATGCTCAAGCGTACAGCGCTTGCTTCTGCAAGACAGAAGGTTCAGTCACAGATTTACGACTGCTTCTGCCGCGAAGAAATCACCAATATGGTTTTCGCTCTGGATTCTCTTTCAAGAAAATGCAATGCGCAGTTGACAGAACATACTCCTTCTGAACAGGCTGTTTCTGTGGGCTCAGAGCTCCGCACAGCTGCAACTGCACGTGCAAAATTGAAGCAAACAGCTTCTATTCATAAATAAGCCTGATTCCGGAACAAATGATAAGTTCCATGCCCCCTTTCTCTGCGCGGTCACCCTCCCGCGCAAAAGCGCATCTGCCTCCCCCCGACAGATGCGCTTTCATTTTGTTTACATGCTTCTTGCAATGGCAACAATGGACTTGTGCACCAGTTTTTCGAACATCGGTGCCGTCTGGTCTGCATTCTGCTGTACTTCCTCATGCAGCAGCGGTCCGCCAGTCATGCCCGCTGCCATATTTGAAACACAGGAAATACCACAAACGCGCATACCCATATGACGTGCCGCAATCACTTCACACGCTGTGCTCATGCCAACTGCATCAGCCCCCAGCGCCCTTGCCATACGGATCTCTGCCGGGGTTTCGAACTGTGGACCCGGAAGCTGGATATAAACACCTTCCTGCAGCGGGATATTTTCCTTTCGTGCCGTCACACGGATAATTTCCCGTATCTGCGGATCATAAGCATCTGTCATATCTGGGAAGCGTGTTCCAAGCGCATCCAGATTGGCTCCACGCAGCGGGGACGGAACAAACGACGAAATATGGTCATGAATCAACATCAGATCTCCCGCATGGAATTTCTCACAGATTCCGCCGGATGCATTGGTGACCATCAGGACCTCTGCCCCCATCAGCTTCATCAGACGGATCGGCAGCACAACATCCTGAATATCATAGCCTTCATAATAGTGTACACGCCCCTGCATAATGACAACCGGTACAGCATCCACATATCCAAAGACAAACTGCCCCTTATGTCCCTCTACGGTTGACGTCGGGAAGCCGTCGATGGCATGATAGCTGATCCGCTGTGCAATACGGATGGTGTCAGCAAAATTTCCCAGCCCGGTACCCAGTACAAGTGCCAGCTGCGGTTTAAAATCCGTCAGCTCCCGCAGGCTTTTATAACATTTCATCAGTTTCTCATAGGTTGCATTCATGGCTTCCACATCCTTTCTATCTGATCGTATTATACCACAATTGCAGCATGTTTTTCACCCTGTTTTAAAATAGTAAAAGTTTTTCTTGATTCTTTTTCTCATTGTCTGTATAATATCCGTTGAACACAGAAGCTTTTGTGCGCCGTTGGCGGGCACATATATTTCTGCCGGATAGGACAGGTTTGCAGGCGGTATCTGCTTTTCAGATATGCCCATGCTTGTTTTATCCGTTTTTCCTTTGTGTGGAGGATTTTGTATGGATTTATTGCGTGGAAATATCCGGAGCCTGTATTTTAAATATCTTGCAGCCGCCTTTGGCAGTACCCTGATTATGTCGATTTATGCTCTGGTAGATACCATTGTCATCGGACATTACGAGGGGCCAAACGGAACTGCGGCTGTTGCAACCTTTATGCCAATGTGGACAATGCTGTTTGCATTCGGCCTGTTATGTGGCATCGGCGGTTCGGTCATCATGGCCCAGCGCCGCGGCGCTGGGGATAAACAAACCAGCGACCAGTATTACACGGTTGGCATGCTGTGCGCTGTCATCATTTCAGCGATTCTCTTCCTTCTATATAATTTTTGCAGTGAAACCTTATTATATCTCTTCGGTGCACGCGATGAGGTATTAAACCTGGCAATGAAATATGCCTTTTGGATTGCGCTGTTCTCTCCTACCTTCGTATTGGGTCAGACTCTGATCCCATTTATCCGCAACGACAATCACCCGGCATATACGACTGTTTCTGTTATTGCGGGCGGCTGTTTTAACATTTTTGGTGATATTTTCTTCGTCTACGGCTGTGATATGGGAATTGCGGGCGCCGGGCTGGCGACTGCTCTGGGACAAGCCATTGCATTTATCGTGTTAATTGCCTATTTGTTTTCCTCCAAATGTACCCTGCATTTTACCCGCCTGCGAAGAATCCATCTTCTTTCCAAGGCAAAAAAAATCATTGTCATGGGCGGCAGCAATTTTATCATAGACATTGCCATGGGCGTGCTGACGGTAATCTTCAACAATCAGGTTATGCTGTATTTCGGCACCTCTGCATTGGCAGTTTATGGCGTCGTTTCCACCATTTCCGCCACGGTACAGACCTTCGGCTACGCGGTGGGTGAATCTGCACAGGCAATTATTTCTGTCAATTATGGCGCCGGAAAAACAAACCGTGTGAAAGCAACCTTCCGGTATGCCGCTATGACAGCTTTTGTGATCGGTACCCTTTGCTGCCTGCTGGGTGAAGCCTTTCCAATTTTGCTGACCAAAATATATATGACACCTACACCGGAGGTCTTGGAAATTGCTCCCGCTATCCTGCGGAAATACTGTATCGCATTCCTGTTTCTGGTGTTTAATGTATATTCCACCTATTATTTCCAGTCTGTCAATCGTCCGGCTGTTTCCCTTATCATTTCCCTGCTGCGCGGCATAGTTATCAGCGCCGCCTTAATCTATATCCTGCCACTGGTATTCGGTGCAAACGCGATGTGGTATGCAATTCCGCTGACCGAACTGATGGTACTGGGATATGTTTCCCGGAATCTACGGAAAAAAAGACAGCTTTAAATACCAAGTTCTCCCGTCGAGGGCTATATGAGGTCAACATACTGCCGCAGTTCATGTGCGAACTGCGGCTTTTTCTTTCTCTCAATCAAAGCTTCCCGAACAAATACCTCTCTGTCATGTTGTCCGATGAGACATAAAATAAAAGCGATCCGGGAATTTTATAGTATGTAAATTTTAATCCAGCGGTTTTCCGCACAAAATATAATGTTTGTATTGATGGATTAAAATGTTCGTAAAATACGTTGAATTGCCAAAAATAGGATGCTATACTGCGCTTGAATCGATTCAAAATAGGAAAAACAGAAAATCCCGTTGGTTTTGAAACAGGAGTGATCATTGTGAAGGTTAAAAAACAGATTGCAGCGCTGGTTATGACAGGCGTTTTGGCAGCCGGAGGGGCTGTTCCCGCTTTTGCGTCTGCCGCACCGGATGGACATACGGATGCCGCAAGTACCTCTGCCGGCGCAAACGGCGCTTATGAACAGTGGCAGAAGAATTGGGAGAGCATCAAAAACGATTGGACACAGGTATCCTTGTCACCTGGTACTGACGAAACCCAGATGAATTTTGCATGGTATTCCAAGACACAGCATGTCAAATTCCGTGTTGCTTTAGACGAAGCGATGTCGAGCCTGACAACAGATACAACCATAGATGGAACAACAGGGCCAAAGGACAGCACAGGCACACAATATTATATCTGTCATGTCACCGCAGAAAATCTGGAACCGGGTACGTATTATTACCAGATCGATGACCAGATTCCGGTTCCCTTCGAGGTGCAGGATGAAAGTGATGGTTTTTCATTCATCTATGTTGGTGACCCGCAGATCGGCTCTTCCAATGAACTGAAAGGCGAGGACACAGAAGAATTTTACGCTGCGCAGTCTGCCGCTGTCTGCAACGATGCGTTCAACTGGAACAACACGCTGGAGCAGGCACTGAATCAGGCGCCGGACGCAAGCTTTGTACTGTCCGCAGGCGATCAGATTCAGACCACGAAGAAAAAAGCACCGAACAAGGATGCTAACAACAGTGAAATAGAATATACCGGTTATCTGTGCCCGGATGTCCTCGATTCCATGCCGGTAGCTACCACGGTCGGCAACCATGACGCGGATAATATCAACTATTCCTATCACTTCAACACCGCAAATAACAGTGAACTCGGTTCCAACGGCATTGTCGGCGGCGATTATTACTATACGTATGGAAATGCACTGTTCATCATGCTCAACACACAGGATACCAACGTCGCCGAACACAAGCAGTTCATTGAGCAGGCAGTTGCAGCATGTCCGGATGCCACTTGGCGCATCGTCACGCTGCATCAGGATATCTATGGTTCGGCAGAGCATTCCAATGAACCGGAAATCACCAACCTTCGTTATCAGCTTGTGCCATATTTTGAAGAAAACGACATTGACGTTGTTCTCACCGGTCATGACCACGCATACTCCCGTTCCCAGATTCTCAAGGGCGGCGTCAAAACCACGGAATATGCCGATGATGATTTCAGCGATATGCTCGATATCGACATCGATGCAGGTAAAAATCCAGAAACACGCTTTGTCTCCCCGGAAAATATCATCCCGACAACCACAGATCCAGCAGAGCAGGCATATCTCGCTTATTTGAATGCGGTTATGGATGCAGATGCTGTTGAGCAAACCGATGGTGAAGTTGTTGTGAATCCGGAAGGCATTCTGTATATGACCGCAAACTCCTCTTCGGGCAGTAAGTATTATGATCTGGTGCCGCGTATGCAAACCTATATCGCAAACCGCTGGCAGGAAGATGTGCCGACATACTCGGTTATCGATATCGATGAAGAAAGCTTCACGATCAATACCTACCGTACAGATACCGACGAACCAATCGATGAAACCTTCACCATCGTAAAGACCGATGCGGAGGATGCACAACTGCCGTTTACCGATGTCAGCCGTGATGCATGGTACTATGACGCCGTTTTCAATGCATACCAGAACAAGCTGTTTGCAGGCACCAGTGCAACCACCTTTGCGCCGGAAACGACAATGTCCCGCGCTATGTTTGTCCAGGTTCTGTATAATATGGCAGGCCAGCCGAAGGTTGACGGCACAATGCCATTTACCGATGTAAAGAAGGGCGACTGGTACTATAATGCAGTTCTGTGGGCCTACCAGAATAACGTCACTGCCGGTGTAAGCAAAACAAAATTTGCCCCGGCTGCTGACGTGACCCGCGAGCAGTCCGCAGTCCTGATGAAGAAATATGCCGATGCGCTTGGCAAGGATACCACTGCACGCGCTGACCTTGGCGGATATACTGATGCAGGAATGATCTCCGGATGGGCACAGGATGCCATGCGCTGGGCGGTTGCAGACGGCATCATGGTAGGAACCACCAATGAAACACTTTCGCCGCAGAACAATGCCACACGTGCACAGGTAGCGCAGATTCTGAACAATTACAGCGATGCAATCAAATAATACAACACGATAAACAAAAGAAATAAGCCGGAGGACTGCGGTTCTCCGGCAGCTTTTTATGGAGCGAACAAAAAATGAGCAGAAAACAATACAACATACAAAAAGGCCTATGGAAGCGGTTGTTGGTCGTGCTTGCAATCATTCTGGTTGCAGCTTGTTTTTACACCGTGTCACGGGTAGACCGTCAGCCGCTCATAGGAAACGAAGGCCGCAGCTTTGTCAAGGCACAGGTTGTATCGGTTTTGGAGGATAACGAACAGCTGGACGGCGTATATGTCGGCAATCAGACCGTACAGCTGAAAATTTTATCTGGTGAACACGTGGGTGAAACGGTGGAGGCAACCAGCTCGTCTGCCTATCTGTACGGTGTCCACTGTACAAAAGGAATGAAGGTTGTTGTCATTCTAAACGAATCCCATGGAGAAATTGTCGCTTCCGTATATGGATATTATCGGGAGCCTGTAATTTATCTGATGATCGGCTTATTCTTACTGACAATCTGGCTCATCGGCGGAAGGCAGGGCCTGTATTCCATTCTTGGGCTGGCGTTTACCTTCGTCTGTATCTTTTATTTTTTCCTGCCAATGATATACCGTGGATTTTCCCCCGTAATTGCAGCCATCGTTGTTGTCATTGCGTCTACGCTGGTTACAATGTATCTGGTAGCAGGACTTTCCGTCAAAGCGACGGCCGCGGTAATTGGCACCGTCATGGGTGTACTGGTTGCCGGCCTGATCGCCTTTGTGTTTGGTAAACTCAGTCATGTGACCGGTTACAACGTATCTGACATTGAAAATCTCATTTATATACAGGAACAGGTAGGCATTGAAGTAGGGGAACTTCTGTTTGCGGGCATCCTGATTGCAGCGCTCGGTGCCGTGATGGATGTCAGCATGTCTATTTCTTCTACCCTGCAGGAACTGCACGACAAAAACCCGAGCCTGACAGGCTGGGAATTATTCCGTTCCGGCATGACAGTCGGGCGCGATATGATGGGAACGATGTCCAACACATTAATCCTTGCGTTTGCTGGTGGTTCCATTAACACACTTGTTCTGTTTTATGCGTATGCGTATGCTTATACCCAGATTATCAACATGTACGACATCGCTATTGAAATTATACAGGGCATCTCTGCCAGCCTTGGCGTCGTGCTCACCGTACCATTTGTCTCATTGATTACCGCTTGGATGATCTCGCGTGCTGCGGGAAAATCTGCCGCTGATTGAGGAAAAAGCCTGTAAAGCTGCAAACAAACATGGTATACTACTTACGGTGATGAAAAACTATGAATATTGCAGTAAAACTCGCACAGGAACTCAATCTGCACACTGACCATGTAGAAAATGTTATTTCCCTTTTGGATGAGGGCAATACAGTACCGTTTATTGCACGCTACCGCAAAGAAATGCACGGTACAATGGATGACCAGGTCATCCGCCAGCTGGCCGACCGGCTTGCCTATCTTCGTGGTCTGGAAAAACGCAAAGAAGAAGTAATCCATGCCATTGACGAGCAGGGCAAGCTTACGCCTGCTCTCAAGGCTTCCATTGAAAAAGCAGAAGCCCTTACAGAAGTGGAAGACCTGTATCTTCCCTACCGTCCGAAGCGGAAAACCCGTGCATCCGTTGCACGGGAAAAGGGGCTGGAAGCGCTGGCACAGCAGCTCCGCCAAGGCTCCAATCAACCCGCAGAGCGGCTTGCACAGGCATTTGTATCCGCAGACAAGGACCTCCCCACTGCACAGGACGCTTTACAGGGTGCACTCGATATTCTGGCAGAAGACTGTTCTGTGGATGCTCCCCTGCGCGCCCATCTCCGCGCGCTGCTTCGTTCCACTGGTGAGCTGACAGCCCTGGGCAAGGATGCACAGGATACCGTTTATGCCCAGTATGCCGATTTTCACAGCCCGATCCGCCGTTTACAGAGTCATCAGATTCTCGCACTGAATCGTGGTGAACGGGAAAAAATCCTGAAAATTGATATAATATGTGACGAAGATGCAGCCGTACAGCTAATTTCCCGCTCTGTATTCCGCAAGCCGCATCCATATGAAACCGAACTCGCTTCAATGGCTTCGGACGCGTGGAAACGCCTGCTGTTCCCATCTTTGAGCCGTGAGCTGCGCAAGGAATTGACGGACGATGCAAATGAACAGGCAATTTCCACCTTTGCTTTGAATTTACGTCCGCTGCTCATGCAGCCGCCTATGAAAAATAACGTAACATTAGGCTTTGATCCAGCATATCGCACCGGCTGCAAGTTAGCTGTGGTAGATGAAACCGGCGCTGTACTGGATACCGCTGTGATTTACCCCACACCTCCGCACAGCAAGACCGAAGAATCCATGCAAAAGCTCGAAGCACTGTGCAGAAAACACCATGTCACTCGTGCCGCACTTGGAAACGGCACTGCAAGCCGGGAATCCGAACAGTTTTTGACGGATTTCATTCGGAAAACCGGACTGCCAATCTCATATATGGTTGTCAGTGAGGCGGGAGCTTCTGTCTATTCCGCATCCAAATTGGGGGCACAGGAATTTCCGGATTATGATGTCTCCCTGCGCTCCGCAGTGTCCATTGCACGCCGTTTGCAGGACCCATTGGCAGAGCTGGTAAAAATTGACCCAAAAGCAATCGGCGTCGGGCAATATCAGCACGATATGCCGCAGGCACGCCTGTCTCAGGCACTGGACGGTGTTGTGGAAGACTGTGTCAATGCCGTAGGCATTGACTTAAACACGGCTTCTCCATCCCTTCTGGAGCATATTGCAGGCATTACACCTGTCATTGCAAAGAATATTACCGCATACCGCCAGGAAAATGGTGCTTTTTCCTCCCGAAAACAGCTTTTAAAGGTTTCCAAGCTCGGCCCCAAGGCATTTGAACAATGTGCCGGTTTCCTGCGCGTTGCGGAAAGTGACGAAGTGCTCGACCACACAGCTGTGCATCCCGAATCCTATCCAGCTGCAAAGATGCTGCTGCAGTTATGTGGTTATACCGAAGCAGATGTCAAAGACCACCAGTTATCTGACCTGAACAAACGTATGAAAACCATCGGCAAGAGCGAACTTGCCAAGCGCTGCGGCATTGGCATTCCGACCTTGACGGATATTGCCGAAGAATTGCAGAAGCCGGGGCGTGACCCGCGTGATGAACTACCCGCCCCCCTGCTGCGCAGCGCGGACATTATGACACTTGACCATCTCAAACCAGGGATGGAAGTTGTCGGCACTGTACGCAATGTATGTGATTTCGGTGCATTTGTAGATATCGGTGTTCACGAGGATGGGCTGGTACATATCTCCCAGCTATCGAACAAATTTGTCAAGCATCCATCCGATGTTGTCCGCGTCGGTGATATTGTCAAAGCGGTTGTGCTATCTGTTGATGTCAATAAAAAGCGCATCGGGCTTTCCATGAAGCAGGTAAAGCAGTAAAGCTACTACGAAAAAAATCCCCCTTCAGTTGATGAAGAGGGATTTTTTTCATTTACCACACGCTTCCAACACACCCAGCAGAAACTTCCATGTCCGCTGGGCAGATGGGACAGACAGTTTTTCCCTGGTTGTATGGATTTCCAAAATATCCGGCCCGAAGGAAATACAGTCCAGATGATCGAGTTTTCCAGACAGCAGGCCGCATTCCAGTCCTGCATGGATTGCTTGCACAACTGGCGGCTTTCCATACTGCTTTGTATATACATCTACCATGATCTCCCGCAGTTTGGAATCCTGCTTGTATTCCCATGCCGGATATTCACCCATGACCTCACAGTATCCGCCCAAACGTCCGCAGATATCTGCAAGCTGCTGAAGCAGCTCCTGTTTTTCCGTATTCACGCTGCTGCGGACAGAAAATGTCATATGCATACCGCGGAAATCCACCGTAAGGATACCCAAATTCAGCGACGTCTGGACAAGGCCCTCGATATCACTGCTCATCTTCTGTACACCGTTCGGTACCTGCTGCAGGGCTGACAGTACGCTTCTGCGACAGTCACCCATCATAGTCTCAAAGGTATCTTCCGTCAGCGGTGTAACTTCAATCGCAATATCCGGGTCAGCTTCGGCGTATTCCGCGCGGTAAACTGCCTGCTGCTTTGCCGCAAATGCGCACAGATCATTCAGGCGTTCCGGCACGATGACGACATCTGCCGTGGATTCCCTGGCGATGGCATTGTCTTTCAAACCTCCGCTTACTGCACAAAGGGCATAGGCAAACTCTGCATCCATTTCATTCAGGAAACGTCCCATGAGCTGATTGGAATTTCCAAGGCCCTTATTGATTTCCGTACCGGAATGTCCGCCCCGCAGTCCTGTCAGCTTAACCGATACACGCAGACCCTTCTTCAGCGTCCACATCAATGGAATATGACAGCTTGCAGTAGCCCCTCCGGCACAGCTTGCCAGCAGGATGCCCTCCTCCTCAGAATCAATATTCAATACTCTGCGTGCTTTTACCTCTGACAGATCAATCGCTGCTGCACCCAGCATACCGATCTCTTCGTCTACTGTCAGTAGAATCTCCAGCGGCGGATGCGGAATATCCGCCGCATCCAGAATTGCCAGCGCGTATGCCACAGCAATACCGTCGTCACCACCCAGTGTGGTATCCTCGGCCCAAATCCATTCGCCGTCCGTCTGCAAACGCAGACTTTCTGTCTGCATATCAATGTCACAATCCGGTGTCTTTTCGCATACCATATCTAAGTGGCCCTGCAGCATCACAGGCTGTGACTGTTCCATGCCAGCGGTTGCCGGCGCAAAGATAATCACGTTATTGCTGTCATCCTGTATGCAACGCAGACCTCGCTGCTGTGCA
The DNA here is from genome assembly GCA_021205365.1 of Clostridia bacterium. GTDB lineage: Bacteria > Bacillota > Clostridia > Oscillospirales > Butyricicoccaceae > Butyricicoccus_A. Next base: position 54,940 of record JAJPXP010000051.1, read on the forward strand.
AACTGCACACAGAAATCACTGATTGCCTTTGTGTTGCGTGAACCGTGCGGGATTGCACAGATCTGTTCAAAAATTTGAAATACGCCTGACGGCTGCAAGTTTGTCAAAACTGCCATACAAACCAACTCCTTTTGTCTGTATTCATGATATCATGTTCTGTCAGAAATAAAAAGCGCCAACGCTGCAATAATTTTTTATCCGTATTTTTTCTTTTTTCCTCTCCGTTTTATCCAATTTTTTCGTCATTTTCTCCAGCTATACTCTATTTTGGATGAAATCCCATTGTTATTTTATCCATTTAGGCCAAACATTCAAATGCAAATCTGTGAAACATTCTTAAAATACTATGGTTCCAATCGGAATTTTTATACACTTTGTAACATGACAAACAAAACCAAAAGGAGTATTATAATGCCAACAAAACAAAGATACACCAAGTAACAAAGGAGGTGCCCGCTATGGGATTATTAAGTGAAATCCATCAGATCAGCAAATCCGGTTCCCGCGACCAGTTGAATACACTTCTTTATACAGGTTCAAATAGCGCGCGTGTACCAAATTTGTATACACAGCGTGATTCTGTTTCCAAAATCCGTCACAATGCTGAGATTTCTCTGGCAGCGATTGCTCCGGTAATCAGAACCTATTAATTTGTTAAATCCTTACCAATTTCACTCATAATACATTAATTTTCCTATTCTCCTACCAAAAGGGGAGGCACTCCGCATGGAAGATGCCTCCCTTTTCATTTGTCATTACCCGGAAGGACAGGGCTGAAATGGAAACTATCACAGGGTTACAGCTTTCCCTATATGCTCTTGATTGTTTCCTCCAATCGTGCTATACTCATATAAAATTCAAACAAACGAGGTGGAATAATGATTCGCTTTTCTTGCAGATAAAATTGGAATATGCAGCCGTATTGTACATTTATCATACTGCTGCGCCATTGCAGGAAAAGTATCAATGAATCCACTCATACTATCATTTTGCCGCTGCCTCCGGGAGCGGTATGTTTTGCTATGATGAGCTGCAGGAATTGATTTTCCTGCAGCTTTTATTTTTTGTTTCGATCAAGGAGATGATGCAAAATGTCAATGATTCAAGTAGAAAATCTTACATTTTCCTATGCTTCAAGTTATGATAATATTTTTGAGGATGTCAGTTTTCAAATCGATACAGATTGGAAACTCGGCTTTATCGGCAGGAATGGCAGAGGAAAAACAACCTTTCTCAACCTGCTGCTCGGCAAACAGGAATACAGCGGAAAAATCATATCCTCTGTACAGTTTGATTACTTTCCATATCCGGTTGCGGAGCAAAGCAGGATTACGGAAACTATCCTGCTGGAAATATGCCCACTTGCCGAGGAATGGGAATTGATGCGGGAATTGTCTTATCTCGATGTGGATGTCAGCGTACTCTGGCGTCCATTTGAAACGCTGTCCAACGGAGAACAGACTAAGGTCTTACTGACCGCCCTTTTTCTAAACGAAGGGCATTTCCTGCTGATTGATGAACCGACCAACCATTTGGATACCAAAGCAAGAGAACTGGTTTCTGCCTATCTGCGGAAGAAAAAGGGATTTATTCTGGTCTCCCATGACCGCCACTTTTTAGACGGATGTGTTGACCATATAATATCCCTTAACAGAACAAATATTGACGTGCAGAGCGGAAATTTCTCATCGTGGATGACAAATTTTCAGCGGCAGCAGCAGTTTGAACAGACTCAGCAGGAACGCCTGCAAAAAGATATCCGGCATTTACAGCAGGCGGCAAGGCGCTCTGCGGTCTGGTCTGACCGCGTCGAAGCATCCAAGATTGGCGCAGCAGATAAGGGATATGTCGGTCACAAGGCTGCTAAAATGATGAAACGGGCAAAGTCCTGCGAAGCAAGGCATCAGCGGGCAATCGAGCAGCAATCGGGTCTGTTGAAGAATATCGAAACCATGGAAAACCTCAAGCTGTCGCCGCTTTCCTATCATACGGATACGCTGATATCTTTTTCCGATGTTGCAGTCAGCTATGACAGCAATCCGGTTTGCGCTCCGGTTTCTTTTGCCGTAAAACGCGGTGATCGGATTATTTTGGAAGGAAAAAATGGAAGCGGCAAAAGCAGCCTGTTGAAGCTTCTGACTGGACAGCCCATTGCATATACTGGTACCATACACAGAGGTTCCGGCCTTGTGATTTCTTATGTACCACAGGACACCTCATATCTGCATGGCTCTTTAACAGATTTTGCCAAAGAAAATCACATAGACGAAAGTCTGTTCAAGGCGATTCTGCGAAAGATGGATTTCGAGCGCATACAATTTGAAAAAGATATGCGGGACTTTTCCGGCGGGCAAAAGAAAAAGGTACTGATTGCCCAGAGCCTCTGTACGAAAGCACACCTATATGTGTGGGATGAACCGTTGAACTTTATCGACATTTATTCACGTATGCAGATCGAACAGCTGCTGAAGGATTTTTCTCCCTCCATGGTATTTGTCGAGCACGATAAGGCTTTCCAGGAATCGATTGCAACCAAGATTATCAGGCTATAGGCATACCACTGTCCGGTGAGCAGAGACACAAAAAATCCCGGTATGCACACGCATAACCGGGATTGATTTCTCTGCCACAATATTCAGATTATAATGTTCCCTTTGTAGAAAGTACATCTGTGATGCGTTCATCATACATAGTTGCCGCATCAAGCGCCTTGGCAAATGCCTTAAACATTGCTTCCATTATATGATGGTTGTTGGAGCCATATAATACTTTAATATGCAGGTTCATGGCGCCGGCATAGGAAACGGCATAGAAAAATTCACGTGCCATTTCGGTATCCATATCACCGCAGCGGTCTGCCGTAAACGCTGCATCAAATACGAGATACGGTCTGCCGGACAGGTCAACGGCACACAGCACCAGCGCTTCATCCATTGGAAGGATACAGGAGCCATACCGCTTGATACCTTTCTTGTCCCCGACTGCTTCGCGGATTGCATTGCCCAGCACGATGCCGGTATCCTCAATGGTATGATGACAGTCAACCTCAAGATCCCCATTCACCTTTAACTTGACATCAAACAGGCCGTGGCGTGCAAACCCGTTCATCATGTGGTCAAAAAATCCAACGCCGCTGTCAATATCCGCCTTACCTGTACCATCAATATGAAAATCCAGTTTAATTTTTGTTTCGTTTGTATTTCGTTCGATACTGCTGGTGCGTGCCATGCAATCTGCCTCCTGTTATATATAATAGAACTGTCTCTATTATACCAATCCCCGGCGCGTCTTGCAATGGTGGTTAACAGCGTACTGGAAAGCCAGTCAGTGCAAATTGCCGCGAATCAATGTAGACATCCAGCTCCAGCATGCCGTCTTCCAGTACCCCATTGGCATGGAAATCTACTTCCTGGTCTTCAAACCAGATACTGCCGCAAAAATCCCGTACATCATCTACCATCTTTCCCTCTGTAATATTTGTCCCATGGCCCATCATAATAAGATACCCGGTCACGCCTGCCTCTGTCTGACACAGATCCAACGAACCGGAAAGCAGCCCCGCCGGACTATCGAAAAAAATATGATACTTTTCCTGCTGCATGCTGTTATCTCCTTTCTCTGTTATTTTTCGGAACGTATCGGATCCAATCTTTATGTTTCCCTCAAAAATAGTAGTATATCTTCACTAATTTCTTATCTTTTTCAAAGATAAAACCCGATACATTGATTCATTTTAATTATATTATACCGATTTAATGTGAACAAGTCATGAACAACCAAGGAAATATTTTGTAAACAAATTTGCAAAAACGGTTATAAAACAGGGAATTCCCCTTGTTTCGCACCTTTTCCACGTTCTATAATAGAGAAAAAGGAGGAATCTGCTGTATGGCGAAAAAAGACCCGAGAAACACAAAAGGACGCATTGTGGATGCCGCCTGGGCACTGTTTTATGAACAGGGCTATGAGGAAACTACCATTGATGACATTGTTGAGCGTTCGGAAACCTCCAAAGGCTCATTTTACCACTATTTTGGAAGCAAGGACGCCCTGCTCTCTTCCCTATCCTATTTATTTGATGCAAAATATGAACAGCTGATGCAGGAAATCGATCCGGAAATGAACAGCTTCGATAAGCTGATGTATCTCAACCACGAGCTGTTTCTGATGATCGAAAACAGCATTCCAATGGATCTGCTGGCGCAGATGTATTCCTCCCAGCTGGTCACGTTCGGCGACCGTCATCTGCTGAATCAGGGCCGCACCTATTACCGTGTCCTGCGCAAAATCGTCATGGAGGGACAGAAACGCGGACAGATGCGCACAGATGTCTCCGTCAACGAGATCGTCAAGGCATATGCTATGCTGGAACGCGCTATGATTTATGACTGGTGTATATGCAACGGAGATTATTCTCTTTATCAGTATTCCGGTACAATACTTCCTATGTTTTTAAATACGTATAAAGTCGTTTAATTTTTATTTTTTCCTTTTTCAACGCAAAAAAGTTTTGATTTTATTGTATAGTTGAATTTATAGTCCAGACTTCATTCTAGTATTGAGTTCATATTTTCGTTTACTTTTTTCTATGCTAAAATGTATAAGTATCGTTTTTACAGGCATTCTATTATAAAGGAGTAAGTGAAATGTCAACCACAATTATCGTCATTGCTATCATCATTTATCTGGCAATGATGCTGTACATCGGTTTTCGTTTCTCCCGCAGGAACAAAAACACCGATGATTTCTATCTTGGAGGACGCAAGCTCGGCCCGCTGGTAACGGCGATGAGCGCCGAAGCTTCTGACATGAGCAGCTGGCTGCTGATGGGTCTTCCGGGTGTTGCTTATCTGACCGGTATCGCAGATGCTGCCTGGACTGCAATTGGACTTGCGATCGGTACATATCTCAACTGGCTGATTGTTGCACGCCGCATCCGTATTTACACACATACAACCAATTCCATCACCATTCCTGACTTCTTCTCTGACCGCTATGGTGATAAGAAGCACGTGCTGTCTTCCGTAGCAGCAGTCATTATCATCATCTTCTTTATCCCGTATACCGCTTCCGGCTTCTCTGCCTGCGGCAAGCTGTTTAATCAGCTGTTCGGTGTAGATTATATGGTTGCTATGGTTGTCAGTGCCGCTATTATCGTTGGTTATTGTGCGCTGGGCGGTTTCCTTGCAGCGAGCACAACCGACTTGATTCAGTCCATCGTTATGACCATTGCACTGATTGTCGTTGTATTCTATGGGATTAGCTCTGCAGGCGGCATAGATGCTGTTATGACCAATGCGCAGTCCCTGCCGGGTTATCTGAGCCTGACCAATATTTACGACCCGGAAACCGGTACTTCTTCGGTTTACGGTGCTTTGACCTCCGCTTCCATGCTGGCATGGGGCCTCGGCTACTTCGGCATGCCGCATGTGCTGCTGCGCTTTATGGCAACAGAGGATGAGAATAAGCTCAAGACCTCCCGCCGTATTGCAACCGTCTGGGTTGTAATCTCGATGGCAGTTGCCGTATTCATCGGTATCGTTGGCCTGGCTATGACCAAGGCTGGTACTCTGCCAGCTTTGGAGGATTCCGAAAGAATCATCATTAATATTGCACAGCTGATTAGCGGGCATGGCGTTCTGGCTGCTATTATTGCAGGTGTTATTCTCGCTGGCATCCTGGCTGCTACTATGTCTACCGCCGATTCCCAGCTGCTGGCAGCTTCCTCCAGCTTCTCTCAGAATCTGCTGCAGGATCTGTTCGGCGTAAAACTGACGCAGAAGCAGAGTATTCTGGCAGCTCGTCTGACCGTTGTTGTCATCTCCATCATTGCCGTATTCCTGGCACGTGACCCAAACAGCTCTGTATTTCGCATTGTATCGTTTGCATGGGCTGGCTTCGGTGCAACCTTTGGCCCAATCGTCCTGCTTGCCCTGTTCTGGAAGCGTTCTAACCTTTATGGCGCTCTGGCAGGCATGGTTGCAGGCGGCGTTATGGTATTCGTCTGGAAGTTTGGTATTGCTACCCTTGGCGGTGCATTTGCAATTTACGAACTGCTTCCAGCATTTGTTGTTGCATTGATTGTAAATGTCATTGTCAGCCTGGTTACTCCGGCTCCGTCGACAGAGGTTATCGACGTTTACAACAAGGTTTCAGCGCTGATTTCCAAGAAGAATTAATGCTATAGACAAATTGAGCAGATTTCCCACAGTGATGTGCGGAAATCTGCTTTTTATGTCTCCTTTGTCGAATAATGTCGATAAATTTTTATGTTGTCGATTCGTCATTTTGCTACATTCTGTCTTTTCCTGTCAAAAGGTTTTATTCGCTCAAAATATACACATTTTTGTTACATATTTTACATTTAACACCGAATTTTGCATTGTCGACTGAAATATGTGTCGGAAATTTTTATGTATTTTCCGGACTTGTCCGCCAAAATAACCTACGATATAATAAAACATATGAAAGATACTTTTTGAGAAAAGCGAGGAATGAAATATGTTACCCGTTACGCAGATGATCATTGCATCCGAAGACAGCACATTTTCGCAGCTTCTGTGCGCAGCAATACCACCATCCAGCGGATTATCTGTCATCGGCATTTATACATCAGGTATCGGGCTTATGGATGCAATCCGGTGTAAGAAGCCTGATGTGCTGCTCATCGACCTTATGCTTCCCGGCATCAATACGCTGACGATTCTAAACGAACTGAATCAGCTCCCTTCCGAAAACCGTCCCGCAGTTTATGTACTGTCCGCCTTTGCCTCTCCGGAAACAGTTGCCGAATGTGACCGGCTCGGCGTCTGTTTTTTCCTGCGCAAGCCGATTGAAACGGCTGCCCTGATTGACCTGGTTTCCCGATATGGTTCTTCATCGAGGTATGTTTCCCTGCGAGCGAATATCCATCCGACCCAACACGACATTTCCATGCGTATCACACAAATTATGAGCAGCCTGCGGCTCCCGGCACATGTTGCGGGCTATCGCTTTGCACGGGAATGTATCTTGATGACGCTGAATGACCCGTCTATGGCGGATTCCGTCACAAAAATCCTTTACCCGGCTGTTGCAAAGAAATATGACACCACATGGACGAGCGTAGAACGGGATATCCGCAACGCTATTGAGATCGCATGGAAGCGCTCCAATGGAAAAATGTCCGGTTTCAGCTCGGTCCGCCGTCCCGCAAACCGTGAGTTTATTCTTACCATCGCTGACCGCGTCCGTTTTGAAATGCATCTGGAAACAGAACATTTTGCACCGGACAGAAGTTCATAATCCCTGATTTTTATTCGCCTTCTACAAAAAAAGCGCTGATTTTATAAAAACGGCGCTTTTTTTGTACAATTTCACCCGCTTTCAGGAATTGACGTACTGCCCGATTCGATTTATAATGGTAAAGCATACGAGTTTCGCTGTATCATGACATGAATGGAGATTTGCAATGAAAAAACAGAAAAAATCTTTTTCAAAGCTCAAATTCATCCCAGTAGTTGCATGTTGCATTGTTGCCACTGCAGCTGTTGCGATAATTGGCCGTGCAGCTTTCCTTACCAGCGTACTGACACTGTCGGAAACCCAAAGCTACAGTAAGGCTACGGACATCGGCTCCGCAGAAACTACTCTGGAAAAAAACAAACCCGCAGAAGCGGAAGAGAACACCACAACAGAGCAGGAAACCAGCAGCACCGTAGAAATCGACGGCGGCCAATGGATTGTACATGAAGAGCTTCCGATCAAGGAGCCCTCCCTTTCTCCGGAAGAAGCGACCGATGTTTCCATCGTCGTGGAAAAATCCAAGCACCTGCTGACCCTATATAACGGTGACGCCATCATTGCGCAGTATACCGTCGGCCTTGCTTCCCATTACACAGAAGGAGCCAAGCAGCAGGAAGGCGACAAACGCAACCCGGAGGGTGAATACGAGGTTTGTGTCCTCAACAACAACAGCAACTATTATCTTGCACTCGGCCTGAACTATCCCAACGCCAATGACGCCCAGCGCGGTCTGGATTCCGGGCTGATTACACAGGAGGAATATGACGATATCATTTCCGCCCTCAATGCCGGACAGGTTCCGAACTGGTATACCAAGCTCGGCGGCCAGATCATGATCCACGGCCAGAAAGGCAATCTCGGTGGCCAGACAGACTGGACAACCGGCTGCGTTGCGGTCAACAACCAGGTCATGGATATCCTCTGGAAATACTGCCGTGTCGGCACAAAAGTCACGATTTATGCCTGACACTACTGTAGGATGAAAGCATTGTACTTTTCCTTATTTGGTGGTATACTGTATAAAATACAGGTACGCGGATAGATCAGTTCTTACCGCAAACCGTTTTTTAGCCACAAATGTACCGATCTGCAAGGAGATATTTGCCTGACGGAAAAGACATGCAGCACGATATGCCCGCTTTCATCCCTATACCGTGACGTTATTCTGTCGAACATTTACATCCCTGTGCCTCGGTGCAGGGATGTTTTTGATGTCAGAAAGGATGAAAACACATGGAACAGACTCGTGTTGCAATGCTGGCTATTGTTGTGGAAGATCCCGCACAGGTAGAACAGCTGAACCAGATTTTACATCAGTACAGACAGTATATCATCGGACGGATGGGTATCCCCTATGAAAAAAGAGGCATTTCGCTGATCAGCATTGCTTTGGATGCCCCCACCGATATCATCAGCGCTATATCCGGTAAAATCGGTATGCTGGATGGCATGACTGCCAAAGCCGTGTATTCAAAAATCTGATCTTGCGCACCTTATATCAGGAGGTAAAATATCATGTACAATGTGATGTCCCCAAAAGCAGAGGAATTTATCAGTGATGAGGAAATCCGAGAATGTCTTGCCTATGCGGAAGCAAACAAGCATAACCGTGAGCTAATCGATCAGATTCTTGAAAAAGCCCGCAAAATGAAGGGCATTTCCCATAAGGAAGCGATTGTCCTGCTGGACTGTGATCTGGAAGATAAGAATGAGGAAATCTATGCGCTTGCCCGCGAAATCAAAGAAGAATTCTATGGCAACCGTATCGTTATGTTTGCCCCGCTGTATCTGTCCAACTACTGCATCAATGGCTGTGAATACTGTCCATATCATGCAAAGAACCGCCATATCCCGCGCAAAAAGCTGACGCAGGAGGAAATCCGTCAGGAGGTTATGGCACTGCAGGATATGGGGCACAAGCGTCTTGCCATCGAATCCGGTGAAGACCCGGTTCACAATCCGCTGGAATATATTCTGGAATCCATTCAGACCATTTACAGCATCAAGCATAAAAATGGTGCAATCCGCCGCGTTAACGTCAATATCGCGGCTACTACAGTTGAAAACTATACCAAGCTCAAGGATGCTGGCATCGGCACCTATATTCTGTTCCAGGAAACCTATAACAAGGAGTCCTATGAAGCCCTGCATCCGTCCGGCCCGAAGTCGGACTACGCTTATCATACGGAGGCCATGGACCGCGCAATGGAAGGCGGCATCGATGATGTTGGCCTGGGCGTCCTGTTTGGTCTGAACAACTACCGCTATGACTTTACCGGCATCATCATGCATGCAGAGCATCTGGAAGCATATAAGGGTGTCGGTCCACATACCATCAGTGTACCGCGCCTGCGCCGTGCAGACGATATTGATCCCGATGTATTCGACAATGGTATTTCCGATGATCTGTTTGCCAAGATCGTCGCATGTATCCGCATTGCAGTTCCTTACACCGGTATGATTGTTTCCACCCGTGAGAGCCAGCAGAGCCGTGAGCGTGTCCTGAACCTGGGTGTCTCCCAGATCAGCGGCGGTTCCCGTACTTCTGTCGGCGGCTACACCGACGAGGAACGCCCGGAGGATACCGCACAGTTTGATGTAGACGACCGCCGCACGCTGGATGAGGTTGTGCACTGGCTGATGGATCTCGGCTATGTCCCGAGCTTCTGTACTGCATGTTACCGCGCAGGCCGCACTGGCGACCGTTTCATGGCTCTGCTGAAGAGCAAACAGATCGTCAACTGCTGCCATCCAAACGCATTGATGACCCTGAAGGAATATCTCGAGGACTATGCTTCGCCGGAGACAAAGGCTATCGGTGAAGCGCTGATTGAAAAGGAGCTGCAGACAATCCCGAACGAGCAGGTTCGTGCAAAAGCTGCAGAATATATTTCCAACATTCACCTCGGACAGCGTGATTTCCGCTTCTGATACAGACAATATCCGAATATATCAAAGCCCCGCAGTTTACGGTAAGCTGCGGGGCTGCTTCAAGTACCGATACCTTTTTGCACGGGATGGACATGCGTGCTATAATAACTGCAAACGGATTGTGAAAGGAAGCTTTTATTTTGAACGTTCAGACGAACAATGATTTTTCCAAAGGCAGTATCTCATCCAATATCATCCGTCTTGCTGTCCCTATGACGCTTGCACAGCTTGTCAATGTACTGTACAACATCGTCGACCGCATTTATATCGGACGTATTGGCGCGGATGCAACCAACGCCCTGACTGGCCTTGGCGTTTGCTTTCCAGTCATCACCATTGTCCTTGCATTTGCAAATCTCGTGGGAACCGGCGGCGCACCGCTGTTCTCCATGAAACGCGGCGCTGGAAAGGACGCAGAAGCAGAAGCAATTATGGGCAACAGCCTGACTCTGCTGCTCTGCTTTGGTTTGAGCCTGACGGTGATCGGGTTGCTCATCCGCCGTCCTATGCTGCTCGCCCTTGGCGCCAGCGAGGTGACGTTGCCCTATTCTATGTCCTATATCACCATTTACCTGCTGGGCAATGTGTTTGTCATGCTGTCGCTTGGTCTGAATTATTTTATCAATGCACAGGGCTTCGGCCAAACCGGTATGCTCACAGTTGTCATCGGCGCAGTATTCAACCTGATTTTAGACCCGATTTTCATTTTCGCCCTGCATATGGGCGTGCAGGGCGCTGCCTGTGCTACAGTAATTTCCCAGCTTACAGCTGCATTGTGGACACTGCGTTTTCTCACCGGCCCGAAGACATTGCTCCGGCTCAAGCCGGAATGTCTCCGCCTGCAGGCAAAACGGGTGAAGCAAATCCTGACGCTGGGTCTTTCCGGCTTTACCATGAGCGTCACCAACAGCCTCGTGCAGATAGCCTGCAACAGCTCTCTGCAGTTCTTCGGCGGAGATTTGTATGTCGGCGTTATGACGGTGCTCAATTCCATACGTGAGATTATCATGCTGCCGATCAACGGTATATCCAGCAGTTCTCAGCCAGTCATCAGCTTCAATTACGGTGCCCAGCTGTACAGCCGTGTGAAACAGGCGATCAAATTCATGTCCATCATGCTGATTGTATATTCCCTCGCCGTCTGGGGTGTCATTTCCCTGTTCCCACACTTTTTCATCCACATTTTTAATACGGACCCGGCTTTGACTGCTGCCGGTGTACCATCCATGCATCTGTATTTCTTTGGATTCTTTTTGATGGCGCTGCAGTTCTCCGGGCAGTCTGTCTTCACAGCCCTCGGCAAATCCCGTTATGCCATTTTCTTCTCGATTTTCCGAAAAGGCATTGTGGTCATACCGCTTACCTTGACTCTGCCCTATGTCGCTGGCCTCGGTGTGAATGGCGTTTTTTTGGCAGAACCGATTTCCAATCTGCTCGGCGGCTGTGCCTGTTTTACTACGATGTACCTGACAGTATACCGGAAACTGAAATGTGAATCTATCTGAAAAAGCCTGTTCCATATGGAACAGGCTTTTGCTTTATATCTCCAATGTTTCTAAATCATCTGGAATGTACAGCTTCCCATGAAAATACTGCTTTCCTTCCGCTTCGTACAATGCTTTTCTGTTCTTTATATTGTTATCCTCCGTGTGATACAGCACCAGGTTCTTCACGCCGAGCTGCTCTGCCTTCTCACAGGCATCTTTTACAGTCGAATGCTGTTTCTCATATGGGTGGAAGATATCTGCCTGTCCATCCAGGCAAAAGGCTTCATGCAACAGCCATGTGCTGTTTTCTGCATATTGTTTTTCACATTCCCGATACGGCTCATCTCCGCAGCAGGTCAGTTTCTCTCCATCGTTCAGCTCCATGGTAAAGCCGAACTGCTTCGCCTTGGTGGACTGGATATCAAAGAACGTAACTTTTTTGCCCTGAATGCTGCGGGTTTCCCCATCCTTTACAGCAATCAGGTGCAGGTGTTTGCCCAGCATCTTTGTGTGCTTTTTAGACAGCAGCATTTTGGAAATCTTTTCAATCAGTTCAATGACCTCTTCATGACCATAAATGTTCGCTTCTCCATCATATTGTCCCTGATGCATATGCTGGCAGATCATGCGTACCATCCAGATAATCCCCATCAGATGATCCACGTGCTTATGTGTTACAAAAATATCCCGGATATTCCGCCAGTCAATACCTGCTTCCTTCAGCTGGTGCAGGATGGTATTGCCGCCACCGCCATCTATCATAAAATCCTGTCCGTTATCGCTCAGGACAAAACAGGTATTGTAGCATTCCGTTACCATTGCATTGCCAGTTCCCAGCATCGTCAGCTTCATATGAAATCTCCTCGTTGTTTATTTCTGCAGCATTTTTTCTATCACAGCGGCAACATCATCCAGCGTCTGGCCTTCCAAATCCTGCGGCTCGGCCGCAAATACAGAAGGGTATGCATTCTTATCATACAGAACATAGCCATCCATCTGTAAAAATGCATACCGTATGCCGTCCGGCAGTTCACAGTCTGCAAGATCTGTCCAGAACAACAGGCCATTGTCCAATTCATAAGTTTCATTCTCTGCATAGGCGCGTGCTATAAAAATGCCCTCCATGCCAGTCTGAACCTGCTTGATAACATCCATATCCTCTGTTCCCACACCATCCAGATGAATCGGGTCCGTCAGAATGCGGATTTTCTGTCCGGCTTCACATCCGCCAAGATCACGGTAAATCTCACGCACGTTGATTGTTATGATGCCATAATAATATGCTCCGTCGCCGCTTGTAACACAAATATTCTGTATGTTCTCAACAGTCCCACGGAAAATACTGGTATCATTCTGTGTAACCAATTCATCCTCTGTCATATACGCCAGCAGGGAACTGCCTCCCATCTCAGGAGGATCTGTGATTTCCGTAACCCGGATATCTCCGGCCGAGTGTTCCAGCTGCCATTCAGCCGCTGGCTCTTGATTTTGCGGCGTGTTTTTTCCAAACCATACCGCATAACCTGCTGCAATCATCAGTATAGCGCATACAGCAGCGGTTATCCAGCCATATTTCCGCTTTTTTACCCGAATACCATCCGCTTCTGCTATCAGCTCCTGATCAATATCCCCAATGGTGCGCAAAAGCTTCTTTTCTTTCATAACAGCACGTCCTCCGTTTCCAGATACTCACGCAGCTTTTTCCTTGTCCGAAACAGACTTGTTTTTACTTTGCTTTGTGAAATTTTAAATCTGTCGGCAATATCCGCGATAGAATCCGCATACCAGTATCGCCGCACAAAAATCATACGGTTCAGGCTGTTTTGCTGCCTGAGAAACCGGCTGATACCTGCTGCGGTTTCCTTTGCTTCCAGCGCATGTTCTGTCAGCCTTGTATCAGCTACACATTCCGAAAACTCCGACAGCAGCTCTACAACGGTTCCGCTGCGTTTTTGTGCCATATGGTAATCATAATAATCCAGCGCAATATTCCGTGTTATTTTCCCCAGAAAAACAGACAGCCGCGATGGACATTTCGGCGGCATCGCTTTCCAAGCAGCAAGATATGTATCATTTTCACATTCCTCGGCATCCTCCCGGCGATGCAGGATATTCCACGCGATAGCATAGCAGTACCGTCCGTATTTTTCAGATGTTTCCGCGATTGCCCTTTCATTTCTTTCCCAATACAGTTTTATAATTTCTCTATCCTCCATGCCTGCGCCTCCCTTTATTATTATAGTAGGAAAACCTACACTTTGGTTGCATCTTCATCGAAAAAAAAGCTGCCCATTTTTCAGAGCAGCTTTCTTCAGTATGATTCTTATCTTGTTACCTGATGAATCCACTTATAGGATTTCGCTCTCAGATAAACAACCGGGCATTTGCCGAGCTGATCCATCTTTAAGCAGAAGAACACAACAACCGGCGGGAAATGGAACACAAATGCGGCCAGGAACGCAGAGGGCAGGCAGATAAGCCATGTCCAGATATTGTTATTGATCATGGAGAAACGGGTATCGCCGCCAGCACGCAGGAAACCGCAGTCGGTTGCCATCTGATAGCAGGTGCCCACAGTTGTCACTGCCAAAACGGCGATAAACTGACGGGTCAGCTGTGCAGCACGTGGCGTCAGCGTGTTATAAATCAGCATAATCGGCCACTGGGACAGGTACAGAACAATGCCGGTAATAATGCCAATGACGAGGAACAGAATCTGCAGGGAATGGAGCAAAGGCTTAATCCCTTCCACAGGATCCTGCTCATGCTCGCCCAACGTCTTGCCGGTGACAATCGCAGCCGCGCTGGATGCACCATAACCGATAACAGAAATAATCTGATAAACAATGACAGAAATCGAATTGGCAGGCAGAATCGATGCAGAATCCTCCATATTCCCGATGATCGCAGTCTGTGCAATGGAATTGATTCCCCACAAAGCCTGTGTAATGAGCAGCGGCAGGGAAATACGGATATAATCCGTCATATACTGCTTGTCAATGAAAATCAGCTTCTTCAGGTTCAGATTCAGGGTATGCTCCCGGAATTTCAGGAACCAGATCACAATCAACAGCTCCATGGTACGGGAAACCAGTGTTGCGACGGCTGCACCACGGACGCCCAAAGCAGGTGCGCCGAAATGTCCATAAATCAGGATGTAATTCAACACGATATTGATGCAGAGTGTGGAGCCTGCAATGATATAACCAATTTTTACAATGCCAATCGAACGCAGCGAAGACGCTAGCATATTGGTAATTGAAAACAGGATATAAGTAAAACAGATAATTTGCAGGTATTTGACCGCTTCCTCTGCAACGGCTGCATCATTGGTCATAATCCCGATCATCTGATTGGGAAACAGTAACGCTATCAGGAATAAAATGAGTGCCATTCCGCCTCCAAAGCGTAACCCGCAGCCAATGATACTTGGAATGGGCTTGATTTCTTTTTTGCCCCAATAGCGTGCGCCCAAAACGACAATGCCTTCGCTGACGCCAACCACCAGCATCTGTAAAAAGAACTGGAACTGGTTGCAAAGCGATACACCCGAAAGTGCATCCTGTGAATATCTGCCGATCATAATATTATCTGCCAGGTTTACGGAATATGTCAGCAAGTTTTGCAGAGCTATACTCAGCGTTAAAATGGCAAATGTTTTATAAAATTGCTTATCCCGAATCATATCAACGCTTCCCTTCTGTAGCTTTTCTCCGAATATTTAGAAAAAAAACGATAACAAAAATCAACGAAAATGCGCAATTTATATGTGATGTCTCTTCTCTTTTCTAACATTAACCCGC
>JAJPXP010000002.1 GCA_021205365.1 Clostridia bacterium
AATGAGAATAGTCCCGAATCTGGGTCATCTTTGCCACACTCCTTTCTCGTATCTTTGAAGTGCCCTTTTTCCAATCTGGCACAATTTACTTTATTTTATTCAGCAGGCATGTTTTTGTTTCCTGTTAAAATCTACAGGAATTGTGTAAGAAAGTCAATGGATATTCTGAAACTTTACCCAATGCTTACATACATATTGCTTATTCTTTTCACACAAAAAGCGGCCGTAATTTCTTACAGCCTTCGATATTTTCCGCCACTTTTATGCAACAGCATGATTTCCCCGATTTTCATGCTGGGATCTATTGCCTTGTCCATGTCATAAATTTTCAATGCAGCTACCGATACAACATCATCTCTTGACAGAACGCTCAATATATAGTAGAATTAAATTCAATGACTCAAAGTCATCAGAGAGCCTTTCAGGCTCTCTTTCTTCAATATACACGGTCTTTGCAGGAATGCATCCAGCTTCTTTAGGAAGGAGTCTTATTCGACGGAAATGAAACAAAAAAATAATGATTTAACGCAAGGCTCAATTACGTGGAAACTGATTTTATTTGCCTTGCCGCTTCTGGGCACCAGCCTGATTCAGCAAATGTACAATACTGTAGACCTGATGTTTGTCGGAAAAATTCTCGGCAAAGAAGCCTCAGCTGCTGTTGGTACGTGCGGCTGGCCGATCAACTGCCTGGTTGGTTTTTTTACCGGTATGGGTGTGGGCGTGGGCGTCTTGATTTCCCAGGCTTATGGCGGAAAGGACATGAAACAGCTCAAACGGATTATCCATACCGCAATGGGATTGGTGATTGCCGGCTCCATTGTATTGATGATTATCGGTGTGACACTTACTCCTGTCATTCTGCGCATGATGAATACGCCAGAGGAAATCCTTGATCTGGCAGTTATCTATGCACGAATTTACTTTTTAAGTATGTTCTCTATTATTGGCTTTAATTTCAGCTCCGGTATTCTGCGTGCACTTGGCAATTCCCGTTCACCAATGATTTATCAGCTGCTTGGCGGCTTTACCAATATTTGGGGGAACACCTTGTTTATCTACATACTGCATCTGGGTGTCGCAGGCGCTGCACTGGCAACCTTCTGTTCCCAAACCGTTGCAGCTGTCTTAACTATCCGTCATCTATGCAGACTGCCGGAGCAATATCATTTACAACTGCACCATATCCGTCTTGAACCAGCCATGCTCAAGCGTATCTTTGTTGTCGGTATTCCGATGGGTATCCAGACGACAATCGTTTCTATTTCCCTGCTGCTGCTCCAATCTCAAATCAACACCATGGGTGTTACCAGCATGGCTGCTTATACCGCATACAGTAAAATCGAAAGCCTTGTTTACTTCCCAATGTGGGCAGTCGGGCAGGCTGCTACAACCTTTGTCGGTCAAAATCTTGGCAGCGGACAAATCAAACGTGCTGTCAAGGGAACCCGTACTGCACTGGTCACTGGCATTATGATTACATTGGTCATTACCCTATCACTCACCTGCTTTTCCCATGGCGTACTGCATCTGTTCTCCAGTGATACCGATGTCATTGATCTGGGCAGCAAGATTATCGTCCGTCTGTTCCCGTTGTACTTTTTATATGTGTTTGTTGAAGTCCTGTCTGGCACCATACGGGGTGCAGGCAAATCAGCACCAGTTATGTTTATCATCCTGATTAACATGTTTGCTGTTCGTCTGCTGTTCCTGTACATTGCCATGATGATGTTCGATACAGTATACGAAGTAGCGCTGATCTTTCCCGCTACCTGGCTCACCACAAGTCTTTCTGTGGGTATCTATTACCTCACGGGCCGCTGGAAGAAAGGCTGGACAGAAAAAGAAGTATCAGCCGTTTCCTAATACACCTATTAGATAACCCGTCAGCATTGGTACAGGGTAAAGAAGTATCAAAAAAGAGTGGCAGCGGCGCTTTAGGCTGTCACTCCTTGACTGCTAGGGAGCAAAACCGGGCGAGGCTGTGGGCGGCGGGCTGTCTAAAAAATGGAACTTGAACAACGCTTTCAGAAGCGTTTCGGTGATGTATTCCTCAACGTCTTTGTCCGCCTGTCCGTTCACAAGGGCGACATACCGTATGCGGCGGCTGTAATACTGCAATACCGTGTTGACCGCTTCCGGCTCGCCGCTGGTAGCCTGTACGATTGTTTCATAGGGGAGAAGCCTGTTATTCCTCATGCGCCAGTCCCTCCATTTCCTCGTAAAGCTGTTGTATGGCCTTGCGGATATAGTAGCCCACTGTGCTGCGGCTGCGTCCGTACCGCCTGCCGTTTTCATGCTGTGGCAGACGCTTAAAAAAGGACAGATAGAGCATTTCCCGATCCTGCGCTGGCAGACGGGAGAGGGCTTCTACAAGTAAGCCGTTGTCAAACAGGACGGTATCGCCGCATAGGATAAGCGTGTATTGCTCGTCCGGCTCCGGGGTTATGAAATATTCATCTTCTGTGCCGAAAGGATAGTGCTTTTCATCTGTGAGGTAGTCAAGGGATATTTCTCTTTGTTCTTCCTGCTACGCTTCCGTGCAAGACATAGAAAATTCCCCCTTTCCTCCACAAAGGGCGTTGCTTGGTTTATTGTTATGTTTTTATAATTCAGAGGAGCGGTAACACTTAGGCTATCGCTCCCGTGATTATCTATCAGCGAAAATAATCTGCAAGATATTCCATAGTCGTATCCGATACTTTAAACGTCATTTTCATACCTGCCATTTTCAATGTGACATAAGGAATATCCACATAGCATAGCATTTCGCATACAGGATATAATTCTCCATCCGTCGTACTTTCTCCAAATTTAATTGTTTCCTCCTGTGAAAGCTGAAAAGTTCCAACTAATTCCGCCTCTTTGGGAAGTGTTTTCATCTCCCAATGTTCCATGTCTAATGCAACTATAAAATCTGATATTTTTTCGTTTTCTGTTAATACCTGCGTTTCAGCGGAAGTATCTGCGGGAAGGACTGCGATTTCCTGTGCTTTGGCAAGTTCCTCATAGTATTCAGACACATCTTCTTTCTCGCTATTAGCATGACAGCCGCAAAGAAGCATAGTAGGTATTAGTAACAACATCAATATTTTTTCATAGTAACCTCACTTTCTGTTTTCGTGATATTCTTCATTCATAATCAGCAATCGGTATGCCCGGACAATACCAGCCATATACACGCACAGGAAAGTTCCTGCACCAGCTAATATCATTCCGCAGGCAAAAACGATATTATCTAAGACATACATTTCAGCAGGTACAATCATCGGACAGAATAAAAATCCAATGGCAATCAAAGCAATCCCAACAAGATTAAGGATATGAGATAATTTCTTTTTGTCGGCATAAACAGAAGTTAATTCTGATTTCACCGTTTTATCAAAGGACAAGGGTTCTTTCCAAATCTTGCGATATGGATTATCTGCTAACTTTACAGAAAACAGAAGAATAATCCCTAAAATGACAACTACCATAAACAAAATCATGCTTATTTCTGCGTCCCAAAAAGAAAGAGATAAACCACCGACAAATAAACCAGCCGCAATACCAATTTTTATCATTTTTCGTTTTTGGTATGCAAGGAATCCGTCTGACATTTCCCGGCTGACATAAATTCCTTTTTCATCTGGGTTTATGTCCGACTTTTGTGTATCTTCCTCATTAAGAAGATAGTCCAAAGACACATTAAATATTTTGCTCATTCGGACAATTTTTTCGGTTTCGGGATAGCCGTTGTCACGCTCCCATTTACTGATTGCCTGTCTTGATACTTCTAACTGATAAGAGAGTTCCTCTTGTGATAGACCAGCTTCCTTTCTTAGCTTTTGTATTTTTTCTCCAAAGGTCATATCGTGTTCCTCCTTTCGCTACCCAATTTACTATTTTTACGAGTAGCGCACCACCAAAATATGGTTTCTATTACGCAACTTTGAGTTGCAACTGCACGTTGCAGACGATTTTTCGCGGTTTTTCGTGCTTTTTTATTATATCGCCCCATGTTGAAAGAGAAAAGATATAGCTCTATAAAATAATGGATAAATAATATATGGGTGAAGTGATTCCATAGCCTGTTATGCACATTTCCACAATGCTTGCCTTTGGGTCTTGTTCTTTGATTCTTTTGGTTCGGAATAGTGTAGTGCTGGCGGTCTATCTCTTGTTTTCGGTTTCTTGCTTCTTTATCGTACATGAGCATTGGTGCAGGGCAAAGAAGTATCAAGGGGTGGCAGCAATCCTTGCTGTCGCCCCTTGGCTGCCTGTCTGCAAAACCGGGCGTAGCCTGTTCATCTTGGTCGTTGACTGGCTCGGCTCGGGATGCTATATGTTTGATAAATACTCATGACTTACTACGGTATTTTTTCCACCAGAAAATGAAAGAAAAAAATCCTGGAATGCCAATCCAAAGAAGCATGATAGTCACTGTAATCGCCTCAAAATTATGAAGCGTAAAAGATGCAGCTAAATAAAGCAGTACAACAGGAAATGAAATATACCCTATGATTTTATGCGCTACATTCCATGTATCTTCATCTTGTACTGTCCATGGAAGCCTTAACCCTGTATGTCTATTAAACGGAAGTCTCGGAAAAACGAAACCACCGAACAGAATAACAGCACTAATGATTATCATAGCAAGTAGTTTGTCATCTGACTCAGACATTTCAATTATAGTAGCCTTGTCCAGTGCAATGATTATTACAGTACAAATAAAAATAACCATGTTAAAAAATGTTGTGACTTTTAGTGTGCCGATTTTCATGTCTGTTGTTGTTATTCTCGTTAGCAATGCAAGATTCCGATATAGAATAATGAGAGCAGCCAAAATACAGATACCTATCAAAACAATTGATATAAGCTCATTCTTTATACTCAACGCAATAAACATAGCAAAAAAGGATAGCAGTAAAATCAGACCTCTTTTTTATTCGCTTGAAGAAACAAGTTTTTCTCCTGATTTTTTACAGCCAACTGTTCATTTAACTGTGCGAGTTCTTCTGCTAAATCCACAATGGTATCATCTTGAAGTTTAACGCCTAGCAGGTCGTTAACTGATACTCCTAACAAATCAGATATACGAATTAGGACATCTGCGTCCGGAACCGATAATCCTCTTTCCCATTTTGATACAGTCTGCCGAACCACGTTCAACTGTGCCGCCATTTCTTCTTGACTAATACCTTTGGCTTTTCTGGCATTTTTAATATTCTCATTTATCATATTTACACCGTCCTTTCATTGCCATTATAGTCAATCTAATGTTTTAATAGCAAGCAACGGAATTTAACATTGGGTCATTTCGACATTAATATCGGGTTTTCACCCATATTCAATCCAAAATCACGGAATATATGGTACTGGCTATTTTTGCTTCTTTACCATACATGAGCATTGGCCGACGGGTTATTTTATATATCTGACTTGTGGAAAGGATACTATCCGACTGTTACGCAATGGTATTTCATTTTAACCTAGCGCCGTATCCAATGCCAGCATCAACGTAAATCCAATGGCAAAAGCTACTGTTCCAAGGTTGGAATGCTGCCCGGACGACATTTCCGGGATCAATTCCTCCACAACCACATATATCATTGCACCTGCAGCAAAGCTTAAAAGATATGGCAGCAACGGGAGAATCCAGCCAGAAGCCCAAATAGTCAAAACTGCGGCAATCGGTTCTACAATACCCGATAGCGCCCCTGACAAAAAAGCTTTCCCCTTTTTCATCCCTTCTGCACGCAAAGGCATGGAGATAATCGCACCTTCCGGGAAATTCTGAATCGCAATGCCAATGGACAATGCCATTGCGCCCATCATCGTAATCCCCGTATTACCGCTTGCCCATCCTGCAAACACCACACCAACAGCCATGCCCTCCGGTATATTATGCAGCGTGACCGCCAGCACCAGCATGGTCGTCTTTTGGAGATTGGCTTTTAAACCCTCTGGTTCATCGCTGTTGGCATGCAGATGCGGAATTGTCCTGTCTAACAGCAGCAGAAATAGGATTCCCATCCAGAACCCTGCCACTGCCGGGGCAAAAGCAAATGATCGCATTGCAGATGCATGTTCCATTGCTGGCAGCAGCAGACTCCAAATAGAAGCTGCAACCATAACGCCAGCAGCAAATCCGGTTAGGGTTCTCTGTACCATTTCATGCAGTTTTTCCCGCATAAACAGGACACATGCTGCACCAAGTGTTGTTCCTGCACACGGAAGCAAAACACCCACGATAATTTCTTTTGTTAGCATCAATAAAACCTTCTTTCTAAGAGTTCATCACGATTTATATGATGCATTCCACATACATCAAAGGAAAGGATGCTCTCAGTATATCAGTATACCGAACATTCCATCCATGCTCCTCCAAAAAACTTTGGTATTCTTTCGCGGTCCATGGATGCTCCGCCTGAAAACCAACAAGGCTCATTGCTCTTGAGAGCAGCCGCTTGCTCATACGCATGTTTCCATGAACAAAGGTCGGCGCAATCAGGAGCCCATCCGGCTTTAGCACTCGTTGGATTTCCTGCAGTGCCTTTTCCGGCTCCGGCATAATATGCAGCGCATTGGATATGATGACAACATCAAAACTGTTTTCCCTGTACGGCAGTGCGGTTGCATCTGCAACACGAAATGTCAGATTGAAAGGGTTATTCCCCCTCCGCGCTTCAGCTATCATCTTTTCCGCAAAATCTGTTGCTTCGACTTGTGCTGCCGCTGATGCTACATTTTTTGCAATCAATCCCGTTCCAGCTGCAAGCTCCAAAACTGTTTTTCCGTCAATAGCCCTGCGAATTTTTCTGTACATCTGCTCATATGCCTGATGATCTTTACGCATAAATAAATTGTAAATCGGCGCATATAAGTTCCAATTATTCTTTTGCATCGTTATCTTCCCATCGTGTTAGCATACGCTAATATATTCACTTAAAGAATGCCGCTCCACAGAGCGGCAATGTATTGATCTCAAAAAATTCCATCCGATACACTTTACATCAACAAAATTTCCGCCACGCTCTTCATTTTCTGATATTGTTTGTTGGCTGATTTTGCCCTGATTGTATCATATATGAATTATACTGTCAATCAGCCGCATTCCCGGCAGTGCTGCTGAAATTTTTGCTTATTTCAGCTGTTTTCTCATCACAAATTTGTCCTTTGTTTCCGCATGAATATAAAATCCCAAATCCTGATACATATTCACAAATCCCATAAAAAACATTCGTTCATCTGTGTTTTCCTTCTGAGGATATGCTTCAACATAATCAAATCCGCACGCCAACGCATCCTGACATACAAACTGCAATAATTGTTTTGCTATTCCTTTTCTTTTCATTTCAGGCGCAACAAGAAAACAGTATATGGATTTGACTTTTTCGTTTGGATTAACTCTTATTTCAGACATGGAGTATAACCAGCCGCCACAGTTGATACACTCCGCCTTTGTATTCGCATTACACCAGCCAACAACTTGACCGTTCATATATGCCAAGTAGCCCTGTATTTTCCCACTTCTGATATACTCTATAGCCATCTGCTTTCTTTCCTTGCGAGACGGATAATTTGTCATCAAGCGATGATCCGCACTGCACCAGCTCACACAATAACATGTATTCTCAGGATTATAGTCATCATGCGGTGTTGTATCAAAAAAATGGATATAGTCTTCTGCATGAGCAGGTATCAGTTTTGTAATCTCAATATGCATTTGGCAGCCTCCGTAAATCCAATTTCCCATTGCTATATCGTCATGTTCATATTTTACCATATAGAAAGAAAATCTTCTATCTGCTCCGGCTTTTCATAAATGAAAACATCCCCCGCCGCCAGAAGCTCTCTGAACAGCAGGGGATATCCCTCACCATCTATCCGCTTTTATCCTCAGATTTCCATTCCACCCTGAACGGTAAACCGGATATCGTGGCATGCCGTATGCGAATAGCATCTGTTTTATCTCATTTTTTGATTTCTTCCGTTTCGACAATAAACCTCACGCTTCCGGTTTTGTCCTTCTGGATACCGGCAAAATTCTCATACCGGCTATCTGCTTCTTTTAACGCCTTGAGCCGGGTAATGACTGTTTCCAAATCATCTCCCGCCAGTTTATCCAGGTTTTGAATCCCTTCCTCGTCAAATGTCTGGATACCTTCATTCAATGCCTGCGTGCCACTCAGCAACGCGCCAAATCCACTATCCAAGGATTTTCCTGCTGTTGATAGCTGAGATGCTCCATTGCTTAAGCTGGCAGATCCACTATATAACTGCGCAATTCCCTGATTGAATGCCGTGATTCCATCCGTCAGCTGCGCACTGCCTTTTGCCAGCTGTTCAGTACTGCTTCTAAGCATTTGTAACATGCCGTCCAATTGAGAGAGATTTCCTGACATATCAGACAATACCCCCGAATATCCCTTCAAAATTTTCATCTGCTTGCTCATATCGTCAATAATATCCACAACTCCGCCGACATCCGCCGACAAGTCCGGCACATCAAGAGACGGGATGCTTTTAAGCTGTTCTTGGGCCGAAGATATATGCCCTTGGGCTGCTGAGGTTGTACCAGATACATCAATGCTGCCAGCTACATGCTCACGGATGCCCGCCTTTTCTTCAGCTGTCAGTTCTGTATCCTCCAATGCCGCATCCAATGCCGCTACCGCCTGATTTCTCGCTTTTTCATTTGCTGCAGCTTCTACTTCGCTCAAATCGACAGACTCCAGTTCCTTCTCTGCATCATTGGCTTTATCCTGAACCATATTTGCATACGCCTTTGCATCTACAGCAAAAGTCTCGATCTCACTCAGATTGTCATCCAACACTTTCAGAGCAGCTGCCAGTGTTTCTGCATCTTCTGCCAGCGCTGCAACCGCTGCCGATGCAGCACTGCTATCCAAATCATCTGCATCGGGAATCGAAACCTGCGCCAGCGCTTGATTCAGGCTTTCCAGTCCATTCTGAAGTCCGGCTGCTCCATCTGCAAGATCATCTTTCTTTGCATTCAATGCCGCCAAGCCTGTTGTCAGCGCATCCGCACCCGTATGTACCGCACTGACGCCTTGTGTATATTGAAGCATATAAGATCGAAACGTTTCCATGCCGCTGAAAAGCTCCGTTGTCCCTTCACTCAGTCTGGAGGAAGCATCGGTTAGCTTTTCCATATCCTCTGACAGGTCATCCACATCATCCAGATCGCTGAGATCCATATCTTCAAAGGCGCCTGTTGCCGCCACAGTCGCAGTAAAATCCAACGCAAAGTTTGTTACGTCCGCAGTGACTTCCACATAGTCCGGTATGGAAATATCCTCAGTCGGTTCATATTCCTTCAGCTTCAGGCTGTCTGCCAGCCCCGGAAAGGCGTATCCGATGACCACGTTCTGTTCATCCATAGAAACTGTTTTTCCATTGGATACTGTAATATTGGAAAATACATCAGATGGCAGAAACATCGCCGAAACCATGGTAAATGGGACTGGAACTTCAACTTTTTCTCCATTGATTTCTACCGTTTCAGAAGTATGGTTCTCGTAATCAAACCGAATACGGACCTTTCCGCTTTTCCCTGCCAGATCATCTGGACTGATTTTTTTACCATTTAAATAATAACTGACTTTCACTGAAAACGGAAGCGCACCGTCACTCGTTCCCTTATATTGGATGTCCTCACCATGATTTTCCCAAAGGATTGTGCCGTCTTCTTTTTGTGTAAATTCTTCATCTCCCTTTGTATTTCTGATGTCCTTTAGCGTGGAATAGTCCTGAATCTCACTGCCAGTGCTGTCGTTCTTCAGCACTTCTTCTACGGTAATGCTTTTTGTATTTCCCTCTGCGTCCGCCTTTACACGAACCGTTTCCGCCTTATCCTCCTTCTGTGATGAGGTGCTTTTCTTCGTATTGCTGGTGCTGTCCTGTACACTTGTCGTACTATTCTCCGCTGCCAATGCTCCGCTCTTCTCCACTGCAAAGCCCGGAACCGCAGCTCCCCAGATCAACAAACCGCTCAAAACCAGAGCCATCGCCTTCGGCATGTTTCTGCGATCTATCTTCACACCTGTAACCTCCTTGTCATTCCACATTTTTCAGTGCTTCATCCATCGGAACCCTTTGAATCTTTCGATATTCCATTGCAGCAACTACTGCATATGTTGCAATGCCCATCAGGAACATTTTTATAAAAATAAATGCATCAACATAGAACGTAATCCATCCTGTCATACTGCTCAGCATAATCATACGGAACAACAATGCCATTATTTCGTATTCAATGGGCAGGCTGATAAGCAAAAATAGTACAACCATAATGGAGGTTGATACGATATACAGCCGGCTGATTTCGCCGTTGGTATAGCCCAGGATCTTTGTCATGGAGATCGACTGTGCATTCTTTTCAATGATAATTTTAGAAAGCAGATATATCAGGATCATAAACATAATCATTGCAAAACCATCTACAATGTACATCATGCTGCCCATTGATACAGACAGCTGCCTCGATATTTTCGTCAGCGTCTCCAGATCAATGACAGATGCAATATATTGTTCATCAATATCCGTAATTTCTGTGTCAGAAAAATATCCACTGAAATAGCCGTCATCCAAATCAAAAATACCGTTCAAATCCTCTTGATTCATAAAAACCGCCAGTGCGCCGGAATAATCGTAGACTCCCGCTACATAGAAAGTATATTCCGTATCCTCATATGCCTCTTTTAATACAATGCTGTCCCCCGGTGTTATATTATATTTTTCAGCGTAGGCAGCTGATATTACAATATCTGCCCCATCGACATCAATGGATATATATTTGCTGTCTTTATCTACACCATAAAAAACGATTTCTTCACTTTTATATTGTTCTCCTAATGTTTGCAGCGAATATGCGCTGAATTTTTCCGCATCCTCATTTTCCGTTTCAACGGCATACTGGAACTGCAGCATGGACAACAGGCTTTCCAGCTTGTTGTCCTCATTCATGGCATTTAACGGCACCTGCAGCATGTATTGATACTCGCAAAGCATGTTATCTTCCATTTCTTCTTGATAATGCGCCAAAACAGATGGAAACAGCATGCCAAACATCAGCAGCAGATTGGCAAATAAAATTCCAACAAATAAAATACAATAATTACTGGTATTTTGAAAAATAATGCGCAGGCGGAACCTGCTGAAAAACGGGATATGCGAGCTTAAACGAACTGCGCGTCTCTGCTTTTTCCTGCTGATGTCCCGACGCAGAAACCGCAACGGGGAAAGCATCAGCTTGCGCCATAAAACAATAAAATTAATGACAGCCATCAGAACCAGCGGTACGACCGTTGTCAGCAAAAATGCTTCTGCATTCCAAATGGTAACATAGGTTGGCAGACTATAGCTTCCATAATACAGGTCTGCACAGATATTTTTGAAGATCGTATATCCCAGTATATTGCCCAGCACTGCGCCAGCACCTGTCACGAGCACCGGCATAGTCATATAATGGCGGATCAGCTCACTTCGTGTATATCCGGATGCACGGAGGGTACCGATGACATTCGCTTCCTTCATGATCGT
This sequence comes from Clostridia bacterium, assembly GCA_021205365.1. Classification (GTDB taxonomy): domain Bacteria; phylum Bacillota; class Clostridia; order Oscillospirales; family Butyricicoccaceae; genus Butyricicoccus_A. Next base: position 11,548 of record JAJPXP010000002.1, read on the forward strand.
ATTGCTCACCGTAATACCAAAAACAAATGCCATAATGAGTATGATAATGTACAATAACGCAATCATCATGGCTCTGTCGCTGCCCATATCATCTCCGGTAAACCGAATTGCCTGATTCAAATACTGCGGCACAAAACTCTCCAGCGTCACTTCTGCGCTGATGTCCTTCATCAAATCCTCTGACCGCTCTTTTTCCTCGGTTTCATCGACAGGTGCCGTATCATATTTCCATGCATAGCTATAATGCAATTCACTGGCATCAAATCCGGCAAACTCATCCTCTGTGACTACGGACACGCCAAATTTAACCGCATCAAACATGGAATCGTTGTTATCAGAAAACAGACAGCTGTAATCAGATAATGCAACAAGCCCGGTTACTGTCCATGACTGCTTACTGTCAGCCAGCGTATCTCCGATTTGAATGCCATTATTATCCGCATACATACGGTCAATCGCAATTTCGCCCAGGGCTTTCGGCATCTCGCCTTCCATCAGGCATACACGATTTACCTCATCCCGGTTTTGAAAAATACGAAGTGTGCTGCCATTTGTCAGCTCTTTTTCGACATAAAAGTTGTCATACAGTGTTATGCCCAACGATTCGATTGCTTTGATCTGCGCCTTGTTTGCTTGCCTGCTCAGACGAAAATTCCCATCTTCAATATTATACTTTTCAAAGCTCTCATTATATGCCGTAATCATGCTTCCATCCGCCACCAAGAAACCTGATACGATACCAATTGAACCCATCAGCAGGAGAAAAATCACCAAATATTTGCCGATTTCACTTCTCAAATCACGGAGCAGACGCTTATGTAATGGATTTTTCATCATCAGTGCTCCTTACCAATCCAAATCCTCAGCAGCAATGCGATGTGCATTCCGTTCATCTTTCCGGATTATGCCATCGCGCAGCCGGACAACACGATCTGCCATATCTTTGATGGCATCGTTATGCGTGACCATGATAATCGTATTGCCGTACTTCTGGCTGACCGTTTCAATCAGTTTCAAAATCTCCTTTGATGTATGGTAATCTAGAGCACCTGTCGGCTCATCACACAGCAAAATATCGGGATTTTTTACAATCGCACGGCCAATTGCCGTCCGCTGCTGTTGCCCGCCAGACAGCTGATTCGGAAGCTTTGCGCGATGCTCATACAATCCAAGTGTTGCCATCAACTCACTTACATCCAGCGAATGGTCTCCAAGATATGCCCCTACCTCAATGTTTTCCTGTACAGTAAGGTTCGGTATCAAATTATACATCTGAAAAATATAGCCCAGATGTTTCCGCCGATACATCGTCAGCTGCTTTTCCTTCATATCCGCCATTCGTTCGCCGTTGATACAGATATCACCGCCATCGGCACTGTCAATGCCGCCGATGATATTGAGAAGTGTCGATTTTCCAGAACCGGATGGTCCAAGCAGAACACACAATTCCCCTTTTTCAATCCTCAGATCAATACCCTTCAGCACTTCCACACGGTTGTCTCCCTCGCCAAACGCTTTTGTTATATGATTGATCTCAAGAAACATATTTTCCTCCCGCTTTACTCCGCATTAAATTAGCTTACGCTAACCAGTATGACACACCACTTACCCAAAGTCAAGAAATTCTTCTTTTATGCTGCACGCGTGCAGCCTCAGGTATCATACCCACAAATGCGCATAATAGGACGCCCGGGCGCCTCTCCGCCAAACTGTTTATTGTCAATTACAGCGCATAACCAATCCCTAAAAATATTGTCATACTATCTAGAGAGCAAAAAGCCGTTACCCAGATCTTTCATCCGAGTAACGACTTTGTCTTCTTTTTTCAATCCCGTATTGGTTTTACGGCAACGGATGTCCAGCAGCCAGATACAGACGATACCATTCTTCCCGAGTCAGGTTGATTTCACATGCACCGATAATTTCTTTCAATCTTGCCGGGCTCGAAGTTCCTGCAATCAGCTGCATTTTTGCAGGATGCCGCAGAATCCATGCTGCAGCAATGGTCGTTCCGCTGACATTGTACTGCTCCGCAAGCTTTTCGATTTCCCGGTTCAGCTCAGCATATTCCGGATTCCCCAGAAAACAGCCCTTCCAACTTGGCATCTGGAACGGTGACCATGCCTGAATGGTCATATCGTGCAGGCGTGAATAATCCAGAACACTTCCATCATGATCAATGGAACCATCTGTCTCCATATTGACCTCCATTCCATTCGCCACCATATTGGAAACCGGTATGCTGAACTGCAGCTGATTGACCAGAAGCGGCTGCTGTACATATTTTTTCAACAGCTGGATCTGCATTGGCTTATGATTGGATACGCCGAACCAGCGTACCTTGCCACTCTGCTGCAATGTATCAAAAGCAGCTGCAACCTCCTCCGGTTCTGTCAGTGCATCCGGGCGATGTAACAACAGGACATCCAGATACTCTGTTCGAAGCCGCTTCAGAATGCCATCGACAGATTGTACAATATACTCCTTTGAAAGGTCATAAAAGCCCTTCCGGATTCCGCATTTCGATTGCAGGATTATATTTTCCCTCTTCAGGGAAGAATCCGCATACAGCGCCTCTCCAAACCGTTCCTCGCTCATTCCTCCTGCATAAATATCAGCATGATCGAAGTAATTTGCTCCATGTTCAACTGCTGTATGAATATACCGGTTCATGCTTTTGCTGTCCAATTCGCCCAGACGCATACAACCGACAACAATCGCAGGAGCTTTCCATGCATTTCCCAAAAGAATTTTTTTCATCCTATCACCTCATACAATATTATGTCTCAAATCAAATGATTTTTCAATCATAATATACTCTTTTTATAAAACGTCCCAGCTGCAGCAGCTATGTTTGTCGTTGTTCCTGTAGTATTTTTGGATGGTCTGCCGACAAGCTGGGATGTTATGTACATTTCCAGTACGTTCTACGGACGATCTGCACCGGAATCAGCATGAAGGAAATGAGTGTAAATATTTATGAAATCACCCGATAGACAGCCGATTCATACGGTCTTACCGTCAGCTTCCCATTGGTAAAGGATTCACCCGAATAGTTGCCGAGAATTTTTTCACTACCGGAGGGCAGCTTGTCCAATGTAACAGTCTCTGCACTCCAGTTGTTGAACACCAGCAGGGATTGGTTCCCCAATGTGCGTTGAAAGGCGAATACATATGGATGCTCCAGATGGGAAAAGGAAATACTGCCTTCAGAGATTACGGGTTCCTGCTTACGCAGTGCAACCAGCTTTTTGTAGTAGTTGAGAACGGAATCTTCGTCCTGCTGCTCGTGCTCTGCATTTATATACATATAATTATTCGGTATTTCGATCCATGGTTCACCGTCAGAGAATCCGGCATTCGGCGAATATGACCACTGCATCGGTGTACGTCCATTGTCACGGGAACGCTCATGCACGATATGCAGTGCTTCTTCCGCTGTCTTTCCGTTTTCCTGCATAATTTCATAGTAATTCAGGCTTTCCACATCACGGTATTGCGAAATATCGGTATACGGTGCATTGGTCATGCCAAGCTCTTCTCCCTGATAGATATATGGTGTGCCACGAAGCAGATGAATGCTGGTTGCCAGCATCTTTGCGGACTGCTTCCAGTATTTTTTATCATCACCAAAGCGGGATACCACTCTCGGCTGGTCATGATTGCACCAGAATACCGCATTCCAGCCACCTGCTGTCTGCATTTCCAACTGCCAGCGGGAAAGAATCCCTTTCAGCTTGAGAAAATCCGTATCCTGCAGTTCCCATTTATCGCCATCCTTATAATCCACCTTCAAGTGATGGAAGCTGAATGTCATGGAAAGCTCTTTCTCAGCCGGATCGGAATACCGGATGCAGTCCTCCAGAGAGGTTGAAGACATTTCACCTACAGTAATCATATCTGCAATATCAGTATCGGCTGTCAGTTCCTTGAGATATTCATGGATGTGCGGGCCATCGGTATAAAAACGGCGTCCATCGCCTTCAAAATCATTTTCAAATACCTCCGGCTTGGAAATCAGGTTGACAACATCAAACCGGAATCCCTTGACGCCTTTCTGTTTCCAGAACCGGATGATATTTTTCATTTCCTCCCGAACCTGCGGATTGTCCCAATCCAGGTCGGCCTGTGTTCTGTCAAACAGGTGGAGATACCATTTTTTCAGCTGTGGGACATACTCCCATGCATTGCCACCAAACTTGGAAATCCAGTTTGTCGGCGGCATATCCGGTTCTCCATCCCGAAAAATATAATAATCCTGATACTTTTTTTCTCCGCGCAGCGCACGCTGGAACCATTCGTGTTCCGTGGATGTGTGATTGAATACCATGTCAAACATCAATCCGATACTGCGCTTGTCCGCTTCTGCAATCAGCTCCTCGACATCCGCCATCGTTCCATAGCGTGGATCGATGGAACGGTAGTCTGCCACGTCATAACCGTTGTCATTTTGCGGAGATACAAAGAACGGCGTCAGCCAGATGTAATCCACTCCAAGTTCTTTGATATAATCAAGTTTTTGGATAACCCCCCTCAGATCTCCCAATCCATCATGGTTGCTGTCACAAAAGGACTTTGGATAAATCTGATATACGGTACTGGTTCTAAAGTCTTTCATATAAATCAACTTTCCTCTTTCCGGATGCATTTTTACTCGTAAGAAATCACAGCAGTCTTTCCATATTCTGCGTTTATTCCTGTGTGGAACTGAATATTCTTTGCATCACCTTCTTCAGTGACGGCAAAGACAGTAATGGTCGGATGACCTGCTGCTTTGATTTTCTGCGGATCAAAGGAGATCAGCGGGTCGCCACGGCGTACCTTATCACCAACTTTAACAAACATCTGGAAGCCGTCACCGTTCATATCGACGGTATCAATACCCACATGAATCAACAGTTCCATACCATTTTCCATCGTTAAACCACAGGCGTGCTTGCTGTCCTCCATCACAACGCTAACATCGGCATCAGCCGGTGCATATACAGTATTGTTGGTCGGCTCAATCGCTACGCCATCGCCCATAACCTTCTGAGAGAATACTTCATCTGGTACATCTTCCATTGGGATGACCTTGCCGGAGAGAATCGCGGTCAGCCTGCCGTCAACCGTTACTTCGGAAACCGTGTCTTCTTCCGCTTCCACAGCCTCTTCTACTGGAGCCATGTCAGCCGGAGCGAGCTTCTTGCTGCCAACGATTATAGTAAGTACAAACGGTATAACAATTGCAACTGCCATTGCAATCAGGAATTTTACATAGAATTGTGGATAGATGGACAGGATACCCGGCAGGCCGCCGACACCTATGCTGATTGCCTGAACTCCAGTGCCTACCGCAATCATTGCTGCAAGCGCAGAGCCAATCATGCCACAAATCAGTGGAAATCCGTATTTCATGTTAACACCAAACAGAGCCGGTTCTGTGACGCCAAGGTAGCAGGAGATACACGCCGGAACATTGACCTGCTGAGCGCGTTCATTCTTCTTCTGAAGGACGGACATTGCCAGTACACTGGAGCCCTGTGCAATATTGGAGAGAGCGATCATCGGCCACAAAATTGTGCCTTCATACAGGCTAATAAGCTGGGTATCGATCGCATTGGTCATATGGTGCAGGCCAGTCATAACAACCGGCGCATACAGCAGTCCAAACACACCGGCAAACAACCAGCCAAAGTTGGACATCAGACCGCTATAAACAACACTGGCAATGGCATTGCCGATTTTCCAGCCAATCGGTCCGACGATTGTATGTGCAATCAATACGGCTGGAACCAGTGAGCAGAAGGGAACCACAATCATGCTGACCACTTCTGGACAATGCTTCTTAAAGAATTTTTCCAAATAGACAAGGACAAAGCCTGCCATCATTGCAGCGATGACCTGACCCTGATAGCCGATCATCTGTATCTGTGCAAATCCAAAATCCCAAACCGGGATCTCTTCCGCAGCCGTACCTGCAACGGCGAAGCCATTGAGCAGCTGGCTGGAAACCAATGTCAGGCCAAGGATGATACCAAGAATCTGTGTGGTTCCCATCTTTTTTGTAATCGACCAAACAATACCGACCGGCAGCATATGGAATACTGCTTCGCCAATGAGCCAGAGAAAGTTGTACATGCCGGCCCAAAACTGTGATGTATCCGCAAGGCTTTGCCCATCGAAGAAACCAATTTCACCGATTACATTCCGGAATCCGAGAATCAAACCGCCACAGATCAGTGCCGGAATCAGCGGTGCGAAGATTTCTCCCAACGCTCCCATAATTTTCTGAATCGGATTCTGATTTGTTTTTGCTGCTGCTTTCACCGCATCCTTGCTGACACCTTCGATGCCTGCATATGAGGTAAATTCATTATAGAATACCGATACATCATTGCCGATAATAACCTGAAACTGGCCTGCCTGCGTAAAGGTTCCCTTGACAACCTTCATCTTTTCAATTCCTGCGATATCTGCCCTGGACGCATCGTTCAAAACAAACCGCATACGGGTCATACAATGCGAAACCGCTGCAATGTTCTCTTTTCCACCAATTAGCTTGAGCAGTTGGACGGAATCCTGTTGATACTTGCTCATGATCATACCTCCATATCATTCCTACTTGTTTGAACAAGTTTTATCGTGATTTAGTTATACCATACTTGTATGAACAAGTCAACTTGTTTAAACATGATTTTTTTATTTTGGGTAACTCGTACAAATCTGTCTTTGATTTTTTGTGCTATCTAACTATATACTTATGTTGTTCAAACAAGTATCATAAAAGTATACTACATTCCAGCATGGAGGGCAATATGATGCCGAAAAGCAAATATGAAATAATTTATCTAAAATTAAAGCAGCGGATTGAAGCTTTGGAATATGAGTATCAGGATTTACTCCCTTCTGAAAATACACTTGTTCAGGAATTTGAATGCTCCAGAAACACTATCCGGCGGGCAATCCAAACGCTGGCGGCGGATGGCTATGTCCAGTCCCTGCACGGGAAAGGCGTGCGTATTATTTATCAGCCGAACCAGCATTCGCAATTCCTTCTGAATGGCATCGAATCCTTTTCGGAAGCCTGCAAACGGAACTCCATACCGCAGTATACAAAGGTTATCCTGTTTTCCGAACAGGTTGTGGATGAGAAGCTCAGCCATAAAACCGGCTTGCAGGAAGGGAAGGAGATTTATTATATCCAGCGTGTGCGCTATATCGATCACATCCCGCTCATCGTTGACCACAATTATTTTCTTAAGGATATTGTTTCTCATCTGACAAAGGAGATTGCTGAGCAGTCGATCTATGATTATCTGGAAAATCATCTCGGCGTTTCGATCACAACAACAAAGCGTGTGATTACAGTTGAGCCCGCCACAGAAAACGATGAAACCAATCTGGAACTGCATGGCTGTAACTGTGTCGCAGTGGTCAGCGGTATGACGTACAATGCAGACGGTGTGATGTTTGAATACACACAGTCCCGTCATAGTCCCAGCCGCTTTGAGTTTCATGAGGTTGCACAGAGAAGGTCCGCTCCATCTCTAACAATAAAAACCATGAATAAAAGCCTCTGATTCTCAACACCAGAGGCTCTATCGTACAAAAAATCACAAGGCAGGGAGCAGGTTACGCCTGCTCCCTTTTCTCATGCTTATTCCATTCTCTTTGCAACAACAACTTTGTTTGCAGAATCCCAGCTGACGTCATATCCGCAGACGGCAAGCAGCTCGGTGACATAGGCAACGGACTTTCCCGGTGCCATATACCCACCGGGAACAGACGTTTTCACACCGTCAATCTCCATCGGCAGGGTTGCAATATCCATTGTCGGGGTGCCATCATAGCCAATGGTGATTGGCAAATAATCTCCAAGTTCATCCATGCGCAGATAGTTGTGACCGTCCAGCAATACCCGCTTTACCTCCCGCTCTGTGCCATTTATTTTGATCTTTGTGGTAGTTTCCACCTCGGTATCCTCCTTCTCTGCGGTAGTAGTATCTGTCGCTGTTTCTCCGCCTTTCGCATCTGCTCCCGTAAACCAGCTTTCCGCTTTGGTGCCAGTCAGCCGGTTGAGATCGGCCTTGCCAGAGATGCCAGAGCAGTTCCCCTGGTCCGTGTACTGATGCAGATCAACACCACTGTGACAGGGATACTTACTGCTATAGCTGCCATCATTATTACCATATCTGGCTTCCCACCATGCGCAAGTGGATGGCCTGCCAGCAATGACAGATTGATATGCGCTGTACTGGGAATACATAGTATAAATCATGGTCTTCACGCCCAAACCTGACAGATAATCCAGTGCAGTCCTGACATCTGATGCAGCATTGCCAGATTCTACATCAAGAATATAGCCGCGAAAATAACTGCCTATCTTGCCTTGACACGTACTGACCATAAATTTCGCTTGTGCAAGCTCATTTCCTTTGCGCAGGAACACATACAGCCAATAGGGAATCTTATTCGTTTCGCAGCCCTTGATGAAGCTGTTTAGTGTTGTGTCCACAAAACTGGTTCCCTCTGTCGCTTTGGAAATCAAAAACGGACAATTCTTTTTTACCGTTGTCCACGATGTTATAGGATGATAGTGAGAAATATCTGGATAACTCATTTTTCCACCTCCTATTACAGTATAATACACTATTCGAATTTTGTTGTCTGCCTGAATGAATTTCAGGCCTGTGGATTAACCGCCGCCGAGCACAGTATCTTTATGCCTCATGCCAATACAGCGCTACAGTTAACATAAAAAAAGACCACGATCCAATAGATCGTGGTCTTTTTGTGCAATTGAAACAGCCGATTTCAAAATGCACTTTTCATTTGGAGGTGCCACCCAGAATCGAACTGGGGATCAAGGAGTTGCAGTCCACTGCCTTACCGCTTGGCTATGGCACCATATGGAGCGGATGACGAGGCTCGAACTCGCTACCTCCACCTTGGCAAGGTGGCG
>JAJPXP010000073.1 GCA_021205365.1 Clostridia bacterium
TTAGAAAAGCACTTAGAGAAATCTAGGTGCTTTTTATTTTGTCAGCTGGGATTGATCTGCCAACCGGCAGTAGGGTCACAGGTTCGAGCCCTTGCGTGCTGCTGGATGCAGCCGAGCGAAAGCGAGAGCAAGCCAATGGCCAGCGTAACAGCTTCCACCAGGTTAGAAAAGCACTTAGAGAAATCTAGGTGCTTTTTATTTTGTCAGCTGGGATTGACCTGCCAACCGGCAGCAGGGTCACAGGTTCGAGCCCTTGCGTGCTGCTGGATGCAGGTTATCAATTCTTTCTGTTGGCACGTTACTGGGAAGCAAACACTTTCGCTCCGAGCGCAAAAGGGAGACCCTTGTGGCGGGTCTCCCTCTTGCAACACCCTCAGCCCATTAAGATTTACGGACCGCCGAAAGCTGCCGGACTCCAAAAGCTTTCGGCGGTCGGTTTTCCGCTCTGACAGAGATTTCATACTGATGACGGTTCATCTCATAAAAACTTTTTTAATTTTTTAAAACAGTCTCATTGCATGGCGTACAGAAATAGACTATGCTGTTGCCAGGAGGTGATTGCTGTGGCAAATGAAGAGAAAAAGGACTTTAATGCAATGCTGCACAAGGACAAGGATATGCCTAAAATACAGATTGTTACGGATGAAGCTACCATTCAAAAATATGGTGGAGAGAAAATGTATTTTGCTCCGCCGATTACTTACGATGAAATTATGAAAAGGGTTCCCTATGGGAAGGTAGTGACCGTTGGAGTGATTCGGGACTATCTGGCGAAGAAAAACCATGCGGATTTTACAGACCCCATCACAGCAGGTATTTTTGTTTCCATTGCTGCATGGGCAAGCTATCAGCGGACAGAAGATGAAACGCCATATTGGAGGACCTTAAAAGCAAATGGGGAACTGAATCCCAAATATCCGGGCGGTGTGGAAGCACAGAAGGAAAAGCTGGAAGCAGAAGGTCATATCATCATCCAAAAAGGGAGGAAAAATATCCGTTACTTTGTACAGGATTATGAGGCGGCGCTGTTTTCTCCCGATGAGTGGAAATGAAATTGTGATGATTCCAAACTTACCGGAACAGAATGGAGATCTCTGTCAGCAATCCCCACAGACCGCCGAAATCTTTTGTTGTATGGGAGATTTCGGCGGTCCGCACCTATGGCATTGGCAGGAGGATTGTTAAGGAGGACTGCAGTGTCCTCCTTAACGCTCGGAGAGAAGGCGGTATCATGCATGGACATGCCGACGGTATAGTGATATTGGAATATAATGGAAAAAAGCGCTTATTTATGCCGGATTATGGGGAAAAGTTTCATAATCCGGCTTCTTTTTGTGAAAAAGATTTCTGTTTTCTCAAAATGCCCTGTCCCTTCGACTGATTTTTTGTAACAGCTTCATTATACTGGAAACATGAAACAGGAGGCGCAGATACATATGCTCGAACGGAAAAAAACAAAGCGGCAGAAGGCGGCGGGCAGCACACGCACACGCCGGACAGGTATGCCTTTTTTATATTTTATTGCAGCAGGAATTTTATCCTGTGCAGATATTACAGGTGTTGGCGCACCGTTTGGTGTGGCGTTTGCAGCAGCAGCCTGCCGGACAGGCTATGGCTTTGGTGCAGTATTAGGGACCTTTGCGGGGTATTTGTTATCACATCCGGGAGCGGAAGGAGTGGAATATGCCGGTGCGGCCTTGATCGTGCTGGCGGCATCCACTGTATTTTCCGGAACAGGGATTACAACCGGACGATGGTTTTATCCGGTGAGCGCAGCAGCATCCGTTGCGGCAACCGGATGTATTTTTGTCTTTGCAGACGGTATTGAATGGCAGACAACGGTGTTATTCCTTTGTGAAATTATTCTTGCGGGCGGTGCTGCGTATTTTTATGAAGCGGCTGTGGATACGGCAAGGGGAAGGCCGCAGGTGATCCGGTTCGGCGGTACAATGGTGCTGGTTGCAACGGCTTTGATGGCGGCCCATCCATTTCAGGTGATTGATTTGATCTGCCCGGCACGGATTGCCGCTTTGCTGGTGGTGATGGGGACTGGCTATCTGGGGGGATTCTCCTATGGAGCTGCCTGCGGCGTCGGCATTGGTATTGCCATGGATGCTGCGGGGGGTGCAGGCTTATATTACGCCGGAATTTATGCTGTCACCGGTATGATTGCAGGCTTTTTTACCCGTTCCGGGCGTGTTGTTTTTGCAACGGTATTTGTGCTTACACATGCGGCGGTCAATCTTCTGGGCGGGCAGGAGGTATACTTATCCGGTTTGTATGAATGCTTTGTCGCATCTGTATGCTTTGTTTTGATACCAGATCGTATGTGGCGGTCTATTCAGGATAAATTACTGCCGCCGAATCCAGAGCCGACGGATTATGCGGCAAGGGTCAGCAGGCTGGCAAACCAATATGCGTCTGCGGCATCCGAAGCATTTTCGGAAATGTACCGTGCACTTGCCGGAGGGGGGAGCAATCACAAGGAGGACAACGATCTTGGAGCCGTATTTGACCGGACCGCTGACCGTGTGTGCAGGCGGTGCAGTGCGCGGGAGTCCTGCTGGGAACGGGACAAGCTTTCCACATTGCGTACGCTGGATACCATTTCCGGGCCGTTGCTGCGTAACGGGCATATCTCTGTGAGTGATTTCCCAGGGCATTTTGCCGCACAATGCCTGCGCTTTTCTGATTTTGTGCTTGCGTTGAATGAGGGAATGGATGCGCTGTACCAGCGGAGACAGGCACAGCGCAAAAACGAAGCGGGACGGAAGCTGATTGCACAGCAGTATGCCGGTGTAACCGGGATTTTAAAACAGGTTGGAGAGAGTATGAGTGCCGGGCCGGAGGCATTGCCGACAAAGGAAAGGGAATTGCGCACGTATGCGGAAGCCTTTGGACGGGTACGAACGGCAGCGGCATGGAAAGACCGGCGCGGACGGCTGCATTTTGAAATTTCGGGGGAATGCGTTCCGCGGATTGTACGCAATAAGGAAGGATTTTTGTCCGGGCTGAGCGCGTTAATGGGAGCAAAGCTGATCGGGCCGGAGGCTGTGCATGGCCCTGGCGGTTCGAGTCTATTATTCCGGGAACAGGAACCGTACTGCATTACTGTCGGCATTGGGACACGCACGCGGGAAGGCCAGCAGATATCCGGTGACTGCATCCGGTATTTCACGACGGAGGAGGGAATTGCATGCGTTGTACTGTCAGACGGTATGGGTTCCGGCGAACAGGCAAAAGAGGAATCCGAAAGCACCGTCCGCATGGCAGAACGCTTCCTTCGCGCCGGTATCTCGGCAGCAGATTGTGTGCGCACGATTGGGCCTGCCCTCAAGCTCCGGACACAGGGCAAAAAATTCGTCACGCTGGATATTGGGACGATCGACCTGTTCAACGGAAATACCGAGTCCGTCAAGTGCGGCGCAGCGCCCAGCTTTGTGCGGGCGGTAGACGGCGACGGATCGGTGCGTGTCCGGCGCATCCTGTCCTCTACACTGCCTGCTGGGCTGGAGGAGTCCGGTGAAATGGATGTCACACAGTTCCACATGGGGGACGGCGACGCGTTATTGTTGCTCAGTGACGGCATTGTGGATGCAGACGGTGACAATGCCGGCTGGGTGGAGGAACTGATGGCGGAAAGTATGCACCTCAGCGCAAGGGAGCTGGCGGCGAGAATCGTGCTCGAAGGCTCCGCCAGAGGTGCGCCGGATGATATGAGTGCGGCTGTGGTTTATCTCAACAAGCGCGGCGCGTAGAGCGGTTTATATATAAGCGGGTGTACTCCGGTGCACCCGTTTTTTTGTAAAAAGGCAAAAAATCCCCATTTCCTTTTGGGAGAATGAGGTTGACGTTGCCATGAAATCGATAATCGAGTCAAAGCTTTTGATTTTCCGTTCATTCAGCTGAGTGTGCAGAAGACACAGCTGTTTTGAAAGAGCATCCCGAAAAATAAATACAGCATCGCTTGCGTGAAAGCGTACATTGGGCTTCCAGTGTACGCTTTTGGTTTGTGTGAATAGACTGTAAAATCAGGACAACCTGCTTGCAACCATGGAAAAAAGAGGTTATCATAAAAACAAGAGAAAATCAAAGAAATATGGAGGAGGAAACAGATGCTGCATCCGCAGATGTATCCTTTATTTGAACTGAGTGCAGAAATAAAGGCGGAATTGTATCCGATTTTGCTGTTCTTCGGCATGTTTTTTGTGGTATTGGGCTTTGGCGGCGTATTCATCCGCCATCTTCCGCGCAAGCCCGGCTCCATGCTGGATGAAATCCTCAGCGAGAACTGGGAAGAGGAAGATGACTGGGATTATGAAAACCGCAAGCCAAAGGAAAAAACAGAACAAATGAAGGAGAAAACGGACCCGGCAGAGCAGCCCGAAGCTGCGGCAGAGCTGCCTGAACCGGAAGAAAATATCGGTGCTGCAGAGGAATCTGATCGAAAGTGAGGGATTACTGAATGGAATTGGACGCTGTTATGGGATTGATGTCCCAATATGGTGTGTTGATTCTATTGATTATTACATGTCTTGAGGCGATGAACTGTCCGGGAATGCCTGCCGGTGTTGTCCTGCCTGCGGCGGGAATTTATGCTGCAAATGGGGGCATGTCCCTTTTCCTTGCCATTGTACTGACGATTATCGGTGGGATGGCGGGCACAACGGTGTTATATATGGTCGGACGGATTGGCGGGCACCCGCTTTTGGAATGGCTGAACCGTCACAGTAAGAATCTCCGCAAAGCAAATGAACGCTGCGCAGAGTTTTTGCAGAAGAATAGCTTTCGGAAGATATTTATTGGACGGATTCTCCCGGTAGTGCGTACCATTTTGCCGCTTCCGGCCGGTGCATTTCAGGTAGACCCGGTTTCCTTTATGGCGGCCAGTGCGCTGGGGATTGCGTGCTATAATATTGTATGCGTCAGCGCCGGATATTTTTTGGGATATTTATTTATATGATGTATAGGTAACGGAACCTCCCGCTTTTTTCGGGAGGTTTTTCAATGTTGTATAACGGAAGCCTTTTTTAGCTGCGGAAGGTTGTGCCAGATAGCCTACTTGTCAAAAGACAGAAAGGATGATACACTTATAATCAATATGTTTACAAGCAGGAGATGTCATATGTCAGGCTTTCAGATTGGAAATGTAAATATCGACGGACGTTTTATCATGGCACCAATGGCAGGTGTTACTGACCGTGCTTTTCGGCAGATCTGCCGGGAATGCGGCGCTGCTATGACCATTAGCGAAATGATTTCGACACAGGCACTGCTGTTTCAGGATAAGAAGACACGGGAATTGCTGTCGCTGGCTCCGAATGAAAAACCCGGCTGGGTGCAGATTTTTGGCAGCAATCCCGCCTATATGGCAGATGGAGCTGTAAAAGCGCTGGCAATTTCCGGCGCTGCCCTGATTGATATTAATATGGGCTGCCCGGCGCCCAAAATCGTCAAAGGCGGCGATGGAAGCACGTTGATGACCAAACCAAAGCTGGCGGAGGAGATTATCCGTGCGGTTGTCACAGCGGTCGATGTTCCGGTTACAGTGAAATTCCGCAAGGGCTGGGATGAGGAGCATCAAAATTATTTGGATTTTGCAAAGCTGGCAGAAGCAGCTGGTGCATCTGCAATTACACTGCATGGACGTACGCGGTCACAGATGTATGCTGGAAAAGCAGACTGGGAAGCCATTGCGCAGGTGAAACAGGCAGTATCCATTCCAGTCATTGCCAATGGCGATGTCGACAGCCCGCAGAAGGCCATGGATATCATCAAAGCAACTGGGGCAGATGCCGTGATGATCGGACGCGGTGCATTGGGCAATCCGTGGCTGTTCGCACAGTGTAACGCCATAGAGGAACATAGGGAAATCACTGCACTGCCGCCACTAGCACAGCGTATGGAAACCGTACGCAGGCAGATTACACTGGCAGCGGAGCATAAGGGAGAACATATTGCCATGCTGCAGGCACGCAAACATTTTGCATGGTATTTAAAGGGCGTGCGTGGGACCAAGAAGCTCAAAGCTTGTGTATCCGAGCTAAATTCTTTTGAAGAACTGGACAGGCTGCTGGAGCTGGCGTCGAAACTGGAGGGCTGAGCATGTTTGATGAAAACAGTATTGTTGACCGCATTCTCAGCGGTGATGATTCAGCCTTTGAGCGTCTGGTTGACCTGTATGAGCCGAAGATTTACCAGTATGCCCTGCGGTATTTGGGACAGGAAAAGGAAGCAGAACAGGCCGCAGAGGAAGCGTTTAACCAGATTTTCTATAAGCTTGGAGCGAATACAGATTCTCAGCTGTTTATTTGGGTTTTCCGCATAACTGCCAATGTGTGTGCAGATATGCAGCGCCGAAGCCGTGGGGGCAAAAGCTCTGCGGCGGTTTTTCGCCTGAAAGAAATCCGGAAAGAGGAAAAAGATGAAAAACGTGACCTGGATGAAGCCATTCAGACACAGCTTCTGCGCCTGACACGCCAGCAGCGTGAGGTCATCCTGCTGCGCGATTTGTGCGGGCTGAATGATGCGGATACCGGACAGGTACTTGGTATGGATGAAGACAGTGTCCGTCTGCGCTCGTCTCGTGCACGCAAGAACCTGCGTGATTTGCTGCTGCGTCAGGGTGTCCTTAAACAGCCGGAGGGAAAAAGCCAGAACAGCATGGAATGCCAGCAATTCCGTGAATTGTGCAGCCAGTATGTGGATGAATACATCACGGACGACGATAAGACCGCATTGCTCGACCATATACAGGAATGCCCGCTGTGTGCAGCCTATTTGAATGACCTGACGCTGATTGGACGTTCCCTTTCCCATATGGAAGAAGGGGAACTGCCAGTAAATTTGCGGGAAAAACTCATTGAAAATGCAAGGAAAAAGTCTCAGGAGATACAAAACATCCGCAGGCGAAACAAATGGATTCCGACCCTGATCCTGGTTTCCGTAGCTGTGATATTCACCATTCTGACCTGCAGCGGCGTATTGGGAGGCCTGTATGTCAATTCCATTGCGGATATGGAGGAGAACGGTATTGTGGCCTCGGATGATGAGGGCGATACCGTGGTTATGACAGAGGATATCCACATTCCGGATACCGTAGCGGTAAACAGCTATGCCTTTGTGATCGCGGCAGAGGGAGAGAACAGCCTGCCGGAGCTGTCCACCTCAGCAGTATTGCTGGTGGCAGATGCGGACAGCGGTGTGGAGTATTATACGGTGAATAACGATTTCGGCCTGGTGCAGAAGCTGACAGAGGGTATGGAGTCCCTGGGCTATGAGCTGGAGACTGTGAATAATAACCAGCTAATTATCACATCGACGGCCTCACAGGGCCTGTTTATTGTCATCCATCGTACGAGCTGACGCCATGAAGGCGGAAAATTGTGCTGAAATCACAAAAAAAGCCGGAAAAAGCTGCGAAAAATCTGCAAAAATTGGTGAATATTTGCTTGACTTTGGAGGGAAAATGCTTTATGATAAATGAGCACCTGCAAGAGAGCAGGTGAGCGATGATGCCGGAGATTGCTGCTGAGGCAGGTAACTTCGGCGGAGTAAGTCCGACAATCGGGCGGTTGAGACAACTGCTAACTACCACCGGTATGTTCCAGTGTAAGATCGGGACGGCCAGCGCGTGCGCTGACAAGCCGACAGCCGGAACCAATGCGGTGACAAATCCAGAAGCCGGATCGCTGAACAATACTATCGTTTTGCCCGGTTTTTCTTATGCCCGGACGTGATACACACGGATGGGTTGCAGTTTCTCTCCGAACGCGAGGACACATTGTTATAATGTAGTGTTCGAGGAGGAAAACACACAATGGCTAACGCAGAGAAAATCAGAATCAGACTGAAAGCTTACGATCATTCGCTGATCGATCAGGCATCCGAGAAGATCGTGGAAGCTGCAAAGCGCACTGGCGCAAAGGTTTCCGGCCCGATCCCGCTGCCGACCGAGCGCGAAATCGTTACCATTCTTCGTGCGGTGCACAAGTACAAGGACAGCCGTGAGCAGTTCGAGCGCCGTACCCATAAGAGACTGATCGACATTGCAAACGCAGGCAAGAACACGGTTGAGACCCTGATGACCCTCGACCTGCCGGCTGGCGTTGAGATTGAGATTAAGCTTTAATTAGCCTGGGCCGCGACAGCGCGGCAAGGTCAAGTTGGTGGGCGGAAACCGCGCATCAACCAATAACCTACAAGGAGGAAACAAAAATGCAAAAGGCAATCATCGGCAAGAAAATTGGCATGACCCAGATTTTCGATGCTGACGGCAAGGTAATCCCGGTTACCGTAATCGAAGCTGGCCCGTGCTCTGTCACCCAGATCAAGACAGAGGAGAAGGAAGGCTACAATGCAGTACAGCTCGGTTTTGCCGACGTCGCAGAGCGCAAGCTCAACAAGCCGCAGCTTGGCCATCTGAAGAAGGCCGGCGAGGCAGTAAAGAAGTACCTGAAGGAATTCCGTCTTGACGACATGTCGTCCTACAACCTGGGCGATGTACTCAAGGCTGACGTATTCGCCGAAGGCGACAGCGTAGACATCACCGGCATCAGCAAGGGTAAGGGCTACGCAGGCGTTATTAAGCGCTATGGCGCACATCGTTCCCCGATGAGCCACGGTGCTGGCCCGATGCACAGACATCAGGGCTCCATGGGTTCCTGTTCTGATCCGTCCCGTGTATTCAAGGGCAAGATGATGCCGGGTCACATGGGCAATGTACAGGTAACCGTACAGAATCTGGACGTTGTTAAGGTAGATCCTGAGATGAATATGATCGCAGTTCGCGGCGCCGTTCCGGGCCCGAAGGGCGGCATTGTATTCCTCAAGAACACCGTTAAGAACGCCTGAGGAAAGGGAAAGGAGGATACATCATGCCTATCGCATCCGTATTTGATATGACCGGCGCGAAGACCGGTGAGATGGAGCTGAATGCTGCAGTATTCGGTATTGAGCCGAATGAAGTAGTGCTTCATGCTGCTGTCAAGAATTATCTCGCAAACCAGAGACAGGGCACTCAGTCCACCCTGACCCGTACTGAGGTTCGCGGCGGCGGCATCAAGCCGTGGCGCCAGAAGGGCACCGGCCGTGCTCGCCAGGGTTCCATCCGCGCTCCGCAGTGGACCCACGGTGGCGTTGCTCTTGGCCCGAAGCCAAGATCCTATAACTATTCGCTGAACAAGAAGACCCGCCGTCTGGCTCTGATCTCCGCACTGTCCGCTAAGGCTGCTGCTGGCGAAATCATCGTCGTTGACGGTCTGGACATGGGCGAAATCAAGACCAAGACGTTCGCAGCATTCCTGAAGAACGTTGAATCCACTGGCAAGAGCCTCGTAGTTACTCCAGAGGTTCGTAAGAACGTCGTGAAGTCCGCAGCAAACATCCCGGGCGTACGCACTACCCTGGTTTCCACGCTGAACGTATACGACATCCTGAACGCTGACAAGTTTATCATTGACAAGGCAGCGGTTGCTAAGCTCGAGGAGGTGTACGCATAATGAAGTCGGCTTACGATATCATTAAGAAGCCTGTCATCACCGAACGTTCCATGTCCGGTATCGCAGAAAACAAGTACGTTTTCGAAGTGCAGGCAGATGCAAACAAGGTTGAGATCAAGAAGGCAATCGAGGAAATCTTCGGTGTCAAGGTCGCTTCCGTAAACACCATCAAGCTTCCGGGCAAGTGGAAGAGAATGGGCGTCCACACCGGTAAAACCCCGGCTAAGAAGAAGGCTGTTGTAACCCTGGCAGCTGATTCCAAGCCGCTCGAGATCTTCGAGGGTATGCTCTAATCCCGAAACAGTCGGGACAGGAAACGTGCCGAAGGGCACACATCTGAAATCATCTAAAGGAGTTGAAAAACATGCCGATAAAGACCTATACCGCGTCGACCCCGTCTCGCCGCAACATGACCGTCGTTGATTACAGCGGTCTGTCCAAGGTCAAGCCGGAGAAGAGCCTTCTCGCACCGAAGAAGAAGCATTCCGGCCGTAACAGCTATGGCAGAATCACCGTGCGCCACCAGGGCGGCGGCAATAAGCAGAAGTACAGAATCATTGACTTCAAGCGCGATAAGATGGACATGAACGCAACCGTTCAGACCATTGAATACGATCCGAACCGCTCCGCAAACATTGCGCTGGTTCAGTATGAAGATGGTGAGAAGAGATACATCATCGCTCCGCAGGGCCTCTCTGTTGGAGATGTCGTTGTTTCTTCCACAAGCGCTGACATCAAGCCGGGCAACGCACTGCCGATCGAGAACATCCCGGTTGGTACCGTTATCCACAACATTGAGCTGTATCCGGGCAAGGGCGCTCAGCTGGTTCGTTCCGCTGGCGGCGCTGCTCAGCTGATGGCAAAGGAGAACGGCGTAGCGCAGGTTCGTCTGCCGTCCGGCGAGTACCGTTATATTCGCCTGAACTGCAAGGCAACCATCGGTGCAGTTGGCAACCAGGACTACAGCAACCGCAAGATTGGTAAGGCTGGTAAGACCCGTCATCTGGGTATCCGCCCGACCGTTCGTGGTTCTGTAATGAACCCGTGTGATCACCCGCACGGCGGCGGCGAGGGCAAGAGCCCTGTCGGACGTCCGGGACCGGTTACCCCGTGGGGCAAGCCGGCACTGGGTTACAAGACCAGAAAGAAGAAGAACCGCACTGACAAGCAGATTGTCAGAAGACGCAACGGTAAGTAAGGGAGGACATGAAATATGGGCAGAAGCATTAAGAAGGGCCCTTTTGTGGCTCCTGAACTGTACAAGAGAGTTGTTGCTCTCAACGAGGCCGGCGAAAAGAAGGTTCTGAAGACCTGGTCCCGTGCATCGACAATTTTCCCGGAATTCGTTGGTCACACGATTGCTGTGCATGACGGCCGCAAGCACGTTCCGGTATATATCACCGAGGACATGGTTGGTCATAAGCTGGGCGAGTTCGTCCCGACCCGCACTTTCAAGGGTCATGCCGGCAGCAAGACCTCCAATAACGGCAAGTAAGGCTGAAGGAGGATAATTAGAAAAATGGAAGCAAGAGCAATTTTGAGAAATGTTCGCATCGCTCCGCGCAAGGTTAAGATCGTATGTGATCTGATCCGCGGCAAGAGCGCAGCAGAAGCAAATGCGATCATGATGAATACTCCCAAGGCTGCATCCGAAATCTTAGTAAAGCTCTTAAAGAGTGCTGTAGCTAACGCAGAGAACAACCACAACATGGATCCGGAAAAGCTCTACGTTGCTGAAGTATTTGTTTCTCCTGGACCGATCATGAAGCGCATCCGTCCGATGTCTCATGGCCGCGCATTCCGCATCCTGAAGAGAACATCTCACATCACTCTGGTACTCAAAGAGAAAGAATAAGAGGAGGTAGACTATGGGTCAGAAAGTTAATCCGCACGGTCTTCGTGTCGGCGTAATTAAAGATTGGGATTCCCGTTGGTTTGCCAAGGACAGCGAGTTCGGCGACCTCCTCGTGGAAGACTACAACATTCGTAAGTATCTGAAGAAGACCCTGTACGCTGCAGGCGTTCCGACCATTGAGATCGAGCGCAGCAACGGCAGAGTTAAGATTTTCATTTCCTGTGCTCGTCCGGGCATCGTAATCGGCAAGGGCGGCGAGGACATCGAGAAGCTCCGCAAGGAGATGGAGAAGATGCTGGGCAAGCCGGTATCTCTCAACATCATCGAAATCAAGAACCCGGACACCAATGCACAGCTGGTAGCTGAGAACATTGCAGGTCAGCTGGAGAAGCGTATCGCTTTCCGCCGCGCAATGAAGCAGTGCATGGGCCGTGCAATGCGCATGGGCGCTAAGGGCATCAAGATCAAGTGCGGCGGCCGTCTGAACGGCGCTGAAATTGCCCGCAGCGAGTCCTATCATGAAGGCACCATTCCGCTGCAGACCCTGCGTGCGGACATCGATTACGGCTTTGCTGAAGCAAATACCACTTACGGCAGAATCGGTATCAAGGTTTGGATCTACAAGGGCGAAGTCCTGCAGGGCGGCCCGCGTCTGAACCGCAACATCGAGGCTCCGAAGCCGGCATTTGACCGCAAGGATCGCCGTGACCGTCGTGATCGCCGTGACCGTCGTGGCGGCGGCTACCGTCGTCAGAGACAGGATAGACAGGAAGGAGGCAACCGTTAATGCTTCTCCCGAAGAGAGTAAAGTACCGCCGTGTACACAGAGGCCGTATGAAGGGCAAGGCTCTTCGCGGCAATACCGTATCCCATGGTGAGTTTGGCCTGCAGGCAACTGAGCCGGCATGGGTCACTTCCAACCAGATCGAAGCAGCCCGTGTTGCTATGACCCGTTATACCAAGCGTGGCGGTCAGGTATGGATCAAGATTTTCCCGGATAAGCCGGTTTCCAAGAAGCCGCTTGGCACTCGAATGGGCTCCGGTAAGGGCGCCCCGGAGTACTGGGTAGCAGTAGTTAAGCCGGGCCGCGTTATGTTTGAAATCGCAGGCGTATCCGAAGAAGTAGCTCGTGAGGCACTGCGTCTGGCATCCCACAAGCTGCCGCTGAAGACCAAGTTCGTCAAGCGCGAAGAGAAGGCTGGTGAAGAATAATGAAGGCTAAAGAGATCAGAGAACTGAGCGTAGAAGAGCTGGAAGTTAAGCTCACCGAGCTGAAGAAGGACCTCTTCAACCTGCGTCTGCAGAATGCAACCAACCAGCTCGACAATCCGACAAGAATTGCCGATGTTAAGCGCGATATTGCCAGAGTCAACACTATTCTCCGTGAGCATCAGCTGACGGAAAAAGCGTAAAGGGAGGTTAACTACAAATGGCTGATAGAACTTTCCGCAAGACAAGAGTCGGCAAGGTCGTTTCTGACAAGATGGACAAGACAATTGTCGTTGCAATCGCGGACAGCGTACAGCATCCGCTTTATAAGAAAACCATCAAGAGAACCTACAAGCTGAAGGCTCATGACGAAAACAACGAGTGCCGCATTGGCGATACCGTTGAAGTTATGGAGACCCGCCCGCTGTCCAAGGACAAGCGCTGGAGACTTGTAGAGATCATCGAAAAGGCTAAGTAAGGAGGAACGCACATGATTCAGCAGGAAACATTTCTCCGTGCTGCTGACAACAGCGGTGCCAAGGAACTGAAGTGCATCCGTGTTCTGGGCGGCTCCGCACGTAAGTATGGCAACATCGGTGATATTATTGTTTGCTCGGTACGCAAGTGCACACCGGGCGGCGGCGTCAAAAAAGGCCAGGTTGTCAAGGCCGTTATCGTTCGTTCCCGCAAGGGCGTACGCCGCGCAGATGGCAGCTACATCCGTTTCGACGAAAACGCAGCAGTCATCATTCGTGAAGATAAGAACCCGCAGGGTACCCGTATCTTCGGGCCTGTAGCAAGAGAGCTGCGTGACAAGGACTTCATGAAGATCCTGTCCCTGGCTCCGGAAGTACTGTAAGGAGGTCGTCCATTAATGAATACACTGCATGTAAAGAAGGGCGACACCGCAGTCGTTCTTTCTGGTAAACAGAAGGGCAAGAAGGGTAAGATCATTTCTGTATCCCCGAAGAAGGGACAGGTAGTGATCGAAGGCGTCAACATGCTGACTACCCATGTTAAGCCGCGCCGTCAGGGCGAGTCCGGCGGCATCGTGAAGCGCGAAGGCGCTATCCGCGCTTGCAAGGTAATGGCTGTTTGCCCGAAGTGCGACAAGCCGACCCGTCAGGCACACAAGTTCCTGGAGGATGAAAAGAAGACCAAGGTTCGCGTGTGCAAGCACTGTGGCGAAGTATACTAAGAGGAGGATGTAACAAATGCCAGTATTAAAGGATAAATATCAGGCAGAAATTGCACCTGCTCTGATGAAGAAGTTTGAGTACAAGAGCGTTATGCAGATTCCGACCCTCGACAAGATCGTTATCAATGTCGGCTGTGGCGCTGAAGCAAACGGCAACTCGAAGGTACTCGACGCAGTTGTACGTGATATCACTGCTATCTCCGGCCAGAAGGCTGTTGTTACCCACGCAAAGAAGTCCATTGCAAACTTCCGTCTGCGTGAGGGCATGCCGGTTGGTGTTCGCGTAACCCTGCGCGGCAACCGTATGTGGGAGTTCCTCGATCGTTTCTTCAACATCGCGCTCCCGCGTGTACGTGACTTCCGTGGTATCAACCCGAACTCCTTTGACGGCCGTGGCAACTACGCAATCGGCCTGAAGGAACAGCTGATCTTCCCGGAAATCGAGTACGATAAGATCGACAAGATCCGTGGTATGGATATCGCTATTGTAACCACTGCAAAGACTGACGAAGAAGCTCGTGAGCTGCTGAGTGCTCTGGGCGCTCCGTTCGCAAAGTAAGGAGGAGTAGAAAATGGCTAGAAAGTCTATGATTCTGAAGCAGCAGGCAAAGCCGAAGTTCTCTACTCGTGCATATAACCGCTGCAAGATCTGCGGCCGTCCGCACGCTTACCTGCGTAACTATGGTATCTGCCGTATCTGCTTCCGTGAGCTGGCTTACAAGGGCCAGATCCCGGGCGTAAAGAAGGCATCCTGGTAATAATTATTTGTGAAAAACAGCTAACGGAGGTCACCTGTGATCTCCCGTTAACTGTTTCTCTATATCATTTCTGTAAACCGTCCGTGGCTGGATAAAAAATCTGGTTCAGCCCGGAAAAGTGGAGAGAACTACTCTCTAACTTCTGTAAGGAGGACAAAGTAATGCAGATCACAGATCCGATTGCGGATATGCTCACCCGCATCAGAAATGCGGGCACTGCACGCCATGCTACTGTTGATGTCCCGGCTTCCGGTATGAAGAAGGCTATTGCACAGATTCTTCTGGACGAAGGCTACATCAAGGACTTCAAGGTAATCGAAGGCGGTCAGGGCACCATCCACATCACACTGAAGTATAACAACAATGAGAAGGCAATCACCGGCCTGAAGCGCGTTTCCAAGCCGGGCCTGCGCGTATACGCAGGTGCTCAGGAGCTGCCGCAGGTACTGCGCGGCCTGGGTATTGCCATCATTTCCACGTCTAAGGGCGTCATGACCGACAAGAAGGCTCGTGAGCTGAATGTCGGCGGCGAAGTCCTTGCATTCGTATGGTAAGGAGGTACTGAGAATGTCTAGAATTGGTAGAATGCCGATTACAGTACCGGAAGGCGTCGATGTAAAGCTCGACGGCAACACCATCACCGTAAAGGGCAAGAACGGCACCCTGACCCGTGATATCCATCCGGCAATGAACGTTGCTGTGGAAGGCAACACCATCACCGTAACCCGTCCGAACGACGAGAAGCAGAACCGCGCACTGCACGGCCTGTCCCGCACCCTGATCAACAACATGGTTATCGGTGTTACCGAGGGCTTTAAGAAGGTTCTAGAAGTAAACGGTGTAGGTTACCGTGTTCAGAAGCAGGGCAAGACCCTGACCATGAACCTGGGTTATTCCCATCCGGTTATCGTTGAAGAGACTGATGGTATCAAGATTGATGTCGAAGGCACCAACAAGATCATCATCTCCGGTCCGGACAAGCAGAAGGTTGGCCAGTTTGCAGCAGAAGTCCGCGAAAAGAGACCGCCGGAGCCGTATAAGGGCAAGGGCATCAAGTACGCTGACGAAGTTATCCGCCGCAAGGAAGGCAAGACCGGCGCGAAGAAGAAGTAAAGGAAGGTGTGCCTAAATGGTTTCAAAGAAAGACTCTAACAAGCAGCGTCTCAGACGCCATAAGAGAGTACGCGGCGCAGTTTCCGGTACTGCTCAGCGTCCGCGTCTCAACGTATTCAGAAGCTCTAAGAATATTTTTGCTCAGATCATCGACGATGTTCAGGGCGTAACGCTTGCAGCTGCATCCACCACCGAGAAGGACTTCACCGAGTACGGCGGCAACAAGGAAGCTGCACGCAAGGTAGGCAACTTGATTGCTGAGCGTGCAAAGGCAAAGGGTATCGAGGCAGTCGTATTTGACCGCGGCGGCTACGTATACCATGGCCGTGTCAAGGAACTCGCAGAAGGTGCCCGTGAGGGCGGCCTGAAGTTTTAATCGGAAGGAGGTAAGCAAATGGCTGGAAAGTATGATCGCGGCGCTCCGGAATACGAAGAAAGAGTTGTCGCATTAAATCGAGTATCGAAGACCGTTAAGGGCGGTCGTGTCATGAAGTTCTCTGCACTGGTTGTTATCGGTGACATGAAGGGAACCATCGGCGTAGGCCAGGGCAAGGCTGCCGAAGTTCCGGACGCAATCCGTAAGGCAATCGAAGACGCAAAGAAGAACATGGTTACGATCAGCCTGAAGGGCAGCTCCATCCCGCACGAGGTAATCGGCGAATTTGGCGCTGGCCGTGTCCTCCTGAAGCCGGCTGCTCCTGGTACTGGTGTTATCGCTGGCGGCGCAGTACGTGCCGTAGTAGAAGTTGCTGGTATCAAGGACATCCGTACCAAGTGCCTGCGCTCCCGCAACCCGCAGAACGTTGTCAACGCAACGGTTGAGGGTCTGAAGAGCCTGCGCACCGCAGAGCAGGTTGCTGCAGCTCGCGGCAAGTCTGTTGAAGAACTTTAATAGGAGGGGTAGTTCATGGAAAACCTGAAGATTACCCTGGTTAAGAGCCTGTCTGGCAGAAAGCAGAAGCACATTGCCACGGCTCATTCCTTGGGTCTTAAGACTATTAACGACGTAACCATTCAGCCTGACAATGCGCAGACCCGTGGCAAGATCGCTCAGATCAGCTACCTGCTCAAGGTCGAGGCAAACGCATAAGGAGGTGTAGAACATGAAGTTACAGGATCTGAAGCCGGCTGAAGGTTCTACCCAGCCTGCATTCCGCAAGGGCCGTGGCGCTGGTTCCGGCAACGGCAAGACCGCAGGCCGCGGACACAAGGGCCAGTGGGCTCGTTCCGGCGGCGGCGTACGTCCGGGCTTTGAAGGCGGCCAGATGCCGCTGGCTCGCCGTCTGCCGAAGCGCGGTTTCCACAACATTTTTGGTACTGAAAATGCTATTGTGAATGTATCCGATCTCAACAGATTCGAGGATGGCGCAGTTGTAACTGTAGCTGATCTCGTAGCTGCTGGCCTGGTTAAGAAGACACTGGATGGTGTTAAGGTTCTGGGCAATGGTGAGATCACAAAGAAGCTGACCGTACAGGCAGCTGCTTTCTCTGCTTCCGCTAAGGAAAAAATCGAGGCAGCAGGAGGAAAGGCCGAGGTGGTATAAGGTGATTGAGACCTTAAAGGCCGCTTGGCATGTTCCGGAGCTGAGAAAAAAGCTGGTTTATACTGCTTTCATCATTCTCCTGTTCCGGTTAGGCTCCTCTATTCCTGTACCATATATTGACATTGCACAGCTGTCCACCTACTTTGACTCACTCTCCGGCACCACACTGGGCCTGATGAATGTATTCTCTGGCGGCGGACTTTCCAGAGCTACTATTTTTGCAATGTCGGTAACTCCGTATATTAACGCTTCCATCATCATCCAGCTGCTCACAGTTGCCATTCCGGCACTGGAGCGTATGGTTCGTGAGGAAGGCGAAGCAGGCCAGAAGAAGATTTCAGCCATCACCCGTTATCTGGGTGTTGCGCTGGGTCTTCTCCAGGGCTATTCCTACTATATCCTGCTCAGAAGCAACAATCTTATCGCTGAGACTGACTTCTGGCATGGATGCATCATCGTATTGACCTTTACGGCAGGCACCGCCCTTATCATGTATATGGGCGAGCTGATCACCAAGAATGGTGTAGGCAACGGCATCAGCATTCTGCTTTTCGCCGGTATTGTCTCCAGAGGTCCGTCGATGATTTCCTCTCTGGTCGAGTTAATCCGCAACGGCGGCGTAAGCTACTTTGTAGCTGCACTGGTTGTTATCATCTCTCTCGCTATTATAGTATTCGTAGTATTCATCTCCGATGCTGAGCGCAGAATCCCGATCCAGTACGCAAAGCGTGTTGTTGGTCGCAAGATGTATGGCGGTCAGTCCACACACCTGCCGATCAAGGTAAATGCTTCCGGCGTTATGCCGATCATCTTCGCAGCGTCCATCATGTCGCTGCCGTCTACGATTGAGATGATGGTCAACCCGCAGGAAGGCGGCGTTGCCAGCTTTATCTTCAACCTGTTCTCCGCAAGCAATCCGTTTTACATTGTTCTGTATGTCCTGCTGATCTTTATGTTCAGCTACTTCTATGCGGCAATCCAGTTTAACCCGATTGAAATTGCGAACAACCTGAAGAAGAACGGCGGATTTATCCCGGGCTTCCGGCCAGGCCGTCCGACATCCGAATTTATCACCAAGGCTCTTGGAAAGGTTACTTTCCTCGGCGCAATCTTCCTGAGCATCGTTGCTGGTGTTCCGCTGGTTGTCGGCGCTCTGAACTCCAGCATGAGCAGCGTTGCGCTGGGCGGCACTTCGGTATTGATTGTGGTCGGCGTAGCATTGGAAACCGTTCGTCAGTTGGAAAGCCAGCTCATGATGAGAAATTATAAGGGATTTCTGGAATAAAATTTAGTGAAAAAGTAGATTGCAATTTCTGGAATCAGCGGTTATAATAGAGGAGATCGAAAAAAATGAAACTCGTTTTACTTGGCGCTCCGGGCGCTGGTAAGGGTACTCTGGCTGCATACCTCATCGAAAAGATGGGTATTCCGTCTGTATCTACCGGCAACATGCTCCGCGAGGCTATTAAAAACCAGACCGAACTCGGTCTGAGCGCAAAGAAGTACATGGATGCTGGCGACCTTGTTCCGGATGAGGTTGTCATCGGCCTGATCAAGGACCGCCTCGCGCAGGATGACTGTGCAAATGGCTGCATCCTCGATGGCTTCCCGCGCAACATCCCTCAGGCTGAGGCATTGGAAAAGGTAGTTCCGATGGACTGCGCACTCTCTCTGGAGATTCCGGACGAGACGATTGTTAACCGCATGAGCGGAAGACGTGTTTGCCTGTCCTGTGGTGCGACTTACAATGTCAACAGCGCAACGATGGCTCCGAAGAAGGAAGGTATCTGCGACAGCTGCGGCGATAAGGTTGTTATCCGTAAGGACGACGCACCGGAAACCGTACTTGCCCGTCTGAAGACCTACCATGAACAGACTGAGCCGGTTAAGGGCTTTTATGCAGAGCTTGGTAAGCTGAAGAGCATCGAAATTGACAACGATTTCGAGAAGACCAAGAAGCTCGCATGCGAGGCACTGGGGATTTAAACGAGATGATCAGACTTAAATCCAACAAAGAATTGGAATTAATGCGTCAGGCAGGACGAATCACCGCAGCGGCACGCGCCGCTGCGGCTCGTGCTGTCCGGCCAGGGGTCACCACAGGTGAAATCGATAAAATCGTACGGAGAACCATTGAGAAGGCGGGAGCGAAACCGTCTTTCCTCGGTTATGGGGGGTTCCCGGGAAGCGCCTGTGTTTCGATCAACGATGAAGTCATCCATGGCATCCCCTCGCGTTCCCGTGTCATTCACGAGGGAGATATTGTCAAAGTGGATGTTGGTGCTTATATCAACGGCTTCCACGGCGACTGTGCCTGCACCATCCCGTGCGGAGAGGTGTCGGAAGAGGCAAGACGGCTCATCGAAGTGACCCGACAGAGTTTCTATGAGGGCATCAAGTTTGCCCGTAAGGGTAATCGTATATCAGACATTTCCCACGCCATCCAGACCTATGTTGAAGCGCAGGGCTTTTCCCTGGTGCGTGACTATGTTGGACATGGTGTAGGTGCGAATCTGCATGAAGATCCGGAAGTGCCAAACTTCGGACAGCCAGGACACGGCGTGCGGCTTCAGCCGGGAATGACCTTAGCCATTGAGCCTATGGTTAATGTAGGTGTGTATGAGGTAACTGTTCTGTCTGACGGCTGGACTGTCAAGACAAAGGATGGAAAGCTTTCTGCGCACTATGAGAATTCCATTGCTATCACGGAGGGAGATCCGGTAATCCTGACTCTTCCTGAAGACGGAGAAAACTGGTGAAGCAGGGATTCCGAAAGCAACCCACATTATTTGAAACTATCCCGCTGCGGCTGCGGAAGGGCGAATGCTGCGCCTGACCATGAGAGCGGGGGCCTGGCAAATGAATGCAGGGCCGTAGACTTTCTGACAATTGGAGGAAAATTAAGATGCCAAAAGAGGACTTGATTGAACTGGAAGGTACCGTCATAGAGGCGCTGCCAAATGCTACCTTTAAGGTAGAATTGAATAATCCGGCGAAGCCGGTCATTCAGGCTCACATCTCCGGTAAGCTTAGAATGAATTATATTCGCATCCTGCCCGGCGATAAAGTAACTGTACAGGTTTCCCCGTATGACCTGACTAAGGGCAGAATCACCTGGAGATCAAAGTAATCCAGATTCACACCCCCGGAGAAAGATCACAGACCTTTTCCGGGTTCGACACAACCTTACTATGGAGGTTATTTCAATGAAAGTAAGACCGTCTGTAAAACCGATTTGCGAGAAGTGCAAGATTATTCGTCGCAAGGGTCGTGTCATGGTAATCTGCACGAACCCAAAGCACAAGCAGAAGCAGGGCTAATTCCCAGTCAACCACACAGGAGGTGCGTTATAAATGGCAAGAATTGCCGGTGTAGACCTTCCGAGAGAAAAGCGCGTAGAAATTGGCCTGACCTATGTCTACGGCATCGGCCGGAAGCTGTCCAATGAGATTTTGAACAAAGCTGGTATCAATCCGGATACCCGTGTTAAGGATCTGACTGAAGCAGAAGAAATCAAGCTGCGTGAAGTGATCCATGATTATACTGTAGAGGGCGACCTGCGCCGTGAAGTTGCGCTGAACATCAAGCGCCTGGTAGAAATCGGCTCTTATCGTGGTGTTCGCCACAGAAGAGGCCTGCCGGTTCGCGGCCAGCGTACCAAGACCAACGCTCGTACTCGCAAGGGCCCGAAGAAGACCATTGCGAACAAGAAGAAGTAAGGAGGCGTACTGAAAAATGGCTAAGGCACAGAAGAAGGGCGCCGTTTCTCGTAAGCGCCGCGTAAGCAAGAACATCGAAAAGGGTGCGGCTCATATCCGTTCCTCCTTTAACAATACCATCGTAACCATCAGCGACCTCAACGGCAATGCCATTTCCTGGGCATCCGCTGGCGAAATGGGCTTCCGTGGTTCCCGTAAGTCCACTCCGTTCGCAGCACAGACTGCTGCTGAGACCGCTGCAAAGGCTGCTATGGAGCATGGCCTGAAGACTGTTGAAGTCTATGTAAAGGGCCCGGGTTCTGGCCGTGAGGCTGCTATCCGTGCACTGCAGGCAACCGGTCTGGAAGTAACCATGATCAAGGATGTTACCCCCATCCCGCACAATGGCTGCCGTCCGCCGAAGAGAAGAAGAGTTTAATAAGGAGGATACAGACCTATGGCTAAGAACACACAGCCGATCCTGAAGCGCTGCAAGACGCTGGGTATTTCTCCGGCAGTTCTGGGCGTTTCCAAGGAAACCAAGAGAAACCCGAAGCAGTCCAGAAGAAAGCAGTCTGAATATGCTATGCAGCTGACTGAAAAGCAGAAGGTTAAGTTTATTTACGGCGTTCTGGAGAAGCAGTTTAGAAGATATTACGCAAAGGCTGAGAAGATGGATGGCAAGGCTGGTGAGAACCTGCTGGCACTGCTGGAAACCCGTCTGGATAACGTTGTATTCCGTCTGGGCTTCGCTAAGACCCGCCGGGAAGCTCGTCAGCTGACCTCTCATGGTCATTTCACTGTAAACGGTCAGAAAGTAGACATCGCTTCCTACCGCGTAAAGCCGGGCGACGTCGTTGCAGTTTGTGAGAAGTCCCGTTCCAGCGCCAAGTTCAAGGCACTGGTTGAGGAGCTGGGCGCTACTGCATGCCCGAAGTGGCTGGAGAAGGAAAAGGACAGCTTCGAAGGTAAGGTAATTGCACTGCCGCAGCGCGATGACATCGACTACGAAGTTGCAGAACACCTCATCGTCGAGTTGTACTCCAAGTAAGATTTGCCCTCATTTGTTTGTTTTATTATTTCGCCGACTGATAAGGAGGGTATCATTTAAATGATCGAAATTGAAAAGCCCCGTATAGACTGCGAAAACCTTGCAGAAGATGGTTCCTACGGCAAGTTTGTTGTGGAGCCGCTTGAACGCGGTTACGGAACCACGCTCGGAAACTCCCTTCGCCGCATCCTGCTGTCGTCCCTGCCGGGCACAGCCGCAAGCAGCATTAAGATCGCCGGTGTACAGCATGAGTTCTCTACTATTCCTGGTGTAAAGGAAGATGTTACGGAGATCGTGCTGAATGTCAAGGGCATCATTGCCAAGCTTTACTGTGACGGCCCGAAGACCGTATACATTGAGGCAAGTGGAGAAGGTACAGTTACCGCTGGTGATATCCACACCGACGGTGAAGTTGAGATTCTGAATCCGGATCTGCATATTGCAACACTGATGAGTGATGCGCGTCTGTCCATGGAAATTACCCTGACCAATGGCCGCGGCTATGTTTCCGCAGAGCGCAATAAGCAGTATCAGACCGCGATCGGTGTCATCCCGGTTGACTCGATTTATACGCCTGTCTATAAGGTAAACTACACAGTTGAAAACACTCGTGTCGGCAACATGACCGATTACGACAAGCTGACTCTGGAAGTATGGACTGATTGCACCATCACTGCAAAGGACGCAGTATCCCTGGGCGCTAAGGTTCTCACTGACCATCTGTCCCTGTTTGTTGACCTCTCTGAGGAAATCGGTTCCCATTCCACTGTCGTTGAGAAGGCTGAAACACAGCATGATAAGGTTCTTGAGATGACGATTGAAGAGCTGGATCTGTCCGTTCGTTCCTTCAACTGCCTCAAGCGCGCCGGTATCAACACAGTAGAAGACCTGATTAATACTTCCGAAGATGACATGATGAAGGTTCGTAACCTTGGCAAGAAGTCTCTGGAGGAAGTCATCTTCAAACTCGATGCAATGGGATTGTCCCTGGCAAAGAACGAAGATTAAGTTAAACCTAACCACATCCGCGGACCCCGGTGATTTCACCGGGGAGGCCGCAAGGAATAGATAGACCTGTACCAAAGGAGGTATTTTCTCATGGCTGGAAACCGTAAACTCGGCAGAACCACTGACCATAGAATGGCAATGCTCAGAGCAATGGTAACCTACCTGCTGGAAAACGGCAGAATTGAGACCACCGTTGCAAGAGCCAGAGAAGTTCGTCCTCTCGCAGAGAAGATGATCACACTCGGTAAGAAGAACACCCTCGCTACCCGCCGTCAGGCAGCAGCTTTCATCACCAAGAAGGAAGTTGAAGCTAAGGTATTCGGCGAGCTGGCTGAGAAGTATGCTGACCGCAATGGCGGCTACACCCGTATCGTCAAGATCGGCCCGCGCCGCGGCGATGCAGCTGAAATGGCTATTATCGAGCTGGTATAATTGATTCTTTATCAATGAAATTTAAAGGGGATTGTTTCGAGCGCATGCTATCGGAACAATCCCTTTTCCCGTTTCCGGGAAAATCAGCATATTGTTTGTGTATCTGTGCCAATTTCCATTCTTTTTGGCATGGATGTGCCTTGCAACACATTTTTTCCGGTGCTATAATCGTTACATTACAAATGCTTTGAAAGTAAGGAAGTAGAATATGGCGCAAAACAGATATAAAAAGCTGATGGGCAATACGATTATTTTTGCCATTGGCACATTTTCTTCAAAGGTGCTCGTTTTCCTGATGCTGCCGTTTTATACCAACATCCTGAGTACGGGTGAGTATGGTACAGTTGACGCTTTAATCAACGTCGGCCAGCTGATGATTCCAATCGCCTCTGTCGGTATCAACAACGCGGTAATCCGTTTTGGTCTCGAAAGCAATTCGGACAAAAAGAGTGTATTCAGCAGCGGCTTGTATACGATATTGATTGGATTTGCCTGCCTTGCTGCTGCATCGCCGATACTGCGGTATTTCATGGACTACATGTCGGGCTATACCATTGCCGTACTTGCTTTTGTGCTTGCCTCCAGCCTGCGCACACTGTGTATTCAGTTTGCGTTGAGCATGGGCTACAACAAAATGTATGCGGCAAACGGCATCGGTAATACCTTCCTCAACGTCATTTTGAATATCCTGCTGCTGCCGCATTTCCGTATCATGGGCTACCTGTTGGCAAATATCATTGCTGATCTGACGCTCGGATTGATTATGTTTGCATTGGCGAAGGAGTATCGCTATTTGCTTCCTCCGTTCAGCAGAAAAATGGATCGCGGCTTGGCAAGGCGTATGCGCAAGTATGCCCTGCCGCTCGTACCACAGACCGTGTGCCAGTGGATCATCAACATGTCTGACCGATATCTGATTATCTTTTTTATCAGCAGGGAGGCAAACGGCCTGTATGCTGCGGCGAATAAAATTCCAAACGTCCTGCTGATTGTGGCGAACCTGTTTGCAGATGCATGGCAGATTTCCGCTGTCAAGGAGAGTGACCCGAAGGAACAGGTGGAGTTTTTCAGCAAGGTGCTGGGTGCGTATTCCTCGATTGCGTTTATCGGCAGTTCCGGTCTGATTATGATTTCCAAGTTTGTCATGACCTTTATGGTAGGCAAGGATTATTTTATTTCGTGGCAGTATATCCCGATCCTTACGCTGGCAACTACCTTTGGACTGCTGTCTACCTTCCTTGCGAGCGTCTATATGCTCAGGCTACGCAGCAGAAATTCCATGGTTACGACTATGATCTGTGCGATTGTGAACATTACCCTGAATTGCATTCTGATTCCGCTGATGGGTAGAAACAGCGAGTTCTATGGTGCACTGGGTGCAGGCATCGCAACCTTTATCAGCTATCTGGTGTTGTTCCTGATCCGCGCATTCAATACCCAACGCTATCTGAAAATCCGCTGGAATATCCCCAAAACAGTATTCAGTGTGGTGATCCTGTTTGCACAGGCTTTGATTATGACCCTGCAGGCACCGCTGTGGTTTATCCTCGTGCCGGCGCTGTTCCTTGTGCTGCTTTTCACAAATGCACGGGAAATCCTGCTTTCAGTCAATAAACTGCTGCGCCGCGGCTGACGATGGAAATTCACATTTGTGGTAAAGTTTTACTTGCATATGTGATGTTCGCGTGCTATAATAATATTTATTAGTGTAAGAATTGTGATCCAAGGAGAGTGGGGTAACCCACTCTTTCTTATTGCTGTGGAGGCGATGGCAAATTGTTCCGGACAGTTTGGACAGCGTTTCCAGATGTTATGGAGGTAAAAATGACAGCAAAAGAAGTCTGTAAGCGTGTCTGGGACATCAGCGAACCGTTTGCAAAGGAATTGGGTGTCACCCTTTGGGATGTAACCTTTGAAAAAGAAGGCGGACAGTATATGCTGACAATCACAATTGACCGCGCAGGACATACGGACATCGATGACTGCGAAAAACTGTCCCGTTACGTTGACCCGTTTCTGGACGAAAAGGAATTTGCATCGCTTCCGCCGTATACGCTTTGCGTTTCTTCGGCTGGACTGACACGCAGGCTTAAGCGTCCGGAGCATTTTGAAGCATTTATGGGCAGTGAGGTGGAGATTAAATTCTATCGCCCGGTAAATGGCAGCAAAGTGGTGACCGGTATCCTGAAGGGCTATGATGAGGGCTGTGTCACATTGGAGGAAGAGGGCACAGTGACCGTCTATGAGCCGAACGATATTGCAGCGGTACGCCTGTCTGTAACGGTATAATGTCTGCGTGGCAGACATCAAACAAGATCATAAACTATACCATTTGCGACCTGTTTGCGGGATAGAGCCGTAACATATTGCGTCACTATGGTATAATACCAAACGATTGTCTTCTCATTCGGGTATGGCATTCCGCCATACCGCACACAATAAGGAGTGAATATCAAAAACATGAACGCAGAATTTTTTGCAGCATTGGAGCAGCTGGAAAAAGAAAAAGGAATTCCGGTTGATTATATGCTCGATCGTGTATGTCAGGCACTGTTGACCGCGTATAAAAAGGATAATGACGGTCTGAAGTGTGACAACGTTTACGTTGAGCCGGATATGGAAGAAAGAACGATACGGATGTATGTTTCCAAGGAAGTTGTCGATGAGGCAGAGGACCCGCTGACAGAAATCTCTCTGGCTGATGCAAAGCTGATCAGCCCGCGCGTATCGCTGGGTGACCATGTACGTGTTGATGTCGAAACCAAGAAGTTCGGACGAATTGCAGCACAGGCTGCAAAGCAGGTTATCATTCAGGGCATCCGTGAGTCGGAGCGCGGCATGGTATATAACGAATACAGCTCCCGTGAGCATGAAATCCTCAGCGCTGTTGTCAGCCGCATCGATCCGCGCACGGAGAATATTATTCTGGAAATGGTCAGCGACGGTGAAAAGACCGAGGCCGTTCTGTCCAGAAATGAGCAGGTGCCGGGCGAAGACCTGACTGAAGGTCAGCGCATCAAGGTATTTGTTGTAGAAGTACGCAAGGGTACTCACGGCCCGCAGGTACTGATTTCCCGCACCCATCCGGGTCTGGTAAAGCGGCTGTTTGAGCTGGAAGTACCGGAAATTCATGATGGTATTGTTGAGATCAAATCCATCGCACGTGAAGCAGGCAACCGCACCAAGATCGCTGTTATGACGCATGACGAAAAGGTTGACCCGATCGGTGCATGTGTCGGCCCGCGCGGTTCCCGTGTCGGCAGCATCGTCAGCGAGCTGTCCGGTGAAAAGATTGATATCATCAAGTATTCTGAGGATACAGCAACCTTCGTTTCCGAGGCGCTCAGCCCAGCAGATGTCATCAGTGCAGTGATGCTGCCGGATGGCAAAAGCTGCCGTGTCACCGTGCCGGATGACCAGCTGTCTCTGGCAATCGGCAAGGAGGGCCAGAATGCACGCCTTGCTGCAAAGCTGACAGGCTGCAAGATCGACATCGGATCGGAAAGCGCTGCCAAGCAGGAGGCTGTAGAAGCGGATGACGAGCTGATCGCGGACGAAGAGGGCTAAGGAGGTACGCACGGTGCAGAAAAAGAAAATTCCGATGCGCCAGTGTGTCGGCTGCCGGGAGATGAAGCCAAAGCGGGAGCTGATCCGCGTGGTACGTTCACCGGAGGGGGAAATCGGTCTGGATTTCCGCGGAAAGAACCCTGGACGCGGAGCTTATATCTGCCCGGACCCTGCTTGCCTTGCAAAGGCGAAAAAGAAAAATGCACTGGGAAATGCATTTCACTGCCAGATCCCGGATGAAGTATATAATCAGCTGTGCGAGCAGATGGAGAGCAATGCCGATGCATGAGATTTTAAGCCTGCTCGGCCTGTGTTTCCGTGCCGGAAAGCTGATAAGCGGTGATGATGCGGTGGCAGATGCTGTTGGTACAGGTGAGGTAAGGCTGATCCTGTT
Organism: Clostridia bacterium; assembly: GCA_021205365.1. Classification (GTDB taxonomy): domain Bacteria; phylum Bacillota; class Clostridia; order Oscillospirales; family Butyricicoccaceae; genus Butyricicoccus_A. The sequence goes on from JAJPXP010000073.1 coordinate 27,328, forward strand.
GGCAGGGGATGCCGGGGCCAATATCACCCGGCGTGCTGCCCGCCATGAAGAGGAAAAAGGTGTTCCAGTTCTTCGGCTGGAGGACAGTGCACAGGAGCTTGGCTGGGCGTTGGGGCGTAAGCCAACTGCAATCTGCTGCATTACCGATATCGGGTTTGCTGCAGCCGCTGCAAAAAAGGCAGCTGCCGCAGATGAAAGGTATGCTGAACTGGCACAGCAGCTGAGTCAGAAGAAGACGCGCATTGAATCGCGCCGCGGAAAGAAAAAGCCGCATAAAAAGTCCGCACGGAAGCATACGTCCGGCGGCATGAAACAGTCAACCTATACGAAACGTGGAGGTGAACGCGCATGAGTATTGATAACAAATACCGTGTACATGAAGTGGCCAAGGATTTTGGCGTGAATACAAAGGACATCACCGATGTGATGACGGAATACTTCACCGCGCCTAAGAACCATATGCAGGTTCTGGAGGCAGAAGAGCTCAACCTGATCTTTGATTATATGACGAAGAAGAATCCGGTTGAGAACATGGAAGAGGTGCTGAGCAAGCAGGCTGCAGAGCGCAAGGCGCCGACGACACAGGTTGTCCGCCAGCAGCCGGTGAAGAAGAATGCAAAGCCGGATGGCAAAAAGGAAAACCGCAAGCCGGAACCGAAAAAGCCGGAAGGAAAGAAGCCGCAGCAGGAGCCAAAGAAGGCAGAAAAGCCAGCTGCTGAAGCAAAAGCAGCACCGGCAGAGCAGAAGCGCGGCAATCGGAATGACAAGAAAAAGAACCGTCAGCCGGCAAAGCCGCATGAACAGCGTCAGATTCTGCGTCCGCAGGGCGCGGCTTCGGGTGCAGAGGGCACTTCCGCTGTCATCACCGAGGATACCAAGCAGCAGGCCAAGGGCAAGCAGATTCACCGCGTTGATACCCGCGGCGGCGGCAATGTGAACCTGGACCGTTATGATGACCGCATTGATGCTCTCGTACCGCAGAAAGCGGACCGCATGAAGCAGGGCAAGCAGAAGATCACCCGTAAGGCTGATTCCCGCAAGCCGTTCTCCAACAAGCGCCGTCAGGAGGAGCAGGAGAAGTTCAAGCGCCTGCAGCGTCAGCAGCAGCAGATCAAGAAGGTCCAGCTCAAGGTTATGATCCCGGATGAGATCAATGTGGGCGAACTGGCTTCCCGCCTGAAGCGTACCGCAGCAGACGTCATTAAGGAGCTGCTAAAGCTGGGTGTTATGGCGAATATTTCCCAGACCATCGACTTTGATACCGCTGCTATTGTAGCAGAGGAAATGGGCGCAAAGGTAGAAAAGGAAGTCTTCGTTACCATCGAAGAAAAGCTGTTTGATGAGAGTGAGGACAAGGAAGAAAACCTGGAGCCGAGAAGCCCGGTTATCGTTGTCATGGGCCACGTAGACCACGGCAAGACCTCTCTGCTGGACTGCATCCGTAAGACCGATGTTGCAGCAGGCGAAGCAGGCGGTATTACCCAGCATATTGGTGCATACCGCGTCAAGGTAGACGGCCGTCCGATCACCTTCCTGGATACACCGGGTCATGCGGCATTTACCTCCATGCGTGCACGCGGCGCACAGGTTACGGATATTGCCATTCTGGTAGTTGCAGCAGATGACGGCATCATGCCGCAGACCATCGAAGCGATCAACCATGCAAAAGCAGCAGAGATTCCGATTATCGTAGCTGTCAATAAGATTGACAAGGAAAATGCAGATCCGGACCGCGTTCTGCAGCAGCTGACGGAGTACGAACTGGTGCCGGAGGAATGGGGCGGTGAAACCATCGTCTGCAAGATCTCCGCAAAGCAGGGCCTCGGCATTGAGAACCTGCTGGAAATGGTTCTGCTGACCGCAGACGTGCAGGAGCTGCGTGCAAACCCGAACCGTCAGGCAAAGGGTACCGTCATCGAAGCAAAGCTGGACCGCGGCCGTGGTCCGGTAGCGACGGTACTTGTGCAGAATGGTACGCTGCATTCTGGAGATACTGTTATTGCAGGCAAGGCAGTTGGCCGTGTACGTGTTATGACCGACGAGCGTGGACGCAAGCTGGAGAATGCAGGTCCGTCCGTACCGGTTGAGATCATCGGTCTGGGCGATGTGCCGGATGCCGGCGATATTTTCTATGCTGTTGACAACGAGCGCATGGCTCGTGAGCTGGTTGAGCAGCGCAAGGAGCAGGAAAAGGAAGAACGCAACAAGGCAATGCAGAAGGTTACGCTGGAGAATCTGTTTGATACCATCCAGCAGGGCAATATGAAGGAACTGAACATCATCATCAAGGCTGACGTTCAGGGTTCTGTAGAAGCTGTCCGTGCATCCCTGCTCAAGCTGACCAACGAAGAAGTACGTGTCAATGTCATTCACGGTGCAGTTGGCGCCATCAATGAATCTGATATCATGCTGGCGGCAGCATCCAATGCAATTATTGTCGGCTTTAATGTACGTCCAGAGCGTGCAGCGGCGGATTCCGCGCACGATCAGGATGTAGAAATCCGTCTGTACCGCGTCATCTATGACTGCATTGAGGAGATGGAGCAGGCAATGAAGGGCATGCTTGATCCGAAGTTCAAGGAAGTTGTTGTTGGCCATGCGGAAATCCGCCAGACCTTCAAGGTTTCCGGTGTCGGCACCATTGCGGGCGCATATGTTCAGGACGGCAAGATTGTCCGTGCCTGCGAGGTACGCATTGTGCGTGACGGCATTGTCATCCATGAGGGCCATCTGAATTCTCTGAAGCGCTTCAAGGACGACGTCAAGGAAGTTGCAGCAGGCTATGAATGCGGCATGGGCATTGAAAATTACAATGATCTGAAGGAGGGCGACATCATTGAGTCCTTCGTCATGGAGCAGATCAAGGTTTAATTGTTAAAAAAAGCAATCCGATACCGCGGGTGGGTGCGTCAGGAAAATCGCCGCCCGCCTGCGGTTTTTCATGTAAAGAAGGAGAAAAGCTATGTCTCAGAGGAGCGAACGCATCAGCGAAGAGTTCCAGAAAGCATTGTCGGAATCCATCCGTACACTGAAAGACCCGAGAGTGCATGAAGCAATGGTTTCCGTTACCCGTTGTGAGGTAACCGGCGACCTGCGCTATGCCAAGGCATATATCAGCGTATTTGGTTCCGAGCAGCAGAAGAAGGACGTTATGCGCGGGCTGAAATCCGCAGGAGGCTATCTGCGCCGGGAATGCGCAGCGAAAATCCGTATGCGCTATGCACCGGAGATTGTTTTCACACTGGATGATTCCATCACCCATGGCGCGCATATCAATGATGTCCTGCATAATCTGGAACGGGAGGGAAAGCTGTGATTGGAACAGTATCCCGTACAGCTGAGGTATTAAAGGAAAAGGATCATTTCCTGATTCTGACACACCGCCGTCCGGACGGCGATACAACCGGCAGCGCAGGCGCGCTGTGCCTCGCCCTGCGCAAACTGGGCAAAACTGCTTATACAGCAGAAAACAAGGGCGTTACACGGCGTTATGGCAGCTATATCCAGCCTTATTACGCACCAGAGGACTTTGTGCCGGGCTGTGTTGTGGCAGTGGATTGTGCTGCACCGGATATGCTTCCACCGGAAATGGCAATGTATGCAGACCGTGTGGATGTGGTCATTGACCATCACGGCTCAAATCTGGGCTTCGGCAAGGTAAATCTGGTCGGCGGGCATTATGCTGCTTGCGCGGAAATCATCTGTGAAGTTGTCGAAACCATGGGCATTGAGCTGGATATGGACATCGCAAAGGGCATTTATGTCGGTGCATCTACCGATACTGGCTGCTTTAAATTTTCCAATACTACATCCAACACGCATCTTGTCGCGGCAAAGTGTCTGGATGCTGGTGTTGACGGCGGCGAAATTAACCGTGCACTCTTTGAAACGAAATCCCGTGCACGCTATGAGATCGAACGCATGTTGTTCGGGAGCATGGAGTTTTACCATGACAATAAAATTGCAGTAGCCCTGATTAAGCTGGAGGACCGCAAGCGCACTGGAGCGGACTGGGATGATTTGGACGCCATTGCTGGCATTCCACGCCAGATTGAAGGCGTAGAAGTCGGTTTGACACTGACTGAGCTGGAAAGCGGGGAAACCAAGGTTTCCGTCCGCACAACAAAGGAAGTAGATGCAGCAGCGATCTGCATGCAGGTCGGCGGCGGCGGACATCTGCGTGCTGCGGGCGCAACATTGCCGTGCGGCTCTGCCGAGGCGGTTCAGCGTATGCTGGAAGCGACAGAAAAGGTGTATCGTGGCGAAGCATGAATCACGCTATAACGGCGTTTTAATTGTAAATAAACCGCAGGATTTCACATCGTTTGACGTCGTTGCCAAGCTCAGAGGAATCCTGCATGAAAGGCGTATCGGACATGGCGGAACACTTGATCCGATGGCAACGGGTGTTCTGCCAGTGTTCATTGGCGGCGCAACCAAAGCTGCTGATATGGCAGCGGCACAGGCGAAGGAATATATTGCCGGATTTTCTCTCGGCTATGCCACCGATACGCAGGACAGCACCGGAACTGAGATTGCACGGTCAGATAAAACGGTGTCACAGCAGCAGCTGCAAGCAGCTGTCGCTGCCATGCAGGGCGAGCAGCAGCAGCTGCCACCGATGTATTCCGCGGTGAAGGTAAACGGCCAGCGGCTGTATGACCTTGCGCGCAAGGGCGTAGAGGTGGAACGAAAGCCCCGGCCGATTACCGTACATGAGGCAGAACTGCTGGAATTTGACGAGGTATCCCAATGTGGCAAACTCCGTTTTCTTTGCTCTAAGGGCACCTACGTGCGCACTTTGGTACATGATATGGGTGCAGCGCTGGGAACCTGTGCAGTTATGACCGCGCTGCAGCGCACCATGAGTGGACGCTATACATTGGAGCAGAGCTATACGCTGGAACAGCTGCAGGCGGCAGCAGATGCAGGTGAAATACAAAGCCTGCTGCTGGAAACCGACAGCCTGTTCATGATGTATCCGGCAGTCACGATAGACGATTATGGTTATGGACGGGCGAAGAACGGTGCTTTTATCACACCGGAGCATGTAACCGATATGCCGCAGGAGGCGGGAACGCTTTGCCGCGTGTACTATAACGGTGAATTTTGGATGCTGGGACGTGTGGATGCACTGGATCGGGGCGGTCTGGCGCTGTTTTATGAAAAAAGATTCCGGTGATGTACGGCAGAGCCGGAGGGAAGAGGATGAACCATCATGATAGAGAAAGATGCAAAACGTGCCATTGCACTGGGATATTTTGACGGTGTACACTGTGGTCATCAGGCATTGATGAAGCTGGCAGTACAGCGTGCAAGTGAAAACGGTGCAGTGTCTTCGGTTTTCACATTTGATGTACATCCGGATACTGTCATCACAGGGCAGCCGGTTCCGCTGATTACATCGGAGGCATGCAGAGGTGCGGAAATCCGGGACCGCGGTGGCGTGGATGAGGTTATCTTTGCGCATTTTAATGAAGAACTGCGCAATATGGACTGGAAAACATTTGTCGATGATATGCTCGTAGAGCAGTTCCATGCATGCTGGATTATCACCGGGCGCAATAACCGGTTTGGCTATCGCGGACAGGGTACGCCGGAACGTTTACAGGCGGAATGCGCACGGCTGGGAATTGGCTGTGATATCGTCGAAAGCGTCAAGATTGACAATATTGTTGTCAGCTCGACGTATATCCGCCAGCAGCTTTCTATGGGCAATATGGAGCGTGCAGCAGAATTTCTGGGACATCCATATACCATTGCAGGTATGGTACAGCATGGACGGCGTGTAGGACGCACGCTGGGGTACCGCACTGTGAATCTGGAGCTGCCGGAGGAGATGCAGGCGCCGCCGTTTGGCGTGTATGTATCCCGTGTGATAGCAGATGGGGAAACGCATATGGCTGTCACCAATATCGGTGTACATCCGACCTTTGGCTTGGGTGACAGGGCATGTGTAGAGCCGCATATTCTGGATTTCGGCGGGGATTTGTATGGAAAATTCATTCAGGTGGAGCTGCTGCATTTTCTGCGTCCAGAGCGCCAGTTTGATGACAGCGAGCTGCTGAAGCAGGCGATTGCCGCTGATATTGCACATACCAGAGAATATTTTGAAGAAAACGGAAAGACGAAAAAGTAAGTGCTTTGCGCAGGCCGGGCAACTCTCCCGATACCAGTTTGCGAATCTGTTCGAAAACGATGGCGGGCTTGCTTTACGGAAGCCGGCGTTTGGATAACCTGCACCGGAAATCCGTCACGGCTGCGCCGTTCTACCTCCCTCATCTGAGGGAGGTTTTGTATTCTACACCGGGAAAACATGAAAATGAGAGAAAAATATGCTGTTTTCTGTAACTTTTCAATAAAACTTCCTTGAAATAGGAAGGAAAAAAGCATATTATAAGTACAAGGCAGCCGATAGGTATTTACCTTATGGTGTGTCAGGTTTTGAAGAAGGGGAAACAATATGCTTGGCATTGTTTTGGTGGAGCCGGAAATTCCACAGAATACCGGCAATATTGCACGCACCTGTGCCGTTACCGGCTGTGTGCTGCATCTGGTCGGCCCATTGGGCTTTCAAATTACAGATAAATACCTGAAACGTGCAGGTCTGGATTATTGGCATCTGTTAGACATACGCTATTATGATTCGCTGGACGAGTTTTGGGAAAAGAATCCAAATGGAACATATTTTTACGCGACCAGTAAGGGGCAGCAGCGCCATACAGATGTTACATATCCGCCAGACGCCTATCTGTTATTCGGAAAGGAAACAAAGGGACTGCCGGAAAAGCTGCTGACAGCAAATCCGGAACGCTGTGTGCGGATTCCGATGCGGGAAGGTGCACGATGTCTGAATTTATCCAATAGTGTTGCTGTTGTGGTGTATGAAGCATTGCGGCAGAATGACTTTGCGGACCTGTGCAATGCAGGGCCATTCCCGGAGGTATAGAATGGATATGGAGAAAATTTGTATTTTTACGGATTCTGCTGCTGATCTCATCCATGAGGAAGCGGAACGTTGGAATATAGAAATTATGCCGTTGCGGGTCACCGTGGACGGGAAAACCTATCTCGAGTATTACGATATTACGCCGGAGGAATACTGGAAGCTGCTGATAGAGAGCAAGGATTTTCCACAGACTTCCCAGGTCAGCATGGAAAGCTTCTTGGATCTTTATAAAAAGGCAAAGGAAGACGGCTGCACCCATGTCATTGGCGTGCTGATTAACAGCAAAGGCTCTGGTACTTATCAGGCAGCCTGCATTACCAGGGACATGTTTTATGACGAATATGGAAAAGATATGGTTATTGAGCTGATTGACTCCCTGTGCTATTCCTACACCTACGGCAAGGTGGCAGTTACCGGCGCAAAAATGCGTGAGGAAGGCAAATCCTTTGCGGAAATTCTGGCGGAGATGAACAGCCTTGTCAAGGGCATGAAGGCATACGTCGGTATTTATAACCTGCGTATCCTGCGCAAGAGCGGCCGTATTTCCGGCGGCGCTGCCTTTGTGGGCGATGCGCTTGGTCTGCGCCCGCTTGCTGTTGTCTTCAACGGCGCAGTCGATGTCATGTGTAAGGTGCGTGGCGACAAGGCTGTGGCCAATAAGCTGGTTGAGCTGGCTGTCCGGGATGCCGTTGATAAGGAGCATCAGACAATTGAGATTGCCCATGGCGCAGTACCGGAGGCGCAGATTGCGGTGTTGGAGAAAAAGCTGCTGGAAGCAGGATTTGCTGCCGTTAACCGCAGGCCGCTGGGTATTATGGTCACATCGAACACCGGTCCGCAGGCGCTGGGCATCATTTTCCGCGGTGCTCCGCGGGCATAAATCCGGTCTTTTGCCGAAAAAATCGGAAAAAATGCATATTTTTTAATAAAATCATCTTGAAAAGTATGCCATAAGACGGTATAATTTTCCCGTGAGAACGTAACAATTTTTATGTTTTCACCCGAAAGTGTACGTTGTTCCAGTTATTTAAGGAGTGTTATACAATGGAGTACAATAAGAAGAGTGTCGTAGACATCGATGTATCGGGCAAGAAAGTTCTGCTTCGCTGTGACTTCAATGTTCCGATGGCCAAGGACGGAAGCGGCGTCATCACGGATGACAAGCGTATCCGTGCGGCTCTGCCGACGATCCAGTACCTGCTGGAGCAGAATGCTGCAGTAATTGCATGCTCCCATATGGGCAAGCCGAAGGGCGAATGGAAGCCGGAGCTTTCCATGGCACCGGTTGCTGCACGTCTGAGCGAGCTGCTGGGCAAGGAAGTTATTCTGGCTAAGGATATCGTGGGCGATGATGCAAAGGCAAAGGCTGCTGCACTGAAGCCGGGTGAAATCCTGCTGCTGGAGAACCTGAGATATGACAAGGGCGAAACCAAGAACAATCCGGACTTTGCCAAGGCTCTGGCTGATCTGGCCGGCGAAGATGGCGTTTACGTTTCCGATGCATTCGGTACCGTACACCGCGCACATGCTTCCACCGCTGGCGTAGCAGCTTACCTGCCGGCAGTATCCGGTTACCTGATCCAGAAGGAGCTGGACGTAATCGGCGGCGCACTGGCTGCACCGAAGCGTCCGCTGGTTGCTATTCTGGGCGGTTCCAAGGTTTCTTCTAAGATTGGCGTTATCAACAACCTGCTGGAAATCGCTGATACCATCATCATCGGCGGCGGTATGGCATATACCTTCTCCGCTGCACAGGGCGGCACCATCGGTGATTCCCTGCTGGAGGAAGACTGGAAGTCTTATTCCCTTGAAATGATTGAAAAGGCAAAGGCTAAGGGCGTTAAGCTGCTGCTGCCGGTTGATACCGTAATTGCTGATCAGTTCGCACCGGACGCTGCTTCTGACGTTGTCGAGGCTGGCAAGATTCCGGAAGGCTGGCAGGGCCTGGATATCGGACCGAAGACGGTTGAGCTGTACTGTGACGCAGTAAAGGATGCAGGTACTGTCATCTGGAATGGCCCGATGGGCGTATTTGAATTTGAGAAGTTTGCAGTTGGTACTAAGGCAGTTGCAGAGGCACTGAGCAAGACCGACGCAATCACCATCATCGGCGGCGGCGACTCCGCAGCAGCTGTACAGCAGCTGGGCTACGCTGACAAGATGACCCATATCTCCACAGGCGGCGGCGCTTCTCTGGAGTTTATGGAGGGCAAGGTTCTGCCGGGTATCGCTTGCCTGCAGGACAAGTAATTTTTTCGTTCAGTCCGTTCTCCCTCAGTCCCATGAGGGAGACGCTGAAATATAAATTTTAACAACAAGGATTTTTCAGGAAGGGGAAAACCAAATATGAATCGCAGATATCGCAAGACTATTATCGCTGGTAACTGGAAGATGAACATGACCCCGAGCCAGGCAAAGGCTCTGATCGAAGAGCTGAAGCCGATGGTAAGCAAGGTCAAGTGGTGTGAGATGGTACTGTGTGTACCGTATGTTGACATTCCGACTGCTGTTAAGGCTGCTAAGGGCTCCAAGATTGCAATCGGCGCTGAGAACATGCACTTTGAGCCGAAGGGCGCGTACACAGGTGAAGTTTCCGCTGATATGCTGAAGGAATGTGGCGTTAAGTATGTTATCATTGGCCATTCTGAGCGCCGTCAGTACTTTGCAGAAACCGATGAGACTGTAAACAAGAAGGTTAAGGTTGCGCTGGAAGCAGGCTTCCGTCCGATCGTTTGTGTTGGCGAGTCTCTGGATGAGCGCGAGCAGGACATCTGGTCTGAGATCGTTCGCAAGCAGGTTAAGTGCGCTGTTCAGGGTGTATCCGTTGACGACATCAAGAAGGTTGTCATCGCTTACGAGCCGATCTGGGCAATCGGCACTGGCAAGACTGCTACTGCTGACCAGGCTAACGAAGTTTGCTCCGCAATCCGTGACTGCCTGAGAGAGCTGTATGGCGCTCGCGCTGCTCGTGCAATCACCATCCAGTACGGTGGTTCCATGAACGCAAAGAACGCAGCTGAGCTGCTGAGCAAGCCGGATGTAGACGGCGGCCTGATTGGCGGCGCTTCTCTGAAGGCTCCGGACTTCTGCGCTATCATTGAAGCTGCACAGGATCCGGTTCCGGCAGCAGAGTAATTTTTAGAATGTATCATCGGCGGGCTGCTTTCAGTATCAGGTAGTCCGCCGATATGCTGTTTTTCAGGAAATTGTCGATTATTGAGAATGTTTTGGCAGTATCCTGAAATATCATAATTCCCCTTCACGAGAATACAACCCCAACAATCCGTGCAGAATAAAGCATTCCTGGGATGAAGGAGACTGCACTTTAGAATATTTTGGTCTTATTGCAGAAATAGCACTGCATTTATCTGAAAATTTGGAGAAACGAGGTTAATTATGAAAAAACCGTTAATACTCATTATTATGGACGGCTTTGGCCTGCGCACCAGCGATATGGGCAATGCAATCCATGCTGCAAAACATCCGAACCTGACCCGCATTTTTGACGAAAACCCGACTACCCAGCTGGGTGCTTCCGGCCTGGACGTAGGTCTGCCGGATGGACAGATGGGCAACAGTGAGGTTGGCCATACCAATATCGGCGCAGGACGTGTTGTATATCAGGAACTGACCCGCATTTCCAAGGCGATCAAGGAAGGCACTTTCTTTGAGAACGAAGCGTTCCTCGGCGCGGTTGAGAACTGCAAAAAGCACGACAGCGCACTGCATATCTATGGTCTGATGAGCGACGGCGGTGTTCATTCTCATATTGAGCACATCTTTGCTCTGGTTGATCTGGCAAAAAAGAATGGTCTGACCAAGGTTTATATCCATTGCTTTATGGACGGCCGCGACGTGCCGCCGACCTCTGGCATTGACTATGTGCGCCAGATGAAGGAAAAGCTGGACGAGACTGGCGTAGGCAAGATCGCAACCATCGAAGGCCGTTACTATGCAATGGATCGTGATAACCGCTTTGAGCGTCTTTCCAAGGCATATGAAGCAATGGTATATGGCGAAGGCGAGTACAATCTAGATCCGGTTGCTGCTATGCAGGCTTCCTATGACGCAGGTGTAACCGATGAATTTATCGTTCCGGTTGTCATTGAAAAGGGTGCTGAGATCAAGGCAAACGACTCTATTATTTTCGCAAACTTCCGTCCGGACCGTGCGCGTGAAATCACCCGTACGTTTGTTGATCCGGACTTCACCGGTTTCGAGCGCAGAAATGGCTGCTTCCCGGTATACTATGTCTGCATGACCCAGTATGATGCAACGATGCCGAATGTCAATATTGCATTCAAGCCGCAGTCTCTGGTCAATACCTTCGGCGAGTATATCGCAGATAACGGACTGACACAGCTGCGTATTGCTGAGACAGAGAAGTATGCGCATGTAACCTTCTTCTTCAACGGTGGCGTTGAGGCGCCGTACAAGAACGAGGAGCGCGATCTGATCGCTTCCCCGAAGGTTGCAACCTATGACCTGCAGCCGGAAATGAGCGCATACAAGGTATGCGACAAGGTTGTTGAGGAAATCAAGAGCGGTAAGTTCGATGTCATCATCCTGAACTATGCAAACTGCGACATGGTAGGCCATACTGGTGTATTTGATGCGGCAGTAAAGGCTGTTGATGCGGTTGATGAGTGCGTTGGCAAGACTGTTGATGCAATTCTGGAAATGGGCGGCGTAGCAATGATTACAGCTGACCATGGCAATGCAGACCAGATGCTGGAAGAAGACGGCGTATCTCCGTTTACTGCACATTCCTGCAACCCGGTTCCGTTCTGTGTCGTTGGCTATCCGTGCACCCTGCATGAAGGCCGTCTGGCAGATATTGCGCCGACGATGCTTCAGGTACTCGACCTGCCTCAGCCGGCTGAGATGGATGGCAAGTCCCTGATGGACTAATTTTCAGTGGATTAGCAGGATATTCCTGACTCCTTCCTTGGAGGGGTTGCCGGCGCTGCCAGCGCGGGCGGAAAGGATTCCTACCGGACGTTCTGCGACCACCTGATGTAACTGACTTTTGCGGCAGATTGCGATTGACCCTGTGCAAGGGCTTTCGCAGTCTGCCGTTTTGTGTGTTCCGGCAGCATACCCGTCCAAAACCTTGCAGTATAAGGAGAATACCATGAAACAGGCAATTGAAATTGTTGATGTAGCAGGACGTGAGGTACTGGATTCCAGAGGAAATCCGACGGTAGAAGTTGAGATTGTTGTCCGTGGAGAAGAAGAACTGGTTGTCGGACGTGCATCTGTGCCTTCTGGTGCGTCTACGGGCCAGTATGAGGCTTGTGAGCTTCGGGATGGGGATAACCAACGGTACGGCGGAAAAGGTGTCCAGAAGGCTGTGGAAGCCGTTAACGGTGAACTGGCGGAGGCTGTACTCGGGCTGGATGCGACCAATCAGCCGGAGCTGGACGGCATTATGACGGAGCTGGATGGGACAGAGAATAAATCGCGTTTGGGCGCCAATGCGATCCTGGGTATCAGCCTTGCGACAGCAAGGGCGGCTGCACAGACGCTGGGCCTGCCGTTGTACGCATATCTGGGCGGCGTGAATGCAAAGACACTGCCAGTACCGATGATGAATATTCTCAATGGCGGTGCACATGCATCGAATAATGTCGATATCCAGGAGTTTATGATTATGCCGGTAGGTGCGGCAGATTTCCATGAAGCGCTGCGCGAATGTGCAGAGGTTTTCCACACACTGCGCGATGTTTTGAAGGAAAATGGTACGCCGGCGGCAGGTGTTGGCGATGAAGGTGGGTTTGCACCGAACCTCACAAGTGACGAACAGGCACTGGAAATGATCGTGAAGGCGATCGAACGTGCCGGATACCGTACGGAATCTGATTTTATGATTGCCATGGATGCGGCAACCTCGGAATGGTATCATCCGGAGGAGGGCGGCTATTATCAGCTGCCGAAGGCAGGCACGAAAATGAACCGTGCACAGCTTGTGGAATACTGGGCACGGCTGGTAGAACAATATCCGATCATTTCCCTTGAGGATGGCCTTGCAGAAGAGGATTGGGAAGGATGGAAGCAGCTGACAGATCTGTTGGGAAAGAAAATCCAGCTGGTAGGCGATGATCTGTTTGTTACCAATACCAGCCGTCTGCATCATGGCATCGAAATGGGTGTGGCAAATTCCATTCTGGTCAAGGTAAACCAGATCGGTACGCTGACAGAAACCATAGATGCGGTCACGATGGCAAACCGTGCAGGGTATACCGCTGTCATTTCCCATCGTTCTGGTGAAACAGAGGACACGACGATTGCTGATCTTGCGGTAGCACTGAATGCGGGACAGATTAAGACAGGTGCACCTTCCAGAACGGACCGTGTGGCAAAATATAATCAGCTGCTCCGCATAGAAGAAGAACTGGGAGAGCAGGGACATTATGCCGGACGGAATGCATGGTTTAATCTGCACGCATAAAAATCAGGCTCCTTTTTGCAAAGGAGCCTGACGATTTCAATATACTGCTGCCACGTTATTGCGTAGGAGGCAGAATCTTTCCGGATGCAGAGAAGGACTTCGACAGCCCTTCCTCATAACTTACCCGGCTTTTCCGGGGACTGTATGGGTGGTCAAAGCTATCGTCCAGCTTTGGCTACCCTCGTTACATCGTGTACAGAGGGGAAACGGTGGGCCGGAAAACAGCGCAATTTGATGTATTGGTGTGAGTACAAAAACAGGCTGATGGGATTATACTATAAATCAATCAGCTGTGACAGATATTCATTGGAATCCAGAAAAATATTCAGATAATAATTGAATACCACGGTATCCCGTTCATCACAGACGCCGGCAAGAATGTTTTCCCGTTTGGTGTTGTCTGGTGTCAGGCCAAACGCCTGCATACGGGCAAGATTCTCTGATGACGGGCTTGGTGTTGTATCAATGCTGCAAATACTGATGAGGGAATCACGCATTTTCCAGAGCAGCTGCTGGCAGCCACGCAGATGGGCAACTTCCGATTTTTTCAGGGACTTGTTCATGCGTTCATCCAGAAGGATGTTGACTGCGTGATCCAGCCGGTTGATATTGGCACGAAGCTCACGTAAGTCCGGAATTCTGCCCCTGAGAACGCGTTCTTCCAACAGCGGCAGCATTTCCTTTTGTGCACGGATAATGGCGTTCTGGGTCTGTTTTGCGCCGCTGTACGGGCGGATCAGCATATTGACTGCCAGTGCAATGCCAGTGCCAATCACGGTGTCGCGGAAACGAAGCAGGCCGTAAACCAGATTGCCTGTAGCCGGTATGTCCTTGAGACAGCAGCAGAAGACAACACAGGCAAGGCTGGTAATGCCGGGTTTCATATGCAGCAGATTGCACATGGTTATCATCAGAATGACACCGACAAAGCAGGCAATGGAATAATGCCCGGTGAAGGTAACTGTGAATATCATGGCAAGAATTGCGCCAACCAGATTGCCGAAAATCATATCGCGGGCTGAACGGAGGGATGCTGTAATGGAAGATTCCATACAGCCGAGTGCACCGATAGCCAGAAACGGCGGATAAGGGCTGTTGATGACATAGCCTGTGGTGACAGCAAGGCCGCAGGCCAGCGCAGTTTTAAAGGTACGCATGCCGATCAGGAGCGGCATGTGCTTTCCTGTTTTGTTCATGGATCACTCACCTTGGAATTCTCATAAATCATGGATTGAAAACACTTTTTTCCGAAATTGCGTTCATTATAACACGTTCATTTGGTTCGTCAACCGCAAAAATGGAAAGCAGCATCAATATTGTCGTATTTGCTGGTAATTCGAGGAAAATAGAAAGAAAATTTGGGAATATTTTATGGAAAGATTGACAGATTGGATTACGATGTGGTAACATATAACTAATCAGGGATGATAAATTACCCTGCTGTTATGCAAGATTTGCCGCCGCATGATTGCCGGCGGGAGAAATGGATATCATTACCCGCGGGGTTCCGCGACGACGAGAGGAAGATTTTAACAATGGGTGCAAAGAAAAACGACGATCTGAAGAAGAAAATTGGTATTGGCGTTGCAGTTGCAGGTGCAGCAGCAGGCGCGGTTGCAGCAGGTATTGCCGCTTATAAGCACAGCAAGAGTGAGCAGGTGTATCATGAAGCTGAGCTCAGAGCGATGAGTGAGCTGGACGATATGAATGCTGAAAATGAAGGTTGTGAAGCTGCTGAGGAATGTGCAGCAGAGGAGCAGATGGAGATCGAAGCAGAGGCTCCGGTTGAAGAAGCTGAGGAAGCTGAAGAAGAAGCTGTTGAGGAAGAGTCTGAGGAAGTAGCTCCAGCTGAAGAGGCAGACGAAGAGGAAGCTCCGGAAGAGGCTGCGGCTGAAGCTGAAGAGGAATCCGACGAAGAATAAGGGGATTGACTCGAATATCATACAGGCAGAGCGGAAACTCTGCCTGTTTTTTGTCTACCGCAGGACTTTTATACGGCAAATTGTGCCGCCGGAAAAGTTTTCTTCTGTCTGGAAAGATACCGGGGTATGTGGTATACTGTACCCAATCAATTGCCAAAGGAGTATTTTTTATGAGATATGAAGGAAGAGTATTCCGTCCGCCGTCTGAGGCGTACAGCCTGATTGTACAGGTAACGATTGGCTGCAGCCATAATAAATGCACCTTCTGTGATATGTATAAGGAAAAGCAATTCCATCTGCGTAAGCTGGAGGATGTGCTGGAGGATTTTGATATTGCACGCAAAACCTACCGCCATATTGAGCGTATTTTCCTTGCAGACGGTGATGCATTGATGCGCCGGACAGAGGACCTGGTTATTATTTTAGAGCATATCCGCAAGGTAATCCCAGAATGTACCCGTGTTACCAGCTATGGTTCACCCAAGAGTATTCTGACGAAGACGCCGGAACAGCTGAAGCTGCTTCGTTCGCTTGGCTTGAAGATGATTTATCTCGGGCTGGAATCCGGTTGTGATGATGTCCTGACCCACATCAATAAAGGCGTCGGTGTGGATGATATTGTCCGTGCAGGACAGATGGTCAAGGAAGCAGGCATGAAGCTGTCTGTGACAGCGATCAATGGCCTGGGCGGCACGGAAATGTGGCGTGAGCATGCCATTGGCACAGCAGATGCCTTTTCTCGCATGAAGCCGGATTATATTGGTCTGTTAACACTGATGTTTGAAGGCGGTGTGCCGCTGCAGAAGGAGTACGAAGAAGGTAAATTCCATCTGCTGACTGCGCCGCAGGTTGCGCAGGAAACCTTGCTGATGCTGGAGCATATCGACAGCGAAGGCAGTGTGTTCCGTTCCAACCATGCGTCAAATTATCTTACACTGAAGGGCACGCTGAATCAGGATCGTGAGATGCTGTGTAATAAGCTCCGGCGTGCGCTGGAGGGTGAGATCGGCTATAAGAAGGAATATTTCCGCGCTCTGTGATCAAAAAACGAAAAAAATTTGGTAGTCTGGTTTCTAATGCGAAAAAGTGGAAGCCAGGCTGCTTTTTTGTGTTGTTTTTATGTTGGTCATAGAGAATTAACAAAATGTTCCAGAAAACTTCCCTTTTTCTTTTCCACATTGCATGCTACAATAAGAGTAACAAAATAAAGGAGCTGATGCCGATGGATTCTGTATCCCATACAACAGTTGCGCATTATTTGCTGGATTATGTGGAAAAGACAGACGGCGTTTCATTTGACCGCAAGGCATTCTGTTTTGGAAATTTGAAACCTGATTTGAAGGGTGAATATCTGACCAAACGGCATTATCCATCCCTGATGTTTGATGAGGTGATGCAGCGCATCCGGGATTTTGTGCAGAACTTTCATATCTGTGAGCACAATGGTGCAAAGCTCAGCGAAGAACTGGGTGTAATCTGCCATTATATTACAGATTTTTTCAGTTTTCCGCACAATGATGACATCTACGGACGAAGCCTGCTTGCCCATTATATCTATGAAAAGCAGACTGGTTTTACGATTTACTGGCGGATTAATAAGACGAAGTTTGACAACTGGGCACAACGCGTACTGGCGGAGATTCCCCAGACGCCGGATGAACTGATTGGATTTCTGACCGAACAGCACCGGAGCTATGCAGCACAGGCTTCCCATACGATTAATGATGATATTATTCATATCTGCCGTGTGCTGACAGCAGTTGTGCTTTCCATTATCCGGATGACAGGTGCAGCTGTTGCACAATTTAAGACAACATTAAGACAAACCGCATAAACGTGGCCCTCTCTGATATCTGTGTGATAACGGGGAGGGCTGCTTCGTTGTGCGGTGCTTGCCAATCCATTCTCCTTATGTTAAGATTACGATAAGAGCACAAAAGGAGCGAGGATACAATGAAAATTGCAGCAGCGTATGAAAATGGACAGGTCTGCCAGCGTTTTGGTAAGGCAGAACAGTTTAAACTATATACCATTGAAAATGACCGCATTGTAAAAATGGAAATTGTAGATGTGCAGGAACCACGTGTGGCTTTTTTGAAGGAACAGGGGGTGGGTTTGCTCGTCTGCGGCAAGCTGGATATGGCGGCGCAGATGGAACTGATGCAGGCTGGCATTGCACCATTTCCAGGTGCCTATGGTGATGCAGACATGCAGGTGGGCGCATTATTTGTCGGTATGCTGGAAAGTGAAAAGAAAACAAAAGAAGAAGCGGAAGCCTGCGGGGAAACCGAAGGCAGCTCCTGTGAAGCCTGTGCACATCGTGAGCAGTGTATGGATTACGCTGCGAAGAAAAAATGAAACAGAGAAAGCAAAAGCTCCCCAGCAGGGAGCTTTTTCATATGAGTAAGGATTATCCGGCCCATTTTTCCTTTAATACATCATCCAGACCGGATTTTTCTGTCAAATCACGATAGCTGAATATTGCAAAGCCGTCAATGTCACTGAGGGAACGGGCGAGGTCAATCTGCCGTCCAATTTCTGCACAGCCGTCTTTTTCCCAGACAGAACCATAGGTACTGTCTTCGATTTTATACGTAGCCAGCCCGAGGATCAGTTTGACGTCGGTATTCATAACCTGCCTGCTCCACCAGTTGGCCAGGGTTTCAAAATCTGCCGCTTCGTCACCGATTTGCCAGTAAATCTGGGGACAGATATAATCGATCCAGCCATTTGTAATCCATGTCAGCGAATCTGCATAGGAAGAGGTATAATGTTCATAGCCGTTCGTATCGCTTCCGCCAAAGGAATTGATCCCCTTGTTGCGCCAGATACCGGAAGGGCTAATACCGAACTGGCAATTCATATTTCGCGCATTTTGATGCACGGCTTCTCCGACTTGCTGTACCAGCTGATTGACATTATCACGGCGCCAGTCTGCGATGGAAAGCTCTGTATTGGAGCTGGAATAGGTATCTTTGTCATCAAATTCTGTGGATGGATAGAAGTAATCATCGAACTGGATGCCATCCACATCATAATTTTTTACAATTTCTGTGACGCCGTCACAGATGAGCTGGCGGACGTCTTCCAACCCTGGGTTGAAATAATAGGAGCCGTCACATTCCACAACCCATTCCGGGTGCTGCTTTGCAGGGGAATCGGATGGCAGTGCGGCAAAATCTGATTGTGCATGTTCACCGGCACAGATCCGGTAAGGGTTCACCCACGCTTCCAGCTTTAGGCCGCGGGCATGTGCCTGCTGTACCCAGTATTCCAGCGGGTCAAAATCGTGTTCCGGTGCAGTACCACAGCTTCCCGTCAGGTAACGGCTCCATGGGAACAGGCTGGAGGGATACAGGGAATCTGCAGCCGGGCGTACCTGCAGGTAAACTGTATTGCCGCCGTTTGCTTGGATGTTGTCCAGAATGTGATCGCATTCTTCCTTTAATTCTGCTTCCTCTGTCGTTTCTGCGGACGGATAATCGATGCAATAAGCTGTTGCAACCCAGACGCCGCGGGTTTCTGATGCGGTGGAAATTTGGGATTCCGGAGCAACATTCGGACTGTTTTCCGTATCGGAAATTTCAGGTTCAGAAGGATGCAGAAGGATGTCCAAAAAATCCAGTGGTGTATAGCCGCCGGAATAACATACGACACAACCGACGAGGACAAGAAAAAGTATGGTGAGTTGAAACAGCCTTTTCATAGATATTCCTCCCTTTTCTGCTTCATCCTACGCGGGACAGGCCTGCCTTATGCCGGAAATTGCAAACTTCAAGTTCCAGTCTAGCATAATTTGCCTTATCCGGCAATGCAGCAGCTTTCTTTTTCAACATAAATGCGGTATACTTATAATCAAAGAAAAAAGAACAAACGGGAGGGATTTTCGATGCCTGAGTGTCAGATGACAAAGGAATATGTGCTGGATATCGGACATATTGACGGACGAGGGATTGCACGTCCGTCTGCAATCGTTGAATTTATGCAGGATATTGCTACCTGCCATGCAGAAACAATGGGGCTTTCTGGTGAAGCGCTGGCAGAAAATAACGCATTCTGGGTGCTTTCACGCTTAAAATATCAAATTGAGCGCCCGTTGTATTCGTATGAAAAGGTCCGTTTGACTACCATACCGCGGGAAATCCGTGGAGCATCCTGGTACCGTGATTTTATCATAAAAGATGAAACTGGTGTCATTGGACATGCCGTCACGGTCTGGGCGATTGTCAATCTGGAAACACGCCGCCTGGTACGCCCCAAATCCCTTGGGCTTGATTTTAAAAAACAGGAGACGGGGCAGACAGAAATGCTGAAAGCGATCCACGCGGAAGGGCTGCAGCCATGCTTTGACCGCGTGGTACGTTATAGTGATATCGATATCAACCGCCATCTGAACAATGTCAAGGCGGTGGATATCTTGTCGGATGCCTTCGGCCTGGAAACACAGGAGAAACGCTGGGTTTCCCAGCTGCAGGTCAATTATATTGCAGAAAATACCTGCGGTACGACACTGAACCTGCGGCGTGCACAGGGAGAAGATGGCAGCCTGTGTGTCTCTGCCTTCGATGGTGATACAGAAAAAGTACAAGCTGAAGTGATCTTTTCGACACTTTGATACGGGGAAAGGAGGAAAAGCCAATGAAACGCGAGGATATTTTAGACGGTGTGCTGTCCTGCTGCAAGCCGTATCGCGTGATCTTATATGGTGAAAAGTTTGTTGTGGGAAGTCATGACCTGAAGTCTGCAGATTTGTGCATCATTTTAGATGAATGTGATAAAATTTCCCTGTTGAACCAGTTATATCTCAAGGTTAACATGCCGATTCCGGTACAGTTCCTGCTGTATAGCACCGAAGAATGGCGCACGATGCTGCAGGATGCCGGGAGCTATGCCTCTGCGATTGAAAAGAAGGGAACGGTGCTCTATGGCGAGAAGGCGTAAGGGGAATACAGATAGCCAGTATTATTATAAATGGCTGGAAAAGGCGCTCAGCGACCTGCAGAGCGCACGTATCCTGCTCACCTGGGGAGGAGATGAGATGGCAGTTGCATTTCATTGCCAGCAGGCGATTGAAAAAGCCCTGAAAGGTTATCTGCTGTTCAAGCTGGGACGCCATTTTGATGGGCACAACCTGACCTTCCTCTGCCGGCAGGCAGCTATGGCAGATGAACGCTTTGCACGCTATCTGGGGGAAAGCGCAGCATTGAACAATTATTACATTGAAACACGGTATCCTACGGACCTTCCTTTCGAGATTACAGAAGCGCAAATCCATAATATCCTGATTATGGCAGAAGATCTGTTTAACGTTATCCGGCAGGAGCTGTATGCCACAGACGAAGAACCGCATGAGATTAGCAGATAATTGGCTATTGAGGGGTATTTTTGATGAAATATTTACTTTTTTTAACATAATGTCGATAAAAATACAGAGAAGTGCAGGAGATTTTAACAGAAAAAAACCATTTAATTTCAAAATTCCATTTACAATGCACAATAAATTTTGTACAATATTAATAGGACTACAAGATAAACCGTGCGTCCCATTTTAGTAAGAGCAGGAGGGTTTATCCAATGATTATAACGATAACGCTGAACCCGGCAATTGACCGTACTTTGATTGTTGATGAGCCAATCGAATTTGGCGCTGTTAACAGCGTTGTTCAAAGTTACGTTGGAGTCGGTGGACGCGGCATCAATGTTTCCAGAGCAATCCGTGCACTCGGCGGCGAATGCGTTGCGCTTGGCTTTACTGCCGGCAACAATGGCCGTTCTGTGAAAAATGCATTGACTGCCCTTGGCATCCGTCATGATTTTACCGATGTCACGGGGGAAACCCGTACCAATACCCAGATCGTTCATCCGGACGGCAGCCACACAGATTTTAATGAACCAGGTACCGCAGTAGAAGATGAAGACTATCTGCGCTTTCTGGAGAGGCTGAAGCTGTATCTGGATCCGAATAATCTGTTCGTATTGTGCGGCAGAATCCCGCGTGGTATGAAGGAAAAACAGTATTTCAAGATTATTAAAACCATCAAGAAGGCAGGTTGTGCGTTGCTGATTGACTGTGACGGCGATACGATGCGCAGTGCGCTGCCGTATAAGCCGGACTTTATCAAGCCGAATACGGTTGAATTGGCAAAGCTGACCGGTTTAGTACGTACCCACGATCCGGAAGAGGCATATGTACATGCAAAGCCTCTGTTGGAAAAGGGCGCACAGACGATCTGTGCATCTCTTGGACCGAATGGTGCAATCTTCTTAAATCCGGACGAAACCCCGCTGTATGTTGTTGCAGATGCGGGTCCGGCGGATAAGAGTGCCATTGCTTCCGGTGATGCCATGGTAGGAGCAATTGCACATGCCTACAATCAGGGCATGTCCTATGAGGAGATCGCTAAGTTTGCAGTAGCTATGGGCACTGCGTCTGTTATGCTTCCAGGCTCCCAGATGGCATCTATGAAAGAAGCCTATGAAGTATATGAAACCATCCGGGTTTACACCATGTAAAAGATTCATATGACAAAGCAGCGAAACGAATGACAGGGATGTCAAATCGTTTCGCTGTTCTTTTTTTGCCTGCATATGGAGAAAGCAGTGACAATACCGCTGAGTGCAACAAACAAGTAAAAACTTACGCCGCGGCTGAGCAGCATGGCGTCATGCAGCGCTGCCGCAGGGAAGAACGCCTGGAACAGCAGAAGGAAGCCACCTTCGCTGGCACCGACTGCGCCGGGCAGCGGGAGGGCAGACACTGCAACATGCAGAACCGCCTGTGTGCAGGCGATCATCCAGAAAGAGCATAGCGGCAGACCGAGTGACAGATATACCCAGTACGGGATGCTATAAAATGCCAGAATCTGTACAGCGGTCACAGAAAGAACACGGCATATCACAGGCTTGTTTTGCCGCAGGCAGACGGCACTGCGGTGATATAGCGAGAGCTGCTCGGTCAGGCTGCACGCGATATCCGCTGCACGTTTGATGTGAAATACACGCAGGATACCGCACACAGCATGAAGCAGAAGACTGGACAGACGGCGTGACAGAATTGCAGTCAGTGTGAACAGCAGAAGCAGGATGTTGATACTGGCGCCGAGCAGGAAAAAGTACAAAAAACCGCCGATTTCCTGTGACAGCAGCGCATACTGCGATACAAAGCCTGCGATGGCAAAGGTCACGGTTATGGTTTGGAAGGAGCAAAACTGGATGAGCAGGGCAAGCGTGCCATGCGATACCGGCACATGGTCACGATGCATGGCATACAGCTGCATGGGCTGCCCTCCGCTGGCGGATGGTGTGACTGAGCTGAAAAAAAAGCCGGTCAGTGCATATCGGATTGACTGCAAAAGCCCGCACTTGCAGCCGAGCAGCTGCAGGCACCGGCGAATATTGATTGCTTCGCACAGCAGGAAAATGCACATGCAGCCTGCGGCGAGCAGCAGATACCGCACCCTTACACTGCACAGCACGGCGGTAAGATCGGATACGTTCTGGCCATGCAGCAGGATGAAAAATGTTAGAGCAATTAATCCGACAAACAGTGCAGCGTTGATGAGCACACGTACAGAGAAAATATTAGATTTCATAATGATTCACCGTTTCAAATTGGTAGCCCTCGGAGATCCAGCGAGGAAGTACCCGCTGCAAAGCTGCAATGGTGCGGGCAGGCGCTTCGTTTTCGCCGCGCCCATCGTGCAGGCAGATGATATCGCCGCCCTGTGTGCGGCGTAACAGCCGTTTTTCGATTGTCTTGGCGGGAAAATCTCCACGCCAGTCCTGAGCCATCACATCCCATAGCACAGGCGTCATACCATATCGGTGCAGCTGTGTGAGGGATATGATATTCCAGTGTCCCCAGGGAGGACGGAAATAACGCACTGGCACGCCGAGACGCTGCATGATATTGACTGCCTGTTGAAAATCCCGGAAAGCGGAAACAGGGGGCTGGAGCATACCATTTTTATGACACAGGGAATGCAGGCCGATGACATGCCCTTCGCGCTTCATGCGGGTGATGAGTTCCGGATGATGCTGTGCAGACTGGGCCAAGACAAAAAAGCTTGCCTTGATATTGTATTCTGCGAGCAAATCGAGCAATGCAGGGGTGTAGCGCGGATCAGGGCCATCGTCAAAGGTGAGATACAGCGTATGGCTGTTTACCGGGCGGTGGAAGTGCTGATACAGCTTAGAGCTATAGGTCGGAAGAATGGAATAGCCCAGCGTTGCCGCAGACAATAAACCGATCAGATATTTTCGATTCATTATGCTTCCACCCCACAGCCAAAATATGCCGCCGGACACAGGCAATCCAGCCCTTGGCGAATATGCTTCATATTTTGCCGCATTGCATGAAGCTGTGTGCCGCTGCGCAGCAGTGATACAATATCCTGTGTGACATCGTCGCATTGTGACCACACCACGCGGCCAATACGATTGCGTTCGATAAATTTTGCGTTGCAAATCTCCTGCATCAGGAATGGCTGTATGACATACAGCGGTATGCCGCAGTGAATGGCCTCAAAGGTCGTAATACCTCCGGATTTTGTAATCAGCAGGTCGGCATGGCGCATATAGTCTGCAACGCGCTCCGTGTAGCCGACAACTGTGAGTGCCGGATACTGCGCTTTCAGGCGTGTGTAAAGGGCTTTGTTTTTTCCGGTAATGACAGTGAGGTGAATGCCATGGATATGACTGAGGACAGATAAAAATGTGTCACAGGATGGAATCAGTCCCAAACCTCCGCCCATGATGAGCAGTTCCATTTGTCCGGAAGGCGCTGCCGATACCGGTTGCCGAAAGTCCTGGCGCACTGGAATGCCGCAGATATGAATGCGGTTGGCACATACCCCCTTGCGGATGAGTTCGTTTTTGGTGTCGCTTGCGCCAACGAAATAGGCATTGGTGTGTGGCACAATCCATTCATCCTGTGCACCGATATCCGTAATATAAGTATACAGCGGAATAGGTGTTCCGCGCTGCTGTTTGTAAGCGGAAATGCATTGTGAACAAATAGGAAGCGTGGAAACGATGATGTCAGGCTGACAGTCGCACAGCAGGCGGTCCAGCTTGCGTGCGATGGCTGCTTTCATCGGAAGCATCCCGCAGCGGCCTGCAGCACGATTGAGAAAATTGTAAACAGCGGAGCAATGATTTACCATATGAGCGAATATGCGGTAAATCAGCTCGCTGCTGTGTGGGAACAGGTAGTCAATGAGATCCACGATACGTACCTCGGCGTGTGGATCTGTGACAGCAATCTCCTGACGGATTGCTTCAGCCGCACAGCAGTGCCCCATGCCAAAACGGCCGGTTAAAATTAAGATATGTTTCATTGATATGCCAGACAGCGCCAGCTGCCTGTCCCTCCCTTCCTTCTTTCCGACAGTATAACACTGAAATCTTGTGGAAAAGCGTGCCAATATCTTACGAAATTCTGTCGGCTCGTTGTCACCGTGGTTACAGCCAGCCCGAGTACATGGATATGCACAGGGGAAGATATGCGAGCTTGCGGAAAGAATTTATATTATTGTACTAATTGGTTGATACAATAATACAACAATACAAACAAAAATGCAAGAGGGAATGGAAAATAAAAAGCAGCGAATATATGATTCGCTGCTTTTTTGCAATGTACGTTTGTGGGATTACTCCAGATTAACGATATAGATGACAATGCCGCCGTCACCTACAGCATTGCGGATTGCCTGTGCACCTTCGGTGCCAAAGGCACCGCACAGCTCAATCTTCTGGACTGCACCGGCATCTACAAGCTTCTTTGCCTGTGCGCAGGCATCGTCCAGGTCCTTCACGCCGACCATCATGCTCTTGCACATAGGGGATTCCATGACTGCATTGTGTACGCTGCTGTCATAATCTGCTGCCATCACGAGAAATACGAGCGAAAACTGCTTCATAGGAAGACCTCCTTTCCTTTTTATAGATTTAGTATAACATAAAAATGCCCAGCGGAAAATCCGCTGGGCATCAATTTTATAAGTTTATAAGGAAGAACAGAAATTACTGCTCACTGCCGTACATTTCCTGCAGCTTCAGCAGATGCTGGTAACGCTTAGCAGCCTGAACTTCGGATTCAGCGAAGAGTTCCTTAGCACGCTCCGGGAAGGAACGGGTCAGAGCAGAGTAACGAGCTTCGCCCATCAGGAATGCCTGGTAGCCTTCCTTCGGCTCCTTGGAGTCGATGATGAACGGGTTCTTGCCTTCTGCCTTCAGGGACGGGTTGAAGCGGAACATGTTCCAGTAACCGCACTCAACAGCCTTCTTCATTTCAGACTGGCAGTTCTTCATGCCGCCCTTAATGGAGTGCATTTCGCACGGAGCATAGCCGATAACCAGAGACGGTCCCGGATAAGCTTCAGCTTCAGCAATTGCCTTCAGGGTCTGGTTCGGGTTAGCACCCATAGCCACCTGTGCTACGTAGATGTAGCCATAGGACATTGCGATCTCAGCCAGAGACTTCTTCTGGATTGCCTTACCAGCTGCTGCGAACTGTGCTACAGCGCCGATGTTGGTAGCCTTGGAAGCCTGTCCGCCGGTGTTGGAGTAAACTTCGGTATCGAATACCATTACATTGATATCCTCGCCGGAAGCCAGTACGTGATCCAAGCCGCCGAAGCCGATGTCATATGCCCAGCCGTCGCCGCCGAAGATCCATACGGACTTCTTAGCAAGATATTCCTGGTTAGCAACAACATAAGCAGCATCCGGGCATCCCTCGATCTTCTCGAGTTCAGCAACCAGTGCCTTAGCCGGCTCTTCATTTGCAGCGCCATTGTCCTTGGTTGCCAGGAATGCTTCAACAGCAGCCTTCAGCTCGTCAGATGCTCTTTCATCAGCAGCAATCTTTTCAACCTTGGCAATCAGGCTGTCACGGATAGCCTTCTGGCCGTGATACATGCCAAGACCGTGCTGTGCATTATCCTCGAACAGGGAGTTAGCCCATGCCGGACCGTGGCCGTCCTTGTCAACGGTGTACGGGGAAGTAGCAGCCGGGCCGCCCCAAATAGAGGAACAACCGGTAGCGTTGGAGATGTACATTCTATCGCCGCAAACCTGCGTAATCAGGCGAGCGTAAGAGGTTTCTGCACAGCCTGCACAGGAACCGGAGAACTCAAGCAGCGGCTGCTTGAACTGGGAACCCTTGACAGTCTTGATGTCTTCCATTTCCGGCTTGCGGGAAACCTTGTTAACAGTGTAATCAAATACTTCTGCCTGAGCAGCTTCCTCATGCTGCGGAACCATGGTCAGAGCGTTGGTCGGGCAAACGCCGATGCAGACGCCACAGCCCATGCAGTCCAGCGGGGAAACAGACATGGTGAAGGAGTAAACGCCCTTGCCTGCGCCAGCCTTGATCGGAGCAGTCTTGAGAGCAGCCGGAGCAGCCTTGACTTCTTCCTCGGTCAGTGCAAACGGACGGATAGTAGCATGCGGGCAAACATATGCACACTGGTTGCACTGTACACACTTCTGTGCATCCCATGCCGGGACAGTAACTGCAGTGCCGCGCTTCTCGTATGCAGATGCGCCGTGCTCGAAGGTGCCGTCAACATATTCGTTGAATGCGGAAACCGGCAGGGAGTCGCCATCCATACGACCGATCGGGTCGAGCAGGTTGGTAACCATCTGAACAGTCTTCTCACGGCCTTCCGGAGTAGCAGCCGGAGCAGCGTCTGCTGCGTCAGCCCAATCAGCCGGAACGTCGATCTTAACGTATGCGGAAGCACCCAGCTCGATAGCCTTGTGGTTCATGTCAACGATATCCTGGCCCTTCTTCAGGTAGGAATGGGTTGCAGCGTCCTTCATCAGCTGGATTGCAGTCTCTTCCGGCATTACCTTAGCCAGGGAGAAGAATGCAGACTGCAGAATGGTATTGGTACGCTTGCCCATGCCGATCTGGATAGCGAGGTCAATTGCGTTGATGGTATACAGCTGAACGTTGTTCTTTGCGATGTAGCGCTTTGCCTCAGCCGGCATATACTGGTTCAGTTCTTCCGGTGTCCACTGGCAGTTAATGAGGAATACGCCGCCCGGCTTAACGTCGTTGACCATCTTATAGCCCTTAACAACGTAGGACGGGTTGTGACATGCAACAAAGTCAGCCTTGTTGATGTAGTAAGGAGACTTGATCGGCTTCTCGCCAAAACGCAGGTGAGATACGGTTACGCCGCCGGTCTTCTTGGAGTCGTACTGGAAATAAGCCTGTACGTAGTTGTCGGTGTTATCGCCGATGATCTTGATGGAGTTCTTGTTAGCACCAACGGTACCGTCGCCGCCGAGACCCCAGAACTTGCATTCGATGGTGCCTTCTGCTGCGGTGTTCGGAGACGGCTTCTCTTCGAGAGACATGCAGGTAACGTCATCCACAATACCGATGGTAAACTGCTTCTTCGGTGCATCCTTAGCCAGTTCTTCGTAAACTGCAAATACGGATGCCGGAGGAGTATCCTTGGAACCCAGACCATAGCGGCCACCAATGATGGTAGCGGAGATGCCTGCATCTGCCAGAGCAAATACAACATCCTGATACAGCGGCTCGCCCAGGGAGCCAGGCTCCTTCGTGCGGTCCAGAACTGCAATCTTCTTAGCAGTGGACGGGATAGCTTCAATCAGCTTGTCTGCGCGGAACGGACGGAACAGGCGAACCTTAACCAGGCCAACCTTCTCGCCCTGTGCGGTGAGGTAATCGATAACTTCTTCAGCTACGTCGCAGATAGAGCCCATAGCGATGATAACGCGCTCAGCATCCGGTGCGCCGTAGTAGTTGAACAGCTGATAATCGGTGCCCAGCTTCTCGTTTACCTTGCCCATGTACTTTTCTACGATGCCAGGAACAGCGTCATAGAACTTGTTGCTTGCTTCACGATGCTGGAAGAATACGTCGCCGTTTTCGTGGGAACCACGCATAACCGGACGTTCCGGGTTCAGGGAACGCTTGCGGAATGCTTCAACAGCATCCATATCAGTCATCTCAGCCAGATCATCGTAATCCCAGATTTCAATCTTCTGGATTTCGTGGGAGGTACGGAAGCCGTCGAAGAAGTTGATAAACGGAACGCGGCTTTCGATGGTTGCCAGATGAGCCACAGCAGACAGATCCATAACTTCCTGTGGGTTGGTTTCACACAGCATTGCAAAACCGGTCTGGCGACATGCCATAACGTCGGAGTGATCGCCAAAAATATTCAGTGCATGAGATGCAACTGTACGAGCGGAAACATGGAATACGCACGGCAGCAGTTCACCCGCGATCTTGTACATGTTCGGGATCATCAGAAGCAGACCCTGGGATGCGGTGTAGGTGGTGGTCATAGCACCAGCAGCCAGAGAACCGTGTACAGTACCGGATGCGCCAGCCTCGGATTCCATTTCAACTACATTTACGGTAGTGCCAAAAATGTTCTTTCTGCCGGCAGCTGCCCACTGGTCAACGTTGTCAGCCATCGGGCTGGACGGGGTGATCGGATAAATACCAGCTACTTCGGTAAACGCATAGGATACGTGAGCCGCAGCAGTGTTGCCGTCCATGGATTTCATTTTTCTTGCCATGATTATATCGTTCCTCCTATATAATTTCGTGTGAACCGTTTCTGATTCTACAAACGGCTGAATGCTGCTTCGGAACGATCAGGAGTGGGCTGATACAAAAAAGCAGCATGGTCAGAAAGAGTTGTGCTGCCAACTCCTCGTAACCTTAATTATTCTATCAAAAAAAATATCTGATGTAAACACAAAACCGAAAGAATTTACGCAAAAAGCACAAAAAAATCTGAAAAAGACCAAAAAAGATCATTCATTGTGCCGTCTTGGTGGATTTTTTGATAAATTTTTATCAAATTTTAATCTCGTATTTTCCGGTCATTGCACATGCAGACAGTTTGCGGTAAAATAGGGAATATGGAAAGCGTTCAGGAGAGAAAACAGGGGGACGGCAGAATGATTTCAACGGTATACTCTGCGGGTATTTACGGTATAGACGGCTATCTGGTGACGGTGGAGTGCGGTCTTGTCAATGGGCTGCCTTCCTTTGATCTTGTCGGACTGCCGGGGGCGGCCGTCAAGGAATCACGGGAGCGGGTTACAACAGCTGCCCGCAGCATTGGCATGCAGATTCCGCCATGCCGGAAAACTGTGAACCTGGCACCGGCAGATATCAAAAAGGAAGGCGCTGTATATGATCTTCCGATTTTACTGGGATTGATGGCAGCCCTGGGGACAATTCAAGGGCCTTTGCCAGATGACAGCGTATTTATCGGTGAAATCAGCTTGCGCGGTGAACTGCGTCCGGTGAAGGGGGCGCTATCCATGGCGTTGGCAGTGCGGGACGCTGGCAAAAAATATCTGTTCCTGCCGGCGGAGAATGCAGCGGAAGCCGCCTTGTTAGGGGACGGCATTGTAATTTATGCTGTGAAGCATGTGCAGGAGATCATTGACCATCTGGCGGAAAAACAACTTATGACGCCTTATATTCCCACAAAAATGCATTTGGTGCAGATAGAAGAGCAGCTGGATTACCGTGATGTTATGGGACAGGAAAATGTGAAGCGGGCCATGGAGATTGCGGCAGCTGGCGGACATAATATGTTAATGAGCGGTTCGCCGGGTTCCGGCAAAAGCATGATGGCAAAACGTATTCGTACCATCCTGCCGCCAATGACACAGCAAGAGAAGATGGATGTGGTACGTATTTATTCCGTCATCGGTGAGGGAAACGATGCGGCTGCCAGTGAGCACCGCCCGATCCGTTCTCCGCACCATACCACCAGCGCTGCAGGTATTGCGGGCGGTGGGAAAGGCATTCCAATGCCGGGGGAGCTGAGTCTTGCCCACAATGGCGTGCTGTTTTTAGATGAACTGCCGGAATTTCGGAAGGATGCGCTGGAGGTTCTGCGCCAGCCCATGGAAGACGGTACGGTTTCCATTGTCCGCACAGCAGGACGTGTGACCTATCCGGCAAAATTCATGCTGATTTGCGCGATGAATCCCTGTAAATGCGGATGGTATGGACATGCATCCGGCAGATGCCGCTGCACACCATCAGAGGTACGTGCCTACCGGAACCGCTTGTCCGGCCCGCTGCTGGACCGTATTGACATTCAGATCGATGTCCGCCCGGTACCGTTACAGGATCTTGCCGAACGCAAACCGGCGGAAAGCTCAGCAGAAATCCGTGCCCGGGTGATCGCAGCACGCGAACGTCAGATGGAGCGTTATAAAGGAACATCGACCACCTGCAATGCGGATATGCTGCCAGCACAGCTGGCGGTATACTGCAGGCCGGATGCCGCAGGACAAAAGCTTATGGATGCAGCTTTCCAGCGGCTCGGGCTGACAGCCAGAAGCTATGACCGTATCCTGCGCCTGGCACGCACGATTGCAGACCTTGCCGGTGAAGAACAGATTTCGGCAGCGCATATTGCCGAAGCAATCCAGTACCGCGGCATGGATCGTACATATTGATATCAAAAGATACAGAAGAAAATGCTCCCGAACTGCATGTAACAGCAGATTGGGAGCATTTTTAAGCATGATTAATCAAAAAACAAGCGCCTAACTAAATGTATAAGACTGGGAAACATAATAATACTGGTCTCCAACGGGAGTGCTCGACAGCGTATAGGAAAATGACGAGCAGCCGTAGAACACCGTGCGGAATACACGATTGAGGTAACCGCTGTTTAATGCATCGCTGGAGAGGGATTTGATGGCATCCAGTGCTTCATCTCCCCAAACAATCATTGAAATATTGCCGTCACGTGCATTGGTTTTTGTGATATAGTCTTCACAAATCCGAAAATAGCTATCCGTATCCACAGCAACAGTCTCCGCTGAAATACCGCGGTCTGCCAGGCTGTCCAGAATGGGCTGGACACCGAACAGGTTTTCCATGCAACATTCGGTTTCTGTACAGGCGGGAAGTACCAAGTCTTGCGTATCTGTCCCGCTGGAACGGGTATGGAAATGGTCTTCGAAAAAGCTGTCTGTCCGGTTGAAAAACAGGTAACTGGTAAGACCTTCCGTTTCTATATCGTCCCACGTAATATCAATATTATAATACTGGTTATTCAGCTGGATGATATTCCAGGAATGGGCGCCTGACGTGCTAGATGCATCCTCTGCAGCAGTTCCAGGACAATAATAACAGGGAATATCCAGCTGTATCATAAGATATTGGAAAGCACGGGTATAGCCGGCACATACTGTTTCATGGTTGACCAGTGCGCTGTAGGCTGTCTGACTGTAAGGCGAATCTTCTGTATATGTAACCAGATCAATCAGGCTGTCATGGACAAAAAGCTCGCGATCCTGCGGACCTTCCAGAGCGGAAGCCTTCGAGAGAATCTCGTTTGCAGCAGCATCAAATTCCTTCTGGTGCGTTTCCAGATCATGTGCAAGTTCATTGTAGGAAGGACTGATTTCAAACGGCATATCAGGGGTGATTTGATAGGAACGGTAGGAATATGAGCCTTCCCACCAAAACAGCTGAGGCTGATCCTGCCATAAGGCCAGAGTCACTTTTTTCAGGGACTGGGTGGAGATACGTTCTTCTGGTTCGAAGCTGTCGGCGCAGTCAGTGACAGCTTGGTATAGCTGGCGGTAGACTGTCTGCTCTGTATCCGAAAGCTGTGCATAATATGGCGCATATAATGTATCAAATGCGCCGGAATCGGCAGCGGCAATGCTGACAGAAGGCGTTGTTGCAGCCTGCAGCTCCGGCAGGACAATGTGGTCTGTAATCAGGGACGGCATACCGTAGCGGATAATGCCGGCAGCGGCGGCGAGAAGAAGGATGAGCAGAAAGCCAAATCCGTTCTTTTTCTTTTTTGGGGACATAGGGAACGATCTCCTTGATTTCAGTTTGTACTGGAATATGAGATTTTGCAATTACAAAATGTAAAGAGAAGGTAAAAATCAACTCTGTGCAAAACTCTGTGGAAATGTGCAAAACTATATTTCAAAAAAAACGCCGCGCCGGATAGGCGCGACGTTGCCACGACGACGTCGGTTTATCACAATCTATCTTGAAACGGAAGCGAAGGGAAAAACCCTTGGTTTCGTGTTAATGGTAGAAAAAAACCACGCCTCTCTCTGCGTGGAATCTCAAATGTTTTCAAAAGGTTTTTTCTTACTTTTCGGAAACACGATGTTCATCACCGTAGATGAGGTCGTCGATATCTGGCTTCTCCGGACGCGGTTCATAACTGCGAATCTTCAGAATATTCTCCATGGTTGTTGATGCTCCTTTCTCATTTGTTTATTTTGTACATTATACACCGGAAAATCGGGAATGTAAAGAGTAAAGTTGTTAAATTTTTTTTGCGAAAAGAAAAAAATCGGAGTACGTTTTTTGAATGGGTGTCCAAATACACCTTCTGGCATTGCCGGACGTGCTTTGCCCGTATGGGCAAAGCAAAGCCCCACACGGCCGATGTCACCAGATTAGTAACCTGCACAGCTCCTGCAGGTGGGTTCCCTGTCCGATGTGTCTGTGCTTCCAACTTCCGCCGAGGCGGGAGGCCTGCACTCAATATCAGGAACAATCGGGGTCCCGTAAACTAATTGTGGGTTAAAAAAAGGTGACTGTCAAACCGCGCAGGGCGCGCCAACGATAGTATTATATGAGGGGCGAAGTCTGTTTATTCGTCCTCATCGTCAGGGGATTCGTACATATCTTCCAGACGATCCATAAACAGATTGTACAGACGGAGACTCTCGTCCTCGTCATCTACGGAAGCAAGAAGCTCCTCGCCGTTTTCTTCAATGATCTTCAAGATCACAACCTCAGCTTCTTCCTCAAGATTCAGCTCCGCCGGGATGAAAGCCAGATAAACGGTACCGCCGTCTTCCAGTGTGTCAATGTGCTCAAATTCCTTTTCGTTACCATCCTCGTCGGTAAGGACCACGAAATTGTTCTTGTATTCTTCACTCATAAGAATATCCTCCATTGATCAACCGGCGTTTGGTTATCTTGTATAATATGATAGCGTATTTCATCAGATTTTTCAACAGTTTCAGATGAAAAAATACTGGAAAAATTGAATTGCCGGGATTAAAATTTTTTATGGTCTGCATGGCAGGATACCATGACGTGGTGCACGTTGTCAAGCAAAAGATGAGGAATGAAAAAAACTGATTTTTCTTGTTGACAACCGGTGGGAACTCTGATATACTGTATTGGCAAAAGAAAGAAGGGCTTCGCCGTCCTCACCTCGCGCTTTGGCTGAGAGGTTCAGATTTCTGGTTTCCAGTGTGCTGGGGACCGTGTCGGACGGCGTTTTCCCGTCCGTTTTTTATTTCCCTGCTGCGGCAGGGAGGAATTTTGTTTTTTCCGTGTAACCGTTTGGAGGTGCTTAACAATTAGCAGTATGGAACACCAGATCAACGAAGAGATCCGCGATAAGGAAGTCAGATTGATTGATGCAGATGGCAACCAGGTTGGCGTCGTATCGGCAGCAAAGGCTATGGAGGCAGCTGCCGCAAAGAATCTTGACCTTGTGAAGATCGCGCCCAATGCCGTTCCGCCGGTATGCCGTATTATGGACTATGGCAAATTCCGTTTTGAGCAGGCAAAGCGTGAGAAGGAAGCAAGAAAGAACCAGCATGTCGTGGAAATCAAGGAAATCCGCCTGAGCCCCGGCATTGATGTGAATGACTTTAACGTAAAGGTCAACCACGCCAAGCGTTTCCTCAAGGGAGGAAATAAGGTGAAGGTTTCCGTCCGCTTCCGCGGCCGTGAAGTAACGCATTCTTCCATCGGTCTGGATCTGCTGCGCCGGTTCGCCGAGGAATGCTCGGATATCGGCAGTATGGAGAAGTCCCCCAAGCTGGAAGGACGCCAGATGATTATGTTTCTGGGCCCGAAAAAGGATAATCCGAAGAAGGACGCAGGCAAAAAGGGCGGCCGTAAGGGTAAGTCCGGCAAGCCAAAGCAGGAGCCGAAGACGGATTCATCTGATTTATAAATGTACACTACTGCATCGTATCGGTGCAGCCCTATCAGAGAGGAGAACACAACATGCCTAAAATTAAGACTCACAGCGGCGCATCCAAGCGCTTTAAGATGACAAAGACTGGCAAGATCAAGCGCGCTCATGTTGGCCGCCGCCATATCCTGAACAAGAAGTCCACCAAGCGTCTGAGACATCTGCGCAAGGAAGGCTTTGCTGATGCTACCAATGTAGCACAGGTAAAGCGTCTGCTGCCGTACAGCTAATTTCAGGATAAAGAAACCACTTACGATTTGAATTTGGAGGCATTTTAAATATGGCAAGAGTTAAGGGCGCAATGATGACGCGCAAGAGAAGAAAGAAGATTCTGAAGCTTTCCAAGGGCTACTTTGGCGCAAAGTCCAAGCTGTTCCGTACTGCGAACGAAGCAGTTATGAAGTCCCTGCGTTACGCATACATCGGCCGTAAGCAGAAGAAGAGAGATTTCCGCAGACTGTGGATCACCCGTATCTCCGCTGCTGCTCAGGCAAACGGCATGAACTACAGCCGCTTTATGAACGGTCTGAAGAAGGCTGGCATCGACATCAACCGCAAGATGCTGGCTGATCTGGCTGTCAACGACAAGGCTGCATTCACCGGCCTGGTTGAGAAGGCTAAGGCTGCTCTGTAATTGATTTTACACAAAAAGCAAACCCCGCTCCGTGTGGAGCGGGGTTTTTTGCTAAGAAAACAGCACGTTGTGAATCATGAGTAAGCCGTCGTAAATGAGACTGCCGTTACTGTATATGGAATTGCTGATTATAGTTGCACCATACACAATGGAAAACGACAGCATGAAGAAACAGAATGTCATGCAAATCATCAGAGCAATAAATTGACCAGATTTCATAGAATCCCCCCCTAGCTCATCCAGTTTGGTTTTGCAATGGTGCTGATGAGCCTCATACTTAATTTTTAAATTTTTTTCATCAGAATACCTTACTGTAATCTTTACGAGTGTATAAATCGTTTTTTTGACATGGTTACTGTATAGGACGTTCCTCTGCGGTTATTGCACATAATTATCTGTGATTTTTTATAACATACCATAAATTTACAAAAAAGTAAATAGCTATATTTATTAAATCTTGTTCACTATTTGGAAATAATCAAAAAGCATTTGTCGACGCAGAGCAGAAGATAAAAGCATTCAGACTTTTTGGGCTCGGGAATGCGTATTTGGAAAAATTAGGCAAAGTGTTGGGAAATAGAAGTTAGCAGGGGGTTAAAACTGTTCACCGTTCATATTGACATGTTTTTTGTGGTGTGGTATCCTGGATTTTAAGTTAGTTCAACCTAACATTAAAAACAATGCTAACAACGTCAGGAGGAAGAGGAATGGAACTTACCGGCACACATTTGCGATATCTATTGAGTATGTATCAGCTGTCCCATTCCAGTGAGGAGATGCGCCTCACGGAAATTGCCAATCGGCTAAATGTAAAAAAGGCATCGGTTGCGCGGATTGTGGGTGTTTTTCGAGATAAAGGGCTGGTGGATCAGCGTCCCTATGGCAAGGTACATATGACGGATTATGGCAAGCAGGTTGCAGGAGATTATCTTGCATATGTACGCAGTCTGGCTGATTGTCTGATGCAGTCCGGGTTGCATTTAACGATACAGCAGGCAATGGATGCCGCGTGCATATTGCTGCCGGAGCTTCCGCAGGAGTGTATCGGAAGTATAAAAATATCGGAAGTTGTCGAGAGCTAATAAAATTGGTAAAAGTTGTTGACAACTAATAAAATGCGGGGTATAATTTAAAATGCTAATGGCGAATTAGCTGCGTGGAAGGCATCTTCTAGCGCGGCTTTTTTTGTTATTTGTTAGGATCAACTAACAAATTAACGGCATTGTATTTATGTTTTATGATGAAAGGAAAGGAAGCGCAGTGAAAAAGAAAAAAATCATGGCATGCGCCCTGAGCGCAGTTGCTGCCACCAGCATGATGCTGGGAAGTACCGCTTTTGCATCCGATATCAATGGACATTGGGCAGAGTCGTATCTGCAGAAGTTTATTGACAGCGGTTATCTGAGCGGTTATAAGGACGGCACCTATAAGCCGGACAACAACATTACCCGTGCTGAGATCGCAACCCTGGTCAGCAAGATTGAGGGCTATACGGATCGGGCAGACGTATCCAAGTACAAGGACGTCATCACCGGCCAGTGGTACTATAATTATGTTGCAGAGGTTGTAGGTGCAGATCTCATGATCGGTACCGGCAAAACCACATGGTCTCCGAACACCAATATCACCCGTGAGCAGGTTTGCGTTATTGTCTGCAAGCTGGAGGGACTGGAACTGGATACCAAATCTTCCGACGCTGATCTGCGTGCAGAGCTGAAGGAACTGGGCTTCAAGGATACGGAAAAGATCTCCAAATGGGCAGTACCGTATGTTTATGCAGCTGTCAAGGAAGGCTACATGGAGGGCACGAACAAGCAGCTGCTGAATGCACAGGAGCCGATTACCCGTGCAGAGGCTGTTACCCTGCTGAGCAAGTGCATGGCGGCTGAGGAGCAGATTGGTTATGTCACCATGAACATCCCGTATGACAAGTTCTATGAAGCAGAGGTCAACAATGATGTTGCAGTTGACGCATTTACTTCTGCAACGCTGAACAAGACCAGAACGGCTTCTCTGGCAGGTGGTTCGTATCATGTAAACAGCGATGGCTCCGATATCACTGGCATTTCCTTCCCGGTAAAGCTGGGTGAAGGCGTCACACTGGCTGATTTGGCTGACTACAAGCGGGTTACGGACAGTGATTCGGTTGAGATTACAGTTACAAATCGCGGACAGACCAGCACAGAGACTTATACAGGCGAGGATGCGCTGTTTGAGAATGAAAGCTATGCATACTATGTGCTGAGCGAAGAGCCGGCATTCTATAAGGAAGTAACCAAGAATGAGGACGGAAGCCTTTCCTTTGGCGAAGTACAGGGTGAAGTGCAGACCGTTTCCGGCGTAGATGCAATTCTGACTACGGATAGCAGCTATGGCGACTATGAGCTCGTTCTGGACGGATTTGAAGAAATCGATACATCTACAGATAAGGTCTATGGCGTAGTTGTCAGCACAGATGAGAACGACTACGGCATGCGCCATCTGGAAAATATCTGGCGTGTAACTGATTTGGCATGGAGCACTGGCTTCACACAGGCAGTTCACAATTGCCCGACTTCTTCCGAGCACTATAAGGCAATGATGGGACAGACCATCAAGAAGGTTACCTACTACACCAGCAAGGGCATCTATGAGATCCCGGTAGAAGATACTTATGTACCGATTACCCTGGGTGATGTGGCTTCTGTAGAAGACGTAAGCGTTACGGCAGGAACTACTTCTATTACCACTGATCTGCCGTCCGACTTTGAGCCGGAATACAAGATCTTCAAGACTACCGTTACAGAGGGCTTCCATGGTCCGTCCTACAGCTACAGCAAGCAGGATGACCTGACTGCTGATGAAAAGGGCGTTATCAGCTGGGATGGCTCCAACACGGAACTGGCTGGCGACTATCGCCTCGTTGTTTCCGACAAGAGCGGCAAGTATGTTTCCATCAACGTTGATTTCACTGTTGAAGACGTTATGGCATATGTCATGATGAACATCCCGTATTCTGACTTCTATGAGGCAGAGCTGAGTGAAAATGCGGTTGTTGATGCGGTTACTTCTGCAACCAAGTCCAAGACCCTGACCGGTAAGTCTCTGGCAGCTGGCACCTATCATGTCAATGACGATGGTTCTGATATCACGGGTATCAGCTATCCGGTTATGATTGCTGAGAAGGAACTGGCAAAGCTGAACCAGATTACAGACAGCGATTCTTTTGAGATTACCGTAACCAACCGTGGACAGACCTCCACTGATACCTACACAGGTGTAGAGGCACTGTTTGGTGCAGAAAGCTATTCTTACTATCTGCTGAGTGAGGAGCCGGCAAACTACAAGGTTGCAACGGTAAATGCTGATGGCAGCATCTCCTTCGGCAAGGCAGTTGGTGACGTTACTACAGTTGAAAATCCGGAGTTTACTTTCGCTACCACATCCGCGTTTGGTGACTATGAACTGGATATCATTGATGATCTCCCGTTTGCATATGGAACAGATACCATTTACGCTGTTGCAGTCAATACCAAGGAAGGCGACAGCTATGGTCTGAGAGCCGTTGAGAATATCTGGCTTGGCACAGAGCTTGGCTGGTGCACCGGCTATACAAAGGAAATACACGGTAGCCCGGCTTCTTACGAACCGTATGCTCCGATGATGGGTCAGACCATCACTTCTCTGACTTACTACACCAGCAAGGGTATTTATAATCTGGACATTGAAGACACCTTCGTTCCGACCAAGCTGGAGGTGGAAGCATCTGTTGCTGATACCTCTGTATCCGCAGGTACCGTTACTGTATCCGCTGACCTGCCGTCTGGTTTCGAGCCGGAATATGTTGTTTACAAGATCATTGCTTCTGAGGGCAATCATGGCACGACCTATACTTATGAAAAGCAGACTGACCTGTCTGTTGACGCAAATGG
The DNA here is from genome assembly GCA_021205365.1 of Clostridia bacterium. GTDB lineage: Bacteria > Bacillota > Clostridia > Oscillospirales > Butyricicoccaceae > Butyricicoccus_A. The sequence goes on from JAJPXP010000073.1 coordinate 66,199, forward strand.
CGTCATCACATGGGACAGCACAAATGCTGATCTGGTAGGAAATGCATATCGTGTGACCATCACCGACAAGAGCGGTAAGTATGTTGAAGTTAACGGTGATTTCAATATCACCGAGGCTGTTGAAGTTGGTCCGAAGACCTATACCGGTACTGCTACGGTAGATCCTGCTGATTATGAGGACTATGATGAGGACTTTGGTGCAGAGTTCCCGGAATATGAGATCCTGATCGATGTAACGGTAGAAAATGATACCATTACAGCAGTGGCACTGAGCTCTGACTGCAATGTAGGTACAAATGCAACCTATATGAGAAAAGCAATTAAGGCAGCGCAGACAAAGTATGTAGGAAAGACTGTAGCTGATTCCGCATCTGAGACCATCGATGTGACCACTGGTGCTACCTGCTCCTGCAACGCTACCGAGCGTGCAATAAAGGATGCACTTGCACAGATTGGCTAATCTATTCCGATAAATAGAAAGACAATTTATATGACAGGCCCCCTGACTGGAAAATTTTCCAGCCAGGGGGTGTTGTTGTTATGGGATAAAGTTAGCGTGTGTATCAGGGTTTGATACAGAAAGAACAAAAGATGATTAAAATAAAAAATGGGAGAAAAAAGATACTGTATATAAGGAGAAAATACATATTTTGATATATTACGAGATATAAAGAGTTAATTTGAAAAAACTCGATTTATCAAAGAAAATATGTGTAATATGGGGATGTTATCTAGATTATTCTCATAAATTAGAGGATATAGATAAAGGTAGTAAAAAAATAAGTTATTGACAACTA
>JAJPXP010000072.1 GCA_021205365.1 Clostridia bacterium
TATATCCCTCTACTTCTGAAAGGACAGAAATGCGATTTTTCAGCGGACAAAAAAACACCCATCAGAGAAACCGAAATCTCTCCGATGGGTACGTTGACTATTGCATTTTTGAATGAACTCCATTATAATAATAGAGTTCATTCTTTTGGGAGGTATCCTATGAAAAATTATCTAACCATAAGCGAGTTTGCAAAACTGCGAAATATTAATATCAATTCACTGCTCTACTATGAGAAACTGGGGATTCTTTTTCCGGCCTACGTTGATCCTGACACTCGTTACCGCTATTATGCGCCGGAGCAGTTATCAACACTGGATATTATTCTTCTTTGCATCAGTTTGGGGATTCCGTTGAAGGAGCTGAAACAATATCAGGAGGAAAATGCATACTGGCAGAAAAAAATGCTGGAAGATGGAAAACGGATAGCAGAGGACAAAATACACAAGATGCAGACAGACCTGTACAAGATTGAGTATTCGTTAAAATGTCAGGAGGAACAGGCTGGTTACGCCAAATGTGAAGGCATCTATCAGAGAAAAATCCATTCCCGCTTTTTTATCGTAGAAGAATATTTTGGTGAGCTGGCAAATATCACACAGTTTGGTCGTATTTCCACAAAACTGTTTGACTATGCCGAAAGCAAGGGTTTTTCGGCCGTTTTGCCAACCGGTTTCATGTATATCTTTGGCGAGAAAAAAATCAGGCAGTTCCTTTTTTATGAGATTCTGCCAACTGATAAAAAAGATGAAAAAGTGATAGAAATACCAGAGGGAATCTATTCCTGCCTGCAGATCGAATTTAACCCTGATTTGGATCATATCACTTTTCTGGAACAGCACTTTGGTTCAGCTAATCAGCGGATTGCGATTGTATCAAATCTGATCCGTGATAAGCTGGAGATTAACAGCAGATATAATGAAATACAAATCATGGATGGATATACAATACCGGACAGCGCCCGGTAAGATTGCTGTCCGGTATTGTCAGAAGGGATAAAATCCGTCATTTTACAGCCTTAGCTGTTTCAGATGGAAATATCTTTTCCCAGTTCATCTTCAAAAGAATTATTGATATAATGACGGCAATTCCATCTGTAACCGGTCCTGCCCAGAGGACACCCGTTACGCCCATAGTATGCGAAAGGATTACCATAGCGATTGGCACCAGCAGAATCTGCTTGACAAAGGTGTTGATGGAAGCCTGCAGCGGTTTTCCTACGGACTGGAAGAAAATACTCGTGCAGCCCTGCAATCCGTTTGCAATACAGAACATCAGGAAAATACGCAGACACATCATGGCAAATTCATTGTAAAGTTCACTTTCTGAACCAAACAGGGATATCAGCGCCATTGGAAACGCTTGGAAGATAAAGGTTGCCAGCACCAGAAATATTGTGCCTGAAATTACTGCAATCTTAATCGCGGTCTTTGTTCGTTCATATTGCCCCGCACCGTAATTGTCGCCCATGATCTGCTGCGATCAGGTGATAATGCCCTGTACCACGTTGACCGCGACCTGATTGATTTTTATTGTGATGCCAAACGCAGCCACCGTGATATCCGCTCCGTATTTTGACAGTGCGCCATAGATGGCGAGCATATTGTTGGCGACAGCGGAAATCAGTGCGAAAGATAACTGCAAAATACAGCTTGACGCACCAAGACCGGCAATACTTTTTATAATAGTTAAATGTGGCCGGAAATATTTTTTTCCGATAGACACATTTTTGAATCTGGGGATGTAGGCCAGTACCCAAAGAACATTGATTAATTCTCCAATGATAGTGGCGATTGCAGCCCCCTGTACGCCCCAGCCGAATCCCAGGCAAAAGAGCGCGTCAAGAACAATATTGGAACCGCAGGCAACCAAATTTTTTTTAATTATTTTTGTAGCTCCTAGATCTACACGAATGGACGCAGTAAGCGGATTGAGTATTGCCATCAAAGGAAAACCCAGCGCAATAATTCTGCCATAAGCCATCGCGTAAGGAAGAGAGTTTTCTGAGGCTCCAAACAGCCAACACAAAGGCTCAAGGAAAAGCCAGGAAACTATCATGACAATCAGTCCCATGATCAGCGATGTTGCAAGGGTATTACATACACCGATGGACGCATTTTCACGATTTCCCTTTCCCTGCTGAAGGCTTGTGTAAGACGCGCATCCGTCGCCCCAAAGCGTTGCAACCGCAAGCATAATCACCATAAGAGGGTTAATCACGTTTGTTGCAGCATTCCCTAAATAACCGACACTCTGACCGATGAAAATCTGGTCGACAATATTATAAAGAGCGTTTACGACCAGTGCGACAGTTGCCGGAATTGCATAATGGGGTATCAGCCAGCTAAGCGGTTTGGTACCCAATGGATTTTGAATTACTGCTTCATTCTCACTCATTCTGCACCCTCCTCACACATCATCTGATAAGCCTGCCTGATGATTTCCACAGTACGCGGCGCACCGAACAGCCCAGTGTCAAGACAGAGATTATAATTCGATGCATCTTTCCAGTCAGCTTCGTGAAAAAGCCGGAAAAACCGCTCACGGCCCCTGTCCACCTTTTTTACCAGGCTCTGGACGATGTCAGCGTCCTTGCCGTATTCAGAGACTGCTCTTTGACACCGTTTGTCAAAAGCAGCATAAAGGAATACTTTAAGACAGATATAATCATTTTCCAGAATTTTATCCGCACAACGCCCCACAATCACGCAGTTTCCTTTTTCAGCACAATCTTTGATAACCGATGACTGTGCTTTATAAATGTTAGCGGTCATTGCCATATCGAAAATGAAAGAATTTGACAAGTGCTGTTCATTCTTTTCGATAAAGTCCGGACTTAATTCACTGATTTTGGCCGTCTTGTCGATAATACTTCTGTCATA
>JAJPXP010000061.1 GCA_021205365.1 Clostridia bacterium
ATATAATATACAGGAGAATAATAAACGGGAATGTCATAACATCAGCCATCCAGCTCCTATATTTCTTATCAATTCGAGTTTTGAATCTTTTGTACTCTTTTTGTGGAATTTCTCTTTGTTTTTATGTTTATATTATAATCATAAATTCGCTTTTTGACTTTCAATATGTTGCTGAAGAATCCGCCTTTTCAGCCTCTTTTTCAAAGAAATTTCTCAAAAATTATATTTTTTTGCTGTTACAATTTTTGTCTGTACTTTGGATGCATTTCCATTTGTTTTCCAATTCATCATATATCAAAATACTATTATAAAAAGACCGACATTGTTTTCACAATGCCGGTCTTCATAAGATTACTCTAAATGAATTACTCGCTCAGAGTCAGCAGCTCGTTCTTCAGGAAGGATTCCTTGCAACGGAATGCAATGTTGGTAGACTTAGTACCATCATATACGTTCGGATTTGCCGGCTCGCCCTTTTCAACCTGTGCGCAGAAGTATTCCATTTCCTTGATGTATGCATCATGCCAACGGGTAACGAAGTCCTGATAGCATTCACGGCAAACACCATGCTCGCTCATAACTTCAAGCAGGGAATCGGTCGGAACTGCGGAAATACGCAGGGTGCCACGAGTACCAACGATTTCAGTCTCAACAGCGGAGCCATGTGCTGCTGCACGGCCTGCATAGAAGAATGCCATGGTCTCGTTCTCATTCTGGATCAGGCAGGATACGTTGTCGCCGTCATCCCAATCCTTGTACTGCTTGAATTCATAGCAGCCACCAACTGCCCACAGCTTCTTCGGCTCAGATTCTGTCAGCCAACGAATCAGGTCAATATCATGGATGGACATATCAATGAACTGTCCGCCAGAACGCGGTGCATATTCCAGTGTGCCCTGAATAATAGCGATCGGATCCTGGGAATAGCAACGAACCAGAACGATATCACCGATATCGCCGCGCTTGATCTTTTCCTTTGCAATAGCATAGGAATGGTCGAAACGACGCATGAAGCCCAGCATGAAGGTCAGCTCCGGATGAGCTTCTACAATCTTCTCTGCTCTCTTGCACTTCTCAACGGTCTCAGCCAGCGGCTTCTCGCAGAATACATGCTTGCCTGCGTTCATAGCCAGCTCGATCATGTCAACATGGGAATCGGTGTTGGTGATAATAGCAACAGCTTCAACGTTCGGATCATTGCACAGGTCAGCCGGATTCTCGTAAACAGCGGAAACACCCAGTTCCTCTGCTACTTCCTTAGCATGGGCAAAGTTCTTGTCGCTGATTGCAACCAGGTCACAAGCCGGTACACGGTTTGCGATGTTGCATGCATGCTCATAGCCCAGACGACCAACGCCAATGATACCAATCTTAAGCTTTTTCATAATAATACTCTCCTTTTCATATATATCTCAAATAAAGTTATTAGAGTCCAGTATGTTCCTTTACGTAAGCGCGTGCCATACGTGCGTACTCAATCGGATTTGCAATTGCCGGGTCCTGCTCAGCTTCTACAACCAGCCAGCCCTCGTAATTGTACTCATCCAGCAGCTTGAATACGGTCGGGAAATCTACACAGCCTTCCGGATCTCCCGGTACGGTAAATACGCCTTCCGGAATGGAGCGCAGGAAGCTCTTATTTTCTGCATAGCACTTTTCCATAACCGGCTTGCGAACATTCTTCAGATGTACATGCTTAATACGGTCATGATGCTTCTTCAGGATTTCAATCGGATCCTCGCCGGAGAAGGTCAGATGGCCAGTATCATAGATCAGGTTGACATACTTCGGATCGGTCAGCTCCATCAGCTTGTCAATTTCACCAGTTCTCTGTACCGTGGTGGTCATATGATGATGGTAAACAATCTTCATACCGTTGTCGCAAGCGATCTTGCCCAGATGGTCAAGTCCCTTAGCCAGAACTTCAAACTCATCATCGTTCAGCACCTTCTTGTTAGCAAGCGGGGTGTTCCACTGATGCTGGATAGAATAGCTCTGATCAGAAACATTGATAACCTCAGCGCCGATAGCCTTGAGGAAGTTCATGTGGTCAACGAATGCTCTCTCATTCCACCACATCGGCTGCTCATTGATATAGGTGCTGATCCATGCGGTGATGGCAGAAATGCCACGGCGGCCAAATTCCTTATTCAGGATTGCCGGATCACGCGGATACTGGCAGCCAATCTCAGTGCCTACATAACCGGTCAGCGCAATCTCACTGATGGTCTGCAGGAAGCTGTTTTCTGCACCCATTTCCGGCATATCATCTTCCGTCCATGCAATCGGTGCAATGCCAATGCGAACTTTTTTCGGGTCTAACATAACAAGATCCTTCCTTTCGTCTGGTTTTCTGTTCCTTGAATGTAAATAAAGTATACCATCTGCACCGGAAATCTTCTTCTAATTTCTTGGCTTCTTCCATGAAATATCAAATTCCAATTTTTTCACTATCTTGCATAAAATCCACGGGAATCGATATCTCATTTTTGCCATTTTTACGAAATCTTGCGATAGATTTCCGATGCAGCAAAAATAACTTTTTTTAAAATCCTGCGATTGATGCTCTTAGAGGAACTTACGAGAGGTTTCTGCACCCATCTTGATAACATCCTCTGCATCCATCTCCCAGTATTCCGGACGGAACAGCTCCAGGCAAGCCGGGCCATCATAGCCTACTGCCTGTACTGCATCGGAAACTGCCTGTACCGGAATTGCACCCATACCAGGCATAATTCGATGACAATGGTCAAGGATACCCAGCGGCAGGTCTTCACAGTCATTGATATGGAATACAAACAGCTTTTCCTTCGGAATCTTGCGGATATAATCTACATCAGCGCACTTGTCATGCAGATAAACATTGATGCAGTCTATTGTCAGGCCAACGTTGTCACGGTCAACTGCCTGTACGATCTCCAGAGCCTGGCGCACACTGTTGCAGCACCACTTTCTGTCACCGATCGGCTCAAAGGACAGCTTTACGCCATACGGCTCTGCAATATCTGCCAGCTCATTCAGAACCTTTACGGAATCCTCAAATACTTCCTTCTCATCCTTGGTGCAGATTTCACTGGTTACAGTCGGAACAACGATAATATACGGATTACCAATCTGCTGCGCAATTTCACAGCCGAAGGTGAACAGCTCAACAAGCTCTTTCCACTCTTCCGGTGTGCAGAAGTTGATATTTTCAATAGAGTTGAATGCGTACGGCTTCAGATGGCTGGTTGCAAAAAATGCCTTCAGATCTTCAACAGTATGTGTCTTCAGATATTCCTTGAGCATATCCAGACGCAGCTCAATATAGTCATAGCCGTACTTTTCGCAAAGCTGCAGATCCTTCTCAACGGTAGAGTTTTCCTTACAGGTTGCCTCGTTATAACCTAATTTCAGCATAATAAACCTTCCTTTTCTGCTCCCCTGTATATCAAGCGTATACAGGGGAGCGTTTTTCTTTTATGAAGCTTATTTCAGGATACAATATAAGTGATTTTACATTTCGCCGCGTGCTTCGCGTTCGGACAGCTCCTTGATAATTGCAGGATACTTGTTATCCAACTTATACAGAGCCAGCACGACAACAGCAATAGCCCAAACCAGAATCGGACCCCAGATGTAGATGTTCTGGATCATAGCCAGTGCAGAATCCGGCTGTACAACCGATTCGCCAGACGAGCTGATATAACCAGAGCCATCCAGCAGTGCAGAAATAATTGCACTGGTGATACCATTACCGAGCTTAAATCCAACTGCACCGCCAGCAAAAATCAGAGATTCCTGACGAATATGAGTTTTCCACTGACCAAATTCAACAACATCGCCCAGCATGCCGAATACAACTGCTGTCAGCGGAGCTTCGCCCAGTGCACGAATGATGCTGGTGATTACTGCCCAAGTGAAGCTGCCACTATTCAGCAAAAATGCTGCATGGGCAACAACTGCTACAATCGCACCAACCAAAGATATCTGACGCTTGCCGAACTTGCGCAGCAGTGCCGGGCAAAGCATAGCGCCAACAACCAGTGTGAGAGCTTCTGCCAGATACAGTACACTGTACATCCATGTATCATTATTGAAAAGGTACTTACAATAGTATGGCAGCGCGGTGCCAACGATCGTACCATGTACACAAGTAACGGTCCACAGAATCAGGCAAGCCCAGAAATACTGGTTGGTTCCCAGTGCCTTGAGCGCCTGTCCAAGAGATACCTTGCTGTCCTTGCTTTCCTGTGCTTCAATATGTACAGTTTCTTTGCAGCGTGCAAAGCAAACCATCAGCATAATGAATGCAAGAACAACCCAAATAGACATTGCCTTGACCCAAGCTGCCTGATCATCGCCCAGCAGCTTAACAACCGGCTGGGTAAAGGTAACTGCGATGATACGTCCAATCGGCGCCATCGACATACGGAAAACAGACAACAGGTCACGTTCATGAGAAGAACGTGTCATCAATGTAGACAGTGTGCCATACGGTACGTTGATTGCAGTATAGAATACAGTTGTTGTCAGGTTATAGGTGATAAAGATGTACCAAAACTGCAGTGAACCCTGTGACTGCGGCACAGTAAACAGTGAAACAGCAGCAACACAGTACGGGATTGACATCCACAGAACCCATGGACGCGCCTTGCCCCACTTGCTCTTGGTCTTGCTGACAATAACGCCCATGATAGCGTCACTGGTTCCATCAAAGACACGGGAAATCAGCATAACCAAACCAACTGTTGCTACTGAAACACCTGCATAGTCCGTATAGAACAGTACTAGCAGTGCCGAAATCATGCCGTATACAATATTACAAGCAGTATCACCGAAGCCATAAGCTATACGAGTACCGACGGTCAGTTTTGGCTCTGACTCCATCGGATTTAATGTAGTGTTCATTGTTGACATATGATTGCTCCCTTTTCCTGACCTGCCCTGCTGCCTGTCCCTCTGCCCAGGCAAAGCGCAGGTAGTGTTATATTTTCCATTTAAGAACAAGAAATCATATTACCCTATTCTCAATCATTTACCCAGATGCTCCGGGCTTCCCATCGCCCGGAGCATCCTATCGCTTTCTATTTCGCTTAAAATTAGCCTACTTCGCTCAGCTTAACCGGACGGCCTTCCTTCAGAGACTTGTCAGCTGCGATTGCAATCTTAACCGGCTCAATGCCGTCAACGCCGCCTACCGGAGTCGGAGTGTCGTTCAGGACAGCTTCTGTAAATGCCTTTGCTTCTGCAATGAATGCATTGTTGTAGCGCTCCAGGAAGAACCAGGTCGGCTTAGCCAGAGTTACGCCTTCGCCAGAAGAAATCATAGCAGTGTTGTCGAAGTCATTGGATACCTGTACACAGCCCTTATCGCAATGAACTTCCGTACGCTGGTCATAGCCATAATGTGCTGCACGGCTGTTATCAATAACGCCGAGAGCGCCGTTTTCAAACTTCATTGTAACGATAGCGGTGTCTACGTCGCCCAGTTCATCGTAGCCTGCGCCAGACAGAGCTGCACCATATGCCATAACTTCTGTTACTTCGCTGCCTGCCAGATAGCGAACCATGTCAAAATCATGAATGGTCATGTCCATGAAGATACCGCCGGAAACCTTGATGTAATCCATCGGCTGATGGTCTGGGTCGCGGGAAGTAACCTTAACGATGTGCGGTGCGCCCAGCTTGCCGGAAGCAACGGTATCACGAACAGCCTTGTGGTTGTGGTCGAAACGGCGAACGAAACCTACCTGCAGCTTAACGCCAGCCTCCTCTACAGCAGCCAGAGCTTCTCTGATCTTATCCAGATTGGTATCAATCGGCTTCTCACAGAACATGTGCTTGCCAGCCTTTGCAGCTCTGATGATGAACTCTGCATGGGTGTTGGTAGAAGAACAAATAAATACTGCTTCAATGGACGGATCGGAGAAAATCTTTTCCGGATCATCATAGCACTTCTCGATGCCCATGGATGCTGCCCACTCACGGGTTGCATCATTCATGAACGGATCTGCTACTGCATACAGCTCAGCGTTCGGAACGGAATGTGCCAGATTTTCACCATGCAGCTTGCCAATACGACCTGCACCCAGAAGACCAATGCGTACTTTTTTCATTGTAATACTCTCCTTATCTTTGGGCTTTTAAACCCTTATTAATCCTTGTCTCATGTGTTCTTATCTCTCATTCAGCGCGCTGTTCAATGAAACCGCCAGCCAAACAATCTATATCCAAATAGTTGCTTTTTGCTTTTGCGTTTTCCTTGATTTCATGAATAAATTATACCGGAAAATAGGCAAAAACCGTTATCCGATTATTGCGAAAAAAAAAAGAAAAATCACGCCAATTCCGCCTGAATTTTAAATTGGATATCAGATTCTTGCTATTGAAAATTCTGCATCGGCTCTTTACCAATTTTGCACCAAAAACGCACCAAAATGTGTCCAAAATAAAATTTTCCGTTAAAATCGCAATATTTTGGCAATATTTTGGATTTTTTCACAGGATATTGTAAAACAATTTGTTACTTCTCGTGATATAATGCGGGTAGAAAGGAGGATGAGGAAATGGACCCGGCTGACCTTTTATCACCCTATCTTCGAAATTCGCAGATTCCGAGATGTATAAATTCCCATTTTATGAATGAGGATCACAGCAGCAAACATGATTTTTTGCCGCATACCCACGATAATTATTTGGAGTTATTTTATGTATATAGAGGGACCGGGCAATATATGGTTGACGGCAAATATTACGATATCACAGAAGGCGATGTTGTAATTTGCAACGCCGGAATCCTGCATGGTAAAAATGCAGAATTTGCCCGTAACATCCGCTCCTATAGTATCGGCATTACCTCCCTTTCCTTTCACGATCTTCCAGATAACTGGATGTGCAGCCGGGATACCCTCCCGGTTATTTCTTGTGGTATGCTTTCTGAGCAGATCGGCGAAATGTTCCGTCTGGTTTATCTTCTTTCGTCGGACAAAAAGCATCTTTCCAATATCTGCAATTGCCTTACGCTCTCGGTCGTCCTTCTAATTCGTGAAATGATACTCAGCCGCTGCCGGAATGAAGTCATCCGTACAAGATCCTCCTCCTCTGCAACGGCAGACCGTATTCGTCGTTATCTTGATCTGCATTACTGCGAATCACTTACACTTTCTGCTGTTGGAAAAACCTTAAATATCAGCGAATACTATCTATCGCATATCTTTAAGGATGAATTCGGCATCCCACCGATGCAGTATGTCATGAAACGCCGTATTGGCGAAGCGCAAAATCTTTTAATGGATACGGATATGCCGATCGGTGACATCGCTGACCATCTCGGCTTCAGCAGTATCAGCCATCTGAATACCATGTTCAGCAAATATATCGGTATTCCTCCCGGAAAATACCGACAATCTGTCCGCAACATGGATGAAACATAATGTTTGGGAACCATCGTATGAATCTCATTATCCATTCGGTGGTTTCTCCTTTTTATTGTAAATTTCCGCAGGATATTGAAAAAATCCCATGTTTGATTATGTTATAATATGCGCAAACGAAAGGAGTTGAATCGTGTATGGATTCCATGAATCTGTTGTCTACACACCTGCGTGACAAGCGCATCCCGCAATACTGTATTTGTCACTTTATTAATGAAGAACACAGCAATAAACACAGCAGACTGCCGCATGTACACGATGATTTTCTCGAGTTATTCTATGTATACAGCGGTGAAGGACGATACATAGTTGATGACAAAAAATACGATATCAAAACAGGAGATCTTGTTATCTGCAATGCCGGTGTTCCGCACGGTGAAAGCCCGGAGGATACACGCCATGTCCGTTCCTATTCCGTCGGTATTTCCAACGTTGCCTTTCTGGGTCTGCCGGATAATCAGTTATGCGATGCTGAATCCAATCCGGTTCTTCCCTGCGGTATGCTTTCCAAACAAATCGGCGAAATTTTCCGTTTGATTTATCTGCTTTCTTCTGACCAAAAAAATCTGAAGGAAACCTGCAACACATTATCCATTTCCCTTTTGCTGCTGACTTATGAAATGATTCTCAGCCGGGACAGGAACACCTCCATTCATACTCGTTCTTCCTCTTCCGCAACCGCATACCGTGTACGGCGTTATCTGGATTCCCATTATCGTGAATCCCTCACATTGGCTGATATTGCCAAAGCGTTACACATTAATGAATATTATCTTGCACATGCATTCAAAGATGAATTTGATCTGCCGCCAATCCAATATGTCATGAAACGCCGTATTGGTGAAGCACAGGGGTTGCTGATGGATACATCAGTCCCGATTGGCGATATTGCAGAATATCTGGGCTTCAGCAGTGTCTCCCATCTGAATACCATGTTCAATAAATACGTTGGTATCCCACCTGGAAAATACCGCCAGTCCATGAAAAACATGCGTGAATAAGACAAAATGAAAACCGTCGTTTGTCAGATTTGACATTCGACGGTTTTTTCTATTCTTTTGTTTTTCCGAAATGAATGGATAGGAACAGTCCGCACATGATTAGGGCAATGCCGACTATAATATTGGGTGTAATCGGTTCGTGAAGGAACACGGCGCACAACAGGCTTGCCAGTCCCGGTTTAATAAAGAAACTCATGGAACCAAGGCTGGTATTCACATGTGCAATCGCATCAAAATAACAATAATATGCCAACGCCGTGCCAATCAAAGATAAGTATACAAACTGCGGTACAATTGCAGAAAGCTGAAAGGCAAATGGATTTCCACTGGATTCATTCAGCAGGAATAAAATCGGAATCATAAGCAATGATCCAAAAATAGAAGAAAACGTAGTGACTGCAATCCCTCCACAATTCTTTGCCATCACTTTGCTGCATACTGTGTACAGCGCAAATGCCAGCATACCGGTAAAAATCAGAATAATTCCTACAATGAATTTGCTGTCCATCTGCATGTCTCCGGAAAATAAATGGAGACATGTAACAATCAGGCCAACAATTCCAACCAAAAGTCCTGCCAGCTTGGGCAGGCTGAGTTTTTCCTTCAAAATCGGTACGGCAAGCAACGATGTAAACAACGGATTGGAGCTGAAAATCACAGCTGACATACTTGCATTTGCAAACTTGATGCCATACTGCGCAAGATTCAAGCTGACGCAGACCAGACAAAATCCCAACCCACAGAAAATCAGGATATCCTTTGCCTTCAGCTTTACCTCCCGTTTTTTCAATTCGCCCAGTGCAAATGGCAGCAGCACACAGCCTCCCAAAAGGAATCGATAAAATGTCAATTGCGCCGGGGAAATGGCAACCACCGTTGGTTTGCTGATTACTTCAAAACTGCTGAAAGCTGCAATGGCAATAATCAAAAATATGATATATTTTATTGCAGGACGCTCCTTCTGTTCCACAGGAATCCTCCCCTTTCTTTCCAGTTTCCATTCTAACAGCTGCAGCCGTACTTTTCTTTCATCATCTTGCTTTTCCACACAAAAGTACCGGACAGCATTTGTCCGGTATTCTTGTCATGATTTCTTTTTCTTCTTTTTATTCGGCTTTGTTTTATCCTCTACAGAAACAATATAATTTTGCCGATATTTCATAGGGGACATGCCAACATGCTTTGTAAACTGTGAATTAAAATAGCTATGCGTATCATAGCCAACCATACCAGCAATCATCGTGATAGAGTAGTCCGTCGTGAGCAGCAGCGTTTGTGCCTCTCCAATTCTCCGGCGCAGCAAATACTGCATAGGAGAATATCCACTCATTTCCTTAAACACGTGGGACAAATAATAGGGGCTGATATACAGCGCCGTAGCAATGCTCTGCAACGTAATCGGTTCGGTAAAATGGTCATCAATATATTTCTTAATCCGCAGTCCAAGAATATCCGGTTCCTCGACCACTTCATCTTTTTCTACTTCTTTTCCTGCAACAACGGTCAATGCCTTAACCAGCAGTGCATGCATCAGACTATGGCAAAAGGCTTCTGCACGCGGTTCCCCGGAGGACAAACTCTTGAACATCATCTCACAGATGGTACGCATTGCTTCAAAATGCTCCCCTGTCGGAAAAACATATCCCGCATCATCTGAAATCAGTGCATTTTTCCGCAATCCCGGCATATGCAGTCCGCCAATTGCAATACAATAGCTTCCAACCGATGCATCCATATTGGGTACTTCATCGTGGACAACGCTGGAATTATAAATCAACATGTCACCCTGCCGGATAATCTGTTTTTTATCATGAATCAAGTATTCACTGATACCACTACAGATCAGACTGATTTCAACAAAATCCTTATGCGCATGCATTACCCGCGGATGTATACTCGTATCCGGCCGAATATCGCTGACATAAAGCAGTTTCGGTTGATTGTCTCCTGTAAAAATGGACTGAAAATCCTTTTTTACAAAGCATTGTATATTAAGCGGTGTTTGCTTGGCCATCTCGTGCACTTCCTTTCTCTTTTTCATTATAACAAACTTTTCGTCTTTTGCAGTATCATGATATTGCTTTTTTCGGAAAGTAGAACCAGCTGAGCTACCATCGCATTTTCTTCGCTCTCAACACTGCCTATTTGCCTATTTTTCGCAAAAATACGCAGCCAAAACAGAGTTTCCGTTCTGACTGCGCACTTTAATTTTTATATAAAATTGTTTTTATATAAGCGTCTAAATTAAGCCTTTCTTGCAATTGCCTTTTCTGCTGCTGCTACGATATCAGCTGCAGTCAGGTTGTACTGCTCCATCAGGAAGTCCTGCGGACCAACCTGGCCGAAACGATTCTGGATGCCAATGCGCTCCTGCGGAACGAGGCACTTCTGTGTCAGTACATTTGCTACTGCGGAACCCAAGCCACAGGAAACCTGATGGTTTTCAGCGGTTACGATTGCGCCGGTTTCCTTTGCAGCCTTGATAACCAGCTCTTCATCCAGCGGCTTCCAGGTGTGCATATCGATTACACGTGCGGAAATGCCCTTTGCTGCCAGCTGCTCCTCTGCCTTCAGCGCTTCATCTACCAGAATGCCAGAAGCAATAATGGTAACGTCAGTGCCATCGCGCAGGGTAACGCCCTTGCCGATTTCAAATTCAGAGCCATCTGCATAGACCGTTGTGAAGCCCTTACGGATCAGACGCATATAAGACGGATTTGCGCTCTTTGCCAGCTGCTTGGTCAGAGCGTAGGTCTGTGCATAGTCGCAGGAATCAATGACAACAGCATTCGGGATAGTCATGTACAGTGCACAATCCTCGAACGGCATATGGGTTGCGCCATTAAATGCTGCGGTAACACCAGGGTCAGAACCAATGACATGTACCGGCAGTTCGGAATAACCTGCGGACAGGAATGCCTGGTCAAACATACGGCGGGATGCAAAGCAGCCGAAAGAATGTGCAAATACAGTCAGGCCAGTTGCTGCCATACCAGCTGCAACGCCCATTGCATTCTGCTCTGCGATACCTGCGTTAAAGGTCTGGTTCGGGAATTCCTTCAGCAGCTTACCGGTATTGATGCAGCCCATCAGGTCACAGTCAATATGGATCAGCTTGTCATTCTCTGCCATCATTTCCAACATTGCGGATACATAGCCGTCACGGTTTGCACGGCTGTCCTTTTCATGCTTGCCAATCAGTGTAAAGCTCATCGTTCTTCCCTCCTTACTTTGCACGTACAGCAGCCAGTGCTGCTTCCGAAGCTGCAATGGCTTCATCCCACTGCTCCTGTGTCGGCTGGGACGAATGTGCACCAGACGGCTCTGCGAATGTTGCGCCCTTGCCCTTCTTGGTGTTCAGAATCAGTGCAGTCGGCTGGTCAGTAACCGCATAGGCTGCCTGAATGGCATCATAAATTGCCTCAACATCGTTGCCATCTTCCAGATTGATGACATTCCAGCCAAATGCGTCAAACTTTGCACCAAGGCCCTTGCCATGGCTCATGACATCTGCAACAGCACCGTCCAGCTGACGCTTGTTGTCATCCACCAAACAAATCAGGTTGCCCAGCTTGTAATGTGCTGCAAACTGTGCTGCTTCCCAGATCTGGCCTTCGTCGCACTCGCCATCGCCTACTGCAACGAAAACATGGCTGGACTTGCCCTGTACCTTATTGCCCAGTGCTGCGCCTACTGCTTCACTCATGCCCTGGCCCAGAGAACCGGTTGTCAGGTCAACACCAATGGTCTTGTTGCGGTCAGTATGGGACGGGAAATCCGTATTCGGCTGGTTCAGTGTATAAGCGCTTTCCATCGGATAATAGCCCTTCAGGCCCAGGGTTGCGTACATAACCGGGCCGCCATGACCCTTGGACAGGACAAACCAGTCACGGTCCTCCCAACGCGGATTCTTCGGATCAATGTTCATAACCTCGCCGTACAGCACTGCCATAGCATCTGCCATGGACATCGAGCCGCCAACATGGCCGAAGCCACGGGAGCCGATGACCTTCAAGGTTTCCAAACGGATTTCAGCTGCAAGTTCCTTGAGATTCTGTATCATTTCTGCTTTTTGCATTGAATACACCACCTAAAACATTATGTATAATAAACGCATTCACGGTAAGAGGAGTGACTCCTCTTACCGATGAAATGTTTCCTATATTTTATTCGTCCTCAAAGCCGTACGGATTATCGTACTGCTCACCCATATACCAGATATGGTTCTTAACCTTAAGATATTCCAGCAGACCCTCTACACCATCTTCACGTCCGAGGCCGCTGTTGCGGTTGCCGCCAAACGGTGTCTCAATGTTAGACTTCGTGGTGCAGTTCATCCATACTGTACCTGCATCGATCTTCTCTGCAGCCCAGTACATCTTGCGGATATTTTCGGTGAACACAGCAGCACCCAGCGCAAAACGGGTTGCATTTGCCAGTTCAATCGCCTCATCCAGTGTCTGATATCTGGTAACAGCCAGAACCGGACCAAATACTTCCTCCTGGAACAGCTCCATATCCGGCGTGATATTTTCGATGACCGTCGGCTCATAGAAGCAGCCCTTGTCATACGGCGCCTCCGTCAGCATTCTGCCGCCGCATACAACCTTGCCGCCCTCTGCAATGGCACGCTCGACAAAGCCGTGTACTGTCTCGCGGTGTCCGCGGCTAATGAGCGAACCCATCTGTGTGCTCTCGTCCAGGCAGTCACCGATCTTGATTCTCTTGATACGGCGGACAAGCTTTTCCATGAACTCGTCATAAATTTCGTCAGCCAGCAGCAGACGTGAGGTTGAAACGCATACTTCGCCTTGGTTCATGCAGAAGCCAAGAATAACGGAATTGAGTGCGCCGTTCATATCGCAGTCCGGCTCTACAATGATCGGGCTCTTGCCACCCAGTTCAAGGGACAGCGGCTTGATGCGCTTTGCTTCTGCCGATGCGGTCATCAGGCGGCGTCCAACCGGCTCAGAACCGGTCAGCGCTACCATGGCAACATCATCATTTGCCAGCAGTTCCTCGCCAACCACTCCGCCGGAGCCGGAAACGATGTTATAGACACCTGCCGGAACGCCTGCTTCAACGAATACCTCACCCAGCAGCTGGCTGGTGATCGGTGTCAGCGTTGCAGCCTTGCAGACAACGGTATTGCCTGCAGCCAGTGCAGCAGCGATCGAACGGGTCAGCAGATGAATCGGGAAGTTCCATGGTGCGATACTGCCTACAACGCCGTACGGCTCATAGCTGGTATAGTCAAACAACGGCTGTCCCGGAACCGGAATCACCTTTCCGTTCAGCGCCTTCATATTGTCCGCATGGAAATGGAATGCGCGGATTGCAAGCGGGATATCAATGGTGCGGGTCTCGCTGACCGGCTTGCCGGTGTCCATTGCTTCCCAGCGCGCAAACTCTTCCAGCCTGCTCTCCAGAATATCTGCAACACGATGCAGATATGTTCCACGGGTTTCTGCATCCAGCGCCGCCCATGCCGGGAACGCTGCCTTTGCAGCCGCAATTGCCTTGCGGGTATCATCTACAGATGCATATGCCATTTCAGCAATTGCTTCACCTGTGCAGGGGTTTTCACTGGTAAAGGTTTTTCCGCCTTCCGCGTCAACCCATTCGTTATTGATAAACAGCTTAAACTGCTTCATAAAATGTTTCCTCCTCTAGATATCTTAATCCGGTTCAGGCATCCCATCCGCCGATATTCACTTCGAATCCATACTTTTCTGCAATTTCTCCATGCTGTGCTGCATAATCCGCATCACACTCCGGCATATCGTGCAGTTCATACGGCGTCGCAGACAACGTGTATTTGGACGATCCAATCTGGTGGAATGGCAAAATGTGTACTTTTTTCAAATATTTCATCTGCTTCAGGAACCGCATCATGTGTTCAAATTCCGCTCCGTCATTCACGCCGGGAATCAGCGGGATACGAATGATAATCTGCTTCCCCATATCATGGAGCATTCTCATGTTTTCCTTGATGAGCTGGTTGCTCTGGCCCGTCCACTTTTCATGCACGGATTCTGTATCCGCCTTAAAGTCCAACAGGAACAGGTCCGTGTGTTCCGCAATGCGGAGCATGGTATGCGGCATACAATAGCCGCAGGTCTCCATTGCGGTATGGATACCGGATTCCTTCAGCTTTCGGAACAGCGCAATGCAGAATTCCGCATGAAGGGTCGGCTCCCCTCCGCTCAGTGTCACACCGCCGCCACTGGTCCGGTAGAAAACCTGGTCACGCATCACAGCCTGATATACTTCATCTACCGTCATACGCTTTCCACAAAGCGTCTTCGCTTCTGTAAAACAATAGTCCACACACGCGCCGCAGCTTGCACAGCCGCTCCGGTCAAACTGCACGCCAGTTTGAGTCAGGCTGCCGCATTCGTGCGGGCAATGCGGAACGCACCGCCCACACGAAACGCATTTTTCCTCATCATACAGAACAATTGGTTTTGCAGCAAGGTTCTCCGGATTTTGACACCATTTGCAGCTGAGCGGACAGCCCATGAGAAATACCACCGTACGCAGGCCAGGACCATCATGAACACAGCATTTTTGAATATTAGAAACCAGCCCTGTCGTCATAGTACCTGTTCTCCTGTATTACTTGATGACAGCACCCTTAGAGAAGCGCTGAATGATGTTCTGCTGCTGTACCGCAGACATTGCGATGAAGTATGCAGACAGGCCGCCCATACGAACCTTCAGGTTCTTATGCTTTTCGGGATGTACAACTGCATCCTTGAGCTCTTCTACGCTGGTTGTGGTGATCGTCGCAATCTGACCGCCAAGGTCGCAGAAGGATCGGATGACGCCTTCCATACGGGTAACACCGGATTCGCCGAGATACTCATTCGCATTCAGTGAGATGTCAAGCGGGCAGCCGCAGAAATAACGCATCAGATCCGGACGGGTTGCGCTCTTAATGACAGCAGTCGGGCCGTTTACATCGACACCCGGTGTCGGGGAATAGTTCGGTGCCAGCGCCTCACGTGCGCCGCGTCCGTCCGGGCTTGCACTCAGTGTGCGTCCCAGTGCAGCATAGTTCTCAAATGTGCCGATGCCTGCCGGCAGCTTGAGCTTATCCTGCTTGAAGCGCCATGCCACGCAGGAATCTTCAAAATCCTTCATGACACGTGCCAGCATATCATCTGCGTAATCGTCGTCATTGCCGTACTTCGGCACCTTATTCAGTGCACGCAGGCGAAGCTCTTCAAAGCCCTTCCAGTCATTTTCAATTGCCTGGCGGAAATCATCCAGCGTTGCCACGCCATCTTCATAAACCAGCTTTTTGACTGCGCACAGCGAGTCAACCACATTGGAAAGGCCGGTGATCAGCAGCAGGTGGAAGGTATACGGCAGAATATTCGAAGCTGTCATATCACGTCCCTTTTCGATGCAGCCATCCATAATGGTGGACATCAGCGGGTCCGGGGCAATCATTTCCGACATGCCGAGATTCTCCAGTCTGCGGCTTACTTGCAGGTCAATCTGGCTGTCTACCTGCTTGCAGTATGCCTGATAGAACGATTCAAAATCCTTCAGGTCTTCCAGAGCGCCGGTATCAACGCCTTCCATTTCGCCGGTCATCACAGTCTTGCCGCGGGTGAATACCCATTCCAGGCAGCGCAGGTTCATAATATGCGCATAGCTGAAGTAGCTCTTACCCGGAATCAGCGTCTCCCAGCAACCGTCATTGGTATAATCGCGTGCATCCTCCAGCGGAATACCGATATCAATGAAGCCCGGAATGATCGTATCATCGTTGTAAATGGCAGGCTCGCCTTCGCAGTGTCTCAGGCACAGCGCCAGTTCACGCCACAGGCGGTCCGGCGCTTTGCTGGATACACGAACCGAAAGGGTCGGCATCAACAGTTCCATCTCGAAGCGCAGACGGAGGAGCTTGTAGGTTACCTCATTCGTGCCATCCTCGCCATCGCGGCGAACACCGCCGATAATCATATTCATCAGCCAGTCATTGCCGGACTGTCCAAAGTTAAAGTTTGCGTCACTGTCAATGCTCTCATCTTCCTGATAGCTGAGTGCGCGGATGTCGTAGCCGCCGGATTCATGTCCGCCGGACTCCTCAGTACCAGTGGAGTAGGAGAGCGGAACGCCCTGGGAGAACAGGCCAAAATCATAATGGTTTTCCCACTTCTTGGTATCTGTGCAGATTCTCTCATTGCATTTTGCCAGGAAAGAGCCAAGCAGATCATTGGCACGTTCGTCATCGATCAGGCCGTTTGCAATATCGTGCTCATAGTACGGGAAGATATGCTGGTCAACACGCCCGAGCGGTACATACTCGCCGCCGCTGTTCACCATTGCGTAAGTGAACCAGTATGCCTGCAGTGCTTCCTGCATTGTCTCAGCCGGCAGATACGGAACGCGGGAGCATACGCGGTGAATCTCAAACAATTCCTTCCGGCGCTGTGGATCAGTCTCTTCTGCTGCATCTGCCAGAGCCTGCTGTGCATGGCGCTCTGCAAAGTGGATGACGCCTTCAATTGCCAGCAGCATCGCACGGTATTCTGCAATTGCCTTTTCATCCGGCACCTCGGAAGCATACTGCTTTTCCATGGCAGCCTGAATCTCGTCCATAATGCCGCGGAAGCCGATATGCAGCACCTTCTCCCAGTGCGGGGGGTGATGCCCCCACACGGAATTTTCGTTCATCTTATACTGTGCTGCGGTTTCCAGCTCCTCTTCCGTTGCATAAATCGGAAGCACGGTACCAAAACCGACACTGTTCATATTCGGATTACCGACAATGAGTTCATCATCTCGAATATAAGCCGGCAGATTTTCTCCCATATACCGGGTTGCCATGCCCTTGCGCACAATCAGGGGCTCGTTGATATTGGTTTCATCCAGAATGGACTCATCCTTAAAATACCAAACGCCCGGATCATGATATTCTTTTTCAAATAAACGTGTTTTAATTTTTGTCAAACGCGGTGTAATCATGAAATCCTTCCTTTCACATAATCTAAATGTTATTTTCTGCTGAGCAGTTCCATTGGAACCGTCTTTCGGTTATACCTTATTTTCTGTTACGGACTGGCAAGACGCGTCCGTTGCCGCCTCATAAACAGACTTATCAAAACGCTGCATAATCTTCTTGAACAGGAATCCGACAACACAGGTTACTGCTACGCCGACAACCAGCCAAACGCCTGTCATCACATCGGCACCGTCTGGAGATGCAAAGCCAATCGGGGACAGCGCAATGTAAGTTACAACAGCGCCTGCTGCAATTGCAGTACCCACTTCATAACGGTACTTCCACGGTTCCAGTTCGACAACGTTCTTGTTCTTCCGCTCAAATACCTTGTCGGTCGGCTTAATCTTGCCCATGATAATCATGAAGATGCAGCAGATCAGGAACATTGCGCCGGATACATGCAGATAATAAATCGGCAGATCCATGAAGAATGTAGTAAATCCATATACAGCAATAAATACGACCAGAGAAATCTTAGCAGCGAGAGCAGGAGCCTTCTTGTTGACGTAGCCAATAAACATAATGGTGAAGATCGGAACATTAAACAGACCGTTCAGCTGCTGGAACATGGAATACAGACCGTCCGGTGCGTACATAAACATTGGTGCTACGATCATGGAGCCGATACCAATAATCAGACCGCAAAGCTTGCCGACGCGCACAATCTTTTCTTCCGAAACCGGTTCGCCGTCCTTTGCTTTGCCTTTGTAAATATTCATTGCAAACAGGGTGCATACACTGTTCAGTGTGCCATTGAAGGTGGAAAGGATTGCGCCAAACATTGCTGCAATAAATACGCCGATCAGCGGCTTCGGCAGGACGCCGTTAACCAGGGTTGCATAAGCAAGGTCACTGTTTTCAATGGTGCCTGCGCCATACAGATGGAAACAGATAATGCCAGGGAACATCAGGACAAACGGGGTGAGGAGCTTGAGGAAACCTGCAAACAGAAGACCCTTCTGACCTTCCTTCAGGTTCTTTGCACCCAGAGCTCTCTGGATAATCGCCTGATCCATGCCCCAGTAGTAAATGAGTACAGGCATCAGACCAGTAAACATCGTGGAGAACGGCAGCAGGCTGTCCTCAGAACCAATCGTATTCAGCTTCTCCGGTGCGTTGTTGAGAATGGTATGTAATGCATCGCCCAAATTGCCATTGCCCAGAACAAACATACCAAAAATCGGAACCATAATACCAGCAGCGAGCAGCAGGACGCCGTTCAGCGTATCAGCAGTTGCAACTACCTTCAGACCTCCGAACAATGCATAGATGATACCGATGACACCGATCAGAAGGACCATTGCCCAAACACCCTGCGCATAAGTCAGGCCGAACATGCCCGGAATATCGAAAATCCGGTTTACCGTGATTGCGCCTGCATACAGGCAAATCGGAAGGGTGTTGCAGATATAGCAGATAATAAACAGCACTGATACCATGGTTTTCACTGTTTTGTCGTAACGTTCCTCTAGAAAATCCGGAATCGTTGCAAAGCCGCGGCTCAAGTAACGCGGAATCAGGATAACCGCTACAATGACCAGTGCGATCGCACAAGGTGTTTCCCAGCCGATTGTTGACAGATCGAAGCGGTAAACGTCGCCGGTCATACCAACGAAATTCGTTGCGCTCAAGTTACATAAAAGCAATGAAGCGCCAATGACACCGCCGGTCAGGCTTCGTCCGCCGAGGAAATAACCTTCGCTTGTATTCTTTTGCACTTTACGTGATTGATAAAATGAAATCAAAAGTACGAGCAATGTAATGCCCAAAAAGCTTCCTAAAATAATACCCATCTCTGTTCCTTTCTAAATACTATCATTCTTTTCTTACGATCGACGAAACTTATAAATTGTATACATTCTCAACGTGTATACATAATAAACCATTCTATGTTGAAAATCAACCGAAATTGTTTACAAAATAAGCACATATTTCCTGTGCAGTTTACCAGTTTAGCCGCCCTTTGTGGCAATAGTTTTTGTATTGTATGTCTTCAGCCTAGTTCGATTACCTTAGTCGATACGGGCAATCGCCTTTGCGAGCTTCTTCTTCATTTCGATGTTGCC
>JAJPXP010000036.1 GCA_021205365.1 Clostridia bacterium
CCCCCCCCTCCTGCTGGTGTTTTCAAAGCTGACCTCGCCATACCCCCTCCGCATGATGCTGGTGCGGGCTTAGCTCTGCTTTATAGTGCGCCTCATCATGATCGTGGTGCTGACAATGCTCGCCGTGCCCATGCTCCTCGTCATGATGATGTCCACAGCAGTGGCCGTCATGGTGATGGTGGTGATGCTCTTCATGCTCGTACAGCTCAGCGGCATCCAGCAGGGCCTGGTGGCCGTCGGCACACATAACTTCATAAATCTGTTCGCCAGTCAGCTCGTCCCATGGCGTGGTAATAATGCTGGTATTTGCGTCGCAATGCTCACGAATCAGCTTCAGGGCTTCGTCCAGACGCTTTTCGCTGACATTCTGGGTACGGCTCAGCACAATGGTGCCGGCGCTTTCCAGCTGGTTGTTATAGAACTCGCCGAAGTTCTTGATATACATACGGCACTTGGATGCATCGCAAACCGTTGTCAGGCAGCCCATTTCGACTTCGCCTTCCTTCAGCACAGGCTGAACGGCAGCCGCTACATCGGACAGCTTGCCAACGCCGGACGGCTCGATGATGATACGGTCCGGTGTATACTGGCCCAGGACATCCCCCAGGGCCTTGCCGAAATCACCAACCAGCGTGCAGCAGATGCAGCCGGAGTTCATTTCGGTGATCTCAATACCGGCGTCCTTCAGGAAACCGCCGTCAATGCCGATTTCGCCGAATTCATTTTCGATAAGGACGACCTTCTTGCCCTTCAGCGGGCCTTCCAGCAGCTTACGGATCAATGTGGTTTTGCCAGCACCGAGAAAGCCGGAAATAATATCGATTTTCGTCATATAAACACCTTCTAAAGAATTAAATTGACAGATGAAACAGAAGCATAGAATGCTTCAACGCTAATGGTACACCAAAATAGGGGATTTTGCAAGGGAAGAGTTGTAAAATGAGAATGAACAAAGTTCGGCATAGAGCTTGCATCCGCGATTCACCTTATGATAACTGCAAAGAGGAAAGCAAGGTTTCTTCGGTACAATCTCCGTCCTTCTCTTTGCGCTCAGAGAAAACGTGATGTTTGCGCAGCAGCGTGCCAACTGTATCATGGAATCCAAAAACAATTTGACACTACTACCCGGATGACGTACAATAAAACCAGCAAAGCATGTACGATTTACTTCCCGCAAGGAGGATAGACTATGTTTGAAACATTCCGGAACATCCGCGGACAGCTGTTGCTGATCGCCCTTGGCTGCCTTGCCTTGGGCGCTATGATGCTGATTCAGCCGGATTTCTTTTTAACCATTATTTGTTATGTCGTTGGCGCGCTGCTGATTGCGTATGGTGCGATCAGCATTCTTGGCTGTGTGAAAGACCACACCATACGGGTTTTTACCATTATGCTCAGTGTGATTGTCATTGGAATCGGTATTGTTATCATAACGAAACCGAAGACGATTCTTTCTATCCTGCCGATTATTTTCGGTGTGATTCTGGTGCTGGACGGCATGTTAAATGTGCGCCACGGCATTGGCCTGCGCCGGTTTGGTGATCCGAGCAATGTGACCATTATCATCCTCGGTGTCATTACCGTCCTGCTGGGCGCAGTGGTCCTGCTCCATCCATATGGCACGGCACAGCTGACCTTCCGCATTGTGGGCGTTGGGCTTGCCTATAATGGACTGTCCGATCTGCTGGTGCTGTACCGCATGAACCATGCAGCCAAGGTTTATGAACAGCGGAATCCAGGGGCAAAAAAGAAGAAAAATAAAGTGATTGATGTAGATGTACGTCCGGTTGATGAGGAGGAGGATTAACCCGTGAGTCTGGATAGAAAAGAGCTGGAGCAGATGCCGGAGGGCGCAGATTTCTTCTCCATGAGCGACCAAGTACCAACCGAAGAGGAATTGTATGATCTTGCAGAGCTGTTCAAGGTGTTCGGCGATTCCACCCGCATCAAAATCCTGTATGTGCTGGTAGAAAGCGATATGAGCGTGGGCGATATCGCGCAGGCGCTCAATATGACCCAGAGCTCGATTTCCCATCAGCTGCGTGTGCTCAAGCAGAGCCGGCTGGTGCGGTTTCGCCGGGAGGGGAAAAATATTGTCTATTCCCTGGCAGATGACCATGTGCATACCATCATGAGCCAGGGGCTGGAGCACCTAGAGGAATAAATGAAAAATCCGCCATCCTTTTGTGATGAGCGGATTTTTTTGTGGAAAAAATTATGTGGTTCCGCCTGCTTTGACCTTGATCCAAAGCTCAGACAGACGCTGGCGGAGGTATGCATTGTCACAGAATACCTCGTCCAATTCATAGTCAGAACGCGGTACATAGGCCTCATTGCCCTCAAAAATACCACCCTCGCCATATACATCCGCTGCGACCTGGGCATTGGACGAAGTATAGCCTACTTCTTCCGTGTTGTCATAGGACGCATCATATGTCAGGACGTAGTTGATAAATTCATTGGCAAGATCGGGATTTGGCGCATTCTTCGGAATGACCATGGCATCGCTCCAGATGTTGGTGCCTTGCATGGGGCAGTAATAGCCCATATCCGGATTTTCCGACAGGATGTAGGCCGCGTCGCCGCTGTATACAATGCCGATGTCCTTGGTGCCGTTAATCATGTTGTCGATGATTTCGTCCGTGACATAAACCGGGTGCATCGTGTTATTGATGTTACACAGCCATTCATAGGCCGCGTCGATCTCGGCATCGTTGTCGGTATTCATCGAGTAGCCCAGCGCTTTGAACGCCATCATAAAGGAATCGCGTTCGGAATCGTAGATATACAGCTTATCCTTGTATTTGGTGTCCGACAGGATGTTCCAGCCTTCCTGTTCCAGGTCCGCATAATCTACATGGTTTTTGTTGTAAACGATACCGACAGTACCCCAGAAATACGGGATGGAATATGCGTTGTCCGGGTCATATGGCAGGCCCACGACATCGTCGTCCAGCAAATCAAAATTGGTAATCACTTCACGGTCAATCGGCTGTAAATAGTCCTCATTCAGCAGGCGTTCGATCATATAATCCGAAGGGACCAGCACATCATAGCTGTCACCGGAGCTGATTTTGGTGTACATCATTTCATTGGAATCGAAGGTTTCCATCACCACGCGGCAGTCAAATTCCTCTTCGAAGTTTTCAATGATTTCATCACCGGTATATTCGCCCCAGATGTACAGTTTCAGGGTATCGCTGTTGCCGGAGGATGCATTGGTTCCATCAAATTCCGTGCCGGGGCCGCCGCAGCCGGACAGCAGGCCGGTCAAAAGGCCTGCTGTGCACAGGACGGAAAGAAAACGATATTTCATACAGCTTCCTCCTTTTTGCGGCGCATCGCACGGTCACGGACCAGCGGAATAAGGTTGACCAACAGCAGCACCGCGGTGATGATGACGATAACCAGCGTGGAAATCGCGTTGATGGATGGATTTACGCGTTTTGCCATCGTATAGACGAGAATGGAAATGTTCTGCACACCGTTGCCGGTGACGAAATAGGAAATGACAAAATCGTCAAATGACATGGTGAAGGCAATCAGTGCACCGGCAAAGATACCGGGCGAAAGCTGCGGGATGATTGCGTGCCACAGCGCCTGCCACGGGTTCGCGCCCAGATCAAGTGCGGCATCTGCCAGATTCGGGTCCAGTGTACGCAGACGAGGGGTGATGGACAGCATGACATATGGGATGCAGAATGCCACGTGTGCCACCAGCATGGTCAGAAAGCCCTTGCTGATTTCCATGGTGGCAAAGAACATCAGCAGCCCGATTGCTGTGACAATGTCCGGGTTCATAATCGGCAGATCGTTAATCATGCTGACCGAACGGCGCAAAGGCTTGCTGCATTTGGAAAGCCCAATGACAGTGACCGTGCCGATTGCGGTGGAAAGGACGGTTGCCAGAATCGCAATCGCAAAGGTTGTCCAAATCGCGTTCATCGTCATGGACGAAGAGAACATTTTCTCATACCACCGCAGGGAGAAACCGGCGAAGGTCGTCAGCGAGCGGGTGGAATTAAAGGAGAAAACCACGGTATAAACAATCGGGATATAAAAGAATACAATGACCGCCGCAAGCAGGATGCGGGTCCAGTGGATACGTTTTTTCTGTTTCATATTTCGTCCTCCCTGTTTCTGTCCAGCCTGCGGGTTAAATACATGGAAACCATGATGATAATAACCATGGTTAGGGACAATGCACTGCCAAAGCTCCAGTTGCCGGAGGTCAGGAACTGGGATTCGATGACATTACCGATCAGGACGTACTGGCCGCCGCCCAGCAGCTTGGGGATGAAGAAGGAGGAAACCGCCGGCAGAAATACCAGTGTGATGCCGGAAATCATCCCCGGAATGCTCAGGGGAAGCGTAACCTTTAGGAAAGCTTTTGTGTTGTTGGCGCCCAGATCGCTGGCAGCTTCCAGATAAGACGGGTCCATTTTGGACAGGGACGTATGGATTTCCAGAATCATAAACGGCAGAAAATTGTAAACCATGCCGAGGACAACGGCAAAATCCGTATACATAAATTGAAACGGGCCGAGATGCAGCAGGCCCAGCAGGGCGTTGAGCAGCCCATTGTCCTGCAGAATGCCGACCCATGCATAGGTTCGTACCAGCATGTTAATCCACGTCGGCAGCGTAATAATCAGGATCAGCATGGTGCTGCTGGCTCCGGAACGGGAAATGGCGTAGGCCGCCGGATATCCCAGCAGCAGACAGACGATTGTTGTGACAACCGCAATGCGCAGTGAACGGAGCAATACCTGCAAAAAGACGGCGTCGCTGAAAAAACGTCCGAAATTGTCGAGGGTAAACTGTCCCTGGAAGAAAGCTGTACCTTCCACGGTAAACGCGTAGGCGATAATCAGCAGCATTGGGATAATAATCAGAATGGCAATCCATACCACATAAGGATATGCCATGGAACGGAATCGTTTCAAATGCTTTTACCCCTTTCTCATGATATGGATATCATTCGGCGTAAATTTCAGCCCCACCAGATCACCTGGCTCGGTGCGGTCTGTGGTGGCAACTTTGTATTCGGAGCCTTTCGTCGCAAAGGTAATATCGTAGACGCCCGGCGTGATATGCTCCCAGTCAAAATCGTAGATGACGTCGGTAATGCGGATGCGTGCGCCGTCATCCTCCGGTGCAAGGCTCCAGGCGGAAGCATCTGCCCAGATCATCAGGTCGTTGTCCAGTGTCAGCGATTCCTTGATATCATCTACCGACTTGGAGAAGTTTACCGCATAAATTTCCTCCTGATATTCTTCGGAAACCACACGGTTGGCGTCCTCCACGATCATATCGACGGTGACAGAGGTGCCGGCTGCTGTGGAGAATGTAACCGGATAACGTCCGTTTTGAGGCCTGATGTCATAGGAAATTCTCGTGATGGAGACCAGCTCTTCGGAACCCTTTTTCCATGCCTGTGCGTTGGCACGGGCAATAATCATAGCGTCGGTCAGTTCCTCTACGTCATCCCTGTCCAGATAAAAGCTGTCCGCATCCATCAGCTCGCCAGCCTCCTCATTGATAACCGGCTTTTCCTTGGTAATGTTCATTTTTACCGTGATAGAAGTACCCTGACGGGTTTCCACGATGGTATCGTAATGCACACCCTTGAACAGGACAGACTTGACATATCCGCGCAGCATACCCTCTGCCGGCGGGACAATGTCCAGATCCTCCGGACGGATCACGACGTCGACTTCTTCGTTTTCCGCGAAACCGCCATCCACACACGTAAACGGATGCCCGTCAAAGATCACGCGGTTATCACATGGCATCACGCCGTCAACAATGTTGCTTTCACCGATGAAGTTGGCAACATAACGGTTCCTCGGCTCATTATAAATATCAACCGGAGAGCCGATCTGCTCAATCTCGCCTTCCTTCATGACGACGATTTTGTCCGACATGGTCAGGGCTTCTTCCTGGTCATGGGTGACAAACACAAAGGTAATGCCGACCTCCTGCTGGATATTTTTCAGCTCGCGCTGCATTTCCTTGCGCAGCTTGAGGTCGAGTGCGCCCAGCGGTTCATCCAGCAAAAGGACCTTCGGCTCATTGACCAGTGCACGTGCAATGGCAACGCGCTGCTGCTGTCCGCCGGACATCTGGTTAATGCGGCGCTTGTCAAAGCCGCTCAGACCCACAAGGCGGAGCATACGCTTGACCTTCTGCTCAATGATATCTTTTGGCTCTTTTTTCAGATTCAAACCAAAGGCGATGTTATCGTATACGTTGAGGTGCGGGAACAGGGCATATTTCTGGAATACCGTGTTGACCTCACGCTTATACGGCGGCAGACGGGAAATATCCTGCCCGTCAAAGAGAACCTGTCCGTCATCCGCATCCAGAAATCCGGCTATGATGCGAAGCAGCGTTGTCTTGCCGCAGCCGGAGGGGCCGAGCAGCGTGACAAATTCATTCTCATAGATATCCAGCGAAATACCTTTCAGCACACGCTGGCCGTCAAAGTCCTTGACGATGTTCTTCAGTTCGATCAGTTTTTTCATTTTCCTCTCCTGACTTGTTTGTGATACGTATGCTAGAACAGCGGCGGGGTGCAGACCCAGAGGATTTGCGCGGTTCGTTTTTTGTCGTTGCGAATATAATGGCTGGTTTTTCCGTCCAGGTAGAAGGTCTCCCCCTGGCGGACGGCATAGGCTGCAGAATCTGTCACCAGGGTGACGGAACCGGAGAGGACATACCCAAATTCCTCACCGTTGTGCGGGCCGGAAGAAAAGGAACGTCCGCCTTCCGGGATTTCTACCAGAACTGGTTCCATTTCATTTTTCTGTGTGTTTGGTACGATCCAGCGGATGGTACAGCTTTCCCGTTCATCTTCAAAGAAATCCGACTGATGGAATACGATCTGTTCCTGGGGCGAATCGCTGAAAAATTCGGACAGGGAAGAGCCCAGGGCTTCCAGAATATCTGCGAGCGTGGCAATCGACGGGCTGGTAAGATCACGCTCCAGCTGGGATAGGAAGCCCTTGGTCAGTTCACACCGGGAGGCAAGCTCCTCCAGCGTCAGACCGTTCTGTATACGCATCCGTTTGAGTTTTGAACCGATTTCCATATCAAACCGGTGAGCAGTGTGCAGAGAAAAGGCCCTGCAGACCACCGGATACCGGCGTTCCCTCCTTTACAAATACTAAACTTTTTATTGCAGTTTATAAAACTACAGGTACTATTATACACATCCTTCGGCTTTATGCAACATATTTTTTCTGTTTCACAGGAAAAGACAGAAAATTTTCAAAAAAATGCTACTTTTGGGGAATAGAAAGGAACGAATTGGCGATTTTGGCAGGGGAAAGCGAAGCCTGTGCTGAGTGGACAAAGCAAATGCTTCCTGATATAATGAAGAAGCTGTCAGAAAGGAGTATCTGTCATGAAAAAAGCGTCCCGCAGACTGGAAATCAGCCTGGTTTTCACACTGTTTCTTGTGCTTGTTTTTACTGTATGCATTACATTGCTGGTGCTGTGGTATCAGCCGAACGACCTGCAGGAGGTTCTACAGAATTTTCAGAAGCAGCCGCGGCTGATCTGGCTCAATGCCGTGCCAATCGGTATGCTGGTGCTTGCCTTTACCTTTTTGTTCGGCAATGTATGTAAGGCAGCTGCGCTGGTCAATGTCGCTGCCGGCATATTGTCTATTGCAAACCGCATCAAGCTTGAGGTGCGCGATGAACCGGTTTTCCCGCGGGATTTTGCATTGCTCAAGGAAGTCGGTTCTGCCATAGGAGAGTATTCCATCCGGTATCCGGTTTGCGAGATTGTGACGCTGGTTGTCACAACACTGGCCTTTGTGATATTGGGGCATTTTATCTGTGGAAGAAGGCTTGTGCAAAAGGCCGTTCCACGGTTGGTTCTGCGCCTTTGCGGCGCTGGAGCGAGCATAGCCGTTTTGGCAGGGCTGATTCTGGGCGTGTATTCCTCTGACACCATGTATAATTCCTTTCAGGTCGTCAACCGAAGCCGGATTCCGGACGTATTCAATGAACTGGGCTTGCCCTATTGCTTCTGTTATCAGTTTACTGCGTATGCAGTAGATAGGCCGGAAGGCTTTCGCAAAACAGAGGCGGAAGCATGGGAGGAAACCATCGTACCGGGAGACGGAAAGGATGTCCATGTCATTTTCATCATGAATGAGGCATTTTCCGACATTACGGATTATGATGTGTTCCAGTTTGACGAGGCAGATGATCCGCTTGCCAATCTGCATGCGCTGCAGCAGGATGAACATGCGGTGTGCGGGCATATTGTGGTGCCGGGCTTTGCAGCGGGTACTGCAAATACGGAATTTGATGTGGTAACCGGTATGCAGACCAATGCATTGTCGGAATCTCCGACCTCGGCTTTCCGTACGATCAACCGGAATCTGAATAGCCTGTTCCGCATTTTCAATGCCGACGGGTACACAACCGCATTCTGCCATCCGGGCAAGAACTGGTTTTATAACCGTGAAAATGTCTACCGCTGGATGGGGGCGCAAAAAAGCACCTTTATTGAGCAGATGGAGAATCCGGAATACAAAGGGACGTGGGTGACGGACAGCTATACTGAAAAACAGATCGAACAGGAATTTGAAGCGGCTGTCGCAGACGGCCAGACGCTGTTTGACTATACGACAACGATTCAGAACCACATGTCGTATACCATCAATAAATATGGGGAAGGCTACGAATTTCCCGAAGTACATACCACCGTGCCAGTGTCCGATGAGGTCGAAACGCTGCTGCGGGTTTATACAGAAGGCGTCCGCGATGCAGATGCCATGCTGGGGACGCTGACGGATTATTTTTCTCAACAGAATGAGCCGGTAGTCCTGGTATTTTATGGTGACCATTTGCCGTATCTGGGAGACAATAAGCAGGGCTATGCGGAGCTTGGGCTGGATATTGCAAAGGATGCAGAGGAATGTGACAATCCGGTCTGCTCCTACGAAACACCGTTTGTGATCTGGGCAAATGACGCAGCGGCAGAGGAGCTGGACTGGCAGGAGGCTGTCACGGCGCTGGACCTGCCGGATAACCATATCCTTTCTGCCAGCTTTCTTGGCGCTGCGGTATTGGAGCTGACAGGACGCGGCACGGAAAGCGGCTGGTTTGCATTTCTGAATGAACTGCGGCGTACCACACCGGTTGTCCAGCGGGATACCTACATGTATATGGATGGCACTTTCCATACGGCGGATGAACTGGATGCCGAGACAAAGGAACAGATCGAAAAGTGGCGTAAATGGAGCTATTATAAGCTGGAATACAAAATCATGCCAAACGATTGAAATACAGCAGGGAGAGAGATCTTCCTGCTTTTTTGTGCTTTTGGAAGCACACAGATTCCTGGAACAGGAATACGTGGAAAAATTCCGCAGCCTTTCCGGAAAGGCTGTATAAATTTCCGCATCTCCGCCCATACTACCAGAAATGGAAAACGTCAAAAGGAGATGTTCAAATGAAAAAAGCAAACGGGGCGCGTTGGTGGTCTGAGGACAAGGGCTTTTACATGATTCTGATGCTTTGCCTGCTGGCAATTGCCGTGGCAGCATATGTGTTGTTTGCTGCACCGGCATCCATGGAGGAACAAGACCCGCTGGACGGTTATTTATATGAAGCAGATGACAGTGTAACAGCTTCCGAGGCATTGGACCGGGTTCCTGCCATGGATACAACACCGGCAGAAGATGCAGCGGAACAGGAAGATACCACAGAGGAAGCGGAAGATACCACAGACACGGAGGAAGAGGAGCAGGTGCAGACAGCGGCTGAGCTGACCTTTACGCCGCCGATGACAGGAGAGGTTTCACGCGCCTTTTCCAGTGACACGCTGGAATATGATGAAACCACAGGAGACTGGCGGACACATGAAGCGGTGGATTATGCCGGACAAAAAGGCGACGCTGTTTGTGCGATTGCGGATGGAACCGTCCTCACGGTTGGCGATGATGCCATCTATGGCAAGTATGTGGTGGTGAGCCATGCACAGGACATGACAAGCCTGTATGCGGGGCTGGATGAGATCTCTGTTGCTGAAGGAGATACCGTATCCGGCGGGAAACAAATTGCTGTTTTAGGCGATCCTATGCCGCTGGAACAGAAGCAGGATGTCCATTTGCACTTTTCAGTCACCAAGGATGATACTGCGATTGATCCGAATGAAATTTTCTGACCATTTCATTTCTAGAAAATACCAAATGAAATGAAATTTTTATGAAATTTAAGCAGAAGGGGACAAGATGTATTGACTTTTTCCAATGGGATGCGTTATAATAACAGCAAGCTCGGTTGGAGACAATCGGGCCCAACAAAATCCCAATTTTGTTTAAAGCACGTCACATCCCCCAGATAGTGCTTTATATCATCCCCAATTTTGCATGTTGTGTTTTTATCATCCCCCAAAACTTCCACGACATGCGCGAACTGCCAATGCTTCCCCCGCATTGGCAGTTTTTTTGTGCACGTGCACAATGGCAGAATTTCCCCGCAGCGTGCACAAAAAAGAGGATGCCTGTTTTTCAGGCATCCTCTTTTATATGGAAAAAACTTAACATTTTCAGCGCTCGGAAATCGGCGTGTAGCTGGAACGGGAAATGATCGGCTTGTATGCCGGGCGGATAATTTTGCCGCCGGTTGTAACCTCTTCAATGCGGTGTGCCAGCCAGCCGACGATGCGTGCGGTGGCAAACAGCGGTGTGTACATTTCCTGCGGAATGCCGAGCATCTCGTAAACCAGGCCGGAATACATGTCGACATTCGCACACATAATCTTATGTTCGCCGCGGACACGGTAAAATGCTTCCGGAGACAGACGTTCGGTCAGCTCGATCAGGTTAAATTCACGCTCGAAGCCCTTCTGCTCAGCCAGCGGGCGGGCTGTATTTTTCAGTGCGACAGCACGCGGGTCAGACAGCGTATATACCGCATGGCCCATACCGTAAATCAGGCCGGAGCCGTCACCAGCTTCCTTGCGCAGGATTTTGCACAGATAGTCCAGAACCTCGTCTTCATCTTCCCAGTTGGAGATGTTCTGCTTCATTTCATCGAACTGCTTGCATACGCGCAGGTTTGCACCGCCGTGGCGCGGACCCTTCAGGGAACCGATTGAAGCAGCAATCGCAGAGTAGGTATCCGTAGCAGAGGACGATACGACACGGGTTGTAAAGGCGGAGTTGTTACCGCCGCCGTGCTCTGCGTGGATAATCAGGCAGCGGTCGAGCAGCATCGCTTCCTCACGGGTAAACAGACCATCCGGTCGGATCAGGCTCAGAATGTTTTCCGCTGTGGTATAGTTGCGGTCCGGCATATGCAGGAACATAGAAGCGTTGTCATAATAACGGCGCTTGGACTGATATGCATGGGAAATAATGACCGGGAACTTGGCAATCAGGCTGACGGCCTGGCGGACGATATTTTCCAGGCTGGTGTCATCCGGGTTCGGGTCATAGGAATACAATGCCAGCGTGGATACCGCCAGCTTGTTCATGATATCGCGGCTCGGTGCACGCATAATGACGTCTTCCGTAAAACCATCCGGCAGGGAACATTCGTCAGCGAGCATATCGGTAAAGTCGTCCAGCTGTTCCTGGTTTGGCAGGGAACCGCTCAGCAGCAGATACGAGGTTTCCGGGAAACCAAAACGGTCTTCCGAATCAAAGCCATCCAGCAGGTCATACAGGTTATGACCGCGGTAAGTCAGACGGCCCTCGATCGGCTCTACTTCACCTTCGTTTACCATATAGCCATGTACATTGGATACACATGTAATACCAGCCGGAACACCGGTGCCGTCGGCATTACGCAGGCCGCGCTTGACACCGTACTTGGTAAACATCTTCGGCTGGATCAGGTTATTTTCCTGAAAATTATTGCATAGATTGTCAATGACAGAAGAACGCATGTTTTTCATCATGTCAACCATTGGAATCACCTCATCATTCGGATGCCCCATCTTCTGCAAAAAGAGGGAATATGCAGCAAAAGACGGAACAAGGGTACTTTTTATGAATTATATATTACATCAATCCTGCAAATATGTCAAATACAGACTACAGCCGGAAAGGACGGACATATAACATGAAACGCTTATTTTTATTGGTTATAATTGTCATATTTTTAGTATATATTGCTCCTCTGGGATTCCAATATTACCAAAAGGGGGAAGCGGAAGAAGAAAAAATCCACTCCGTTCAAAATGTAGAAAATATTTTGGATGCGCAGGCATCAGATGGTCAAAATGCAGAAAATACCGGAGAAAATGCAGAAACCGAAGCGGAGGCGCAGGATGAAGAAACAACCATTGCAGTTTCTGTCAATGGAACGGTAAGGGAGATGACGCTGGAGGAATATGCCGCCGGCGCCGTGGCGGCAGAGATGCCCGCTTCCTTCCCGGAAGAGGCGCTGAAGGCACAGGCTGTGGCAGCGCGTACCTTTGCCATGTATAAACAGTCACTGGGGACAGACCAGACCCATCCGGACGCAGTAGTATGTGATGACTATACCCATTGTGCAGCGTTTGTGGATCTGGAGACACAATCCGGGGATTTATGGGGCAGCAACGCAAAAGAATGGAAGAAAAAAGTACAGGCTGCTGTCGAGGCAACCAAAGGGGAAATTGTTACTTATAACGGCAGCCCGATTGCGGCGGTATTCCATTCGGCATCCGCGGAGGAAACCGAGTCTGCTGTCAGTGTCTGGGGAACGGATATCCCGTATCTGGTAGCGGTGGACAGCACCGGAGATGATGCCTGTCCGGAATATGATGCTTCGGAAACCTTTGGCGCAGAGAAGTTCCGGCAGATCATGCTGGCCAAATATCCTGATATCAACCTGACCGGCCTGCCAAAGACATGGTTCACCGATATCCAATCCTCGGAAGCAGGCGGTGTCACAACCTGTAAAATCGGCGGGGAAGAGCTGAAAGGCACAGAAGTGCGTGAATTATTTGGACTCAATTCCACACATTTTACCGTCAGCACAACAGATACCTCCATCACGTTCCATACACAGGGGTATGGACATGGTGTTGGTATGAGCCAGTATGGAGCCAAGAGCATGGCGGAAAACGGCAGCAGCTATGAGGAGATTCTGCTGCATTATTATACGGGGACGGAGGTGCAGAAAACCGGGGAAGGCTGAGAAGCTTTCCGGTGGAACAGCTGGCCTGCTGGAATAACAGTATTTTCCCTCCGGGTGTAAGAGAGCGTGGCCCCCGGTTAACCGAATAACCGGAAGGGGCCACGTTTGCACCCGGTACTGAAGAGCATACAGCCTGCTGTATGCTCTTATATCTGAATCCCAAGCTCGCGGCAGATGGTCTTTACCACACCGCCATGGTTATTATGCCCACTTGTATGGTCAAACAGCTCCAGCAGCTGCGGATGTGCATTTTCCATCACGTAGGGATGCCCGCTGGACTGTAATAGCTGAATATCATTGAGATAATCACCGAATGCCATGCACTGCGCCGGGGAAACCTGCATCCGGTGCAGCAGCTCGGTCAGGGCAGCGCCCTTGCTGACGGATTTGTTCATGACATCCACCCAGCAGTCACCGGATAAGGCAACCTGCATCCGGTCAGCAAAGGGGAGCAGTGCGGGATAGGAAACATGCTCGGCGTCATGATTGTGAAAAACCGCAATCTTACAGATACGGTCAGCTGCGGCAGCTTCCAGTACATCCTGTACAAGATCCAAACGGGCATAATACATGTTTGCATGATATACCATTTCTGTAATATCTCCGTTTTCAAAATATGCACAGTCTGCACCGCACAGGATTGGATAGCATCCCGGTGTACTGCGCACCGTACGGACAATATCTGCAACATCAGACATTGGGATTTCATCCACCCAGCAGATTTCGTTATTGCGTACCGTCATGGCGCCATTTTCCGCGATATAATCCACGCGATCCGCCATGCCGTCCGGCAGCTGTTTCCGGATGTTGTAATACTGCCGGCCGCTGGCAGCGATGAAACGGATACCCCGCTGTTCTAAGGCATCCAGCAGGGCAGGGAATTGCTCTGGCAGATGCTTGTCATCATCGAGAAGCGTACCGTCAAAATCAGAAACAATCACTTGAATATCGTCTAACATAAAATTATCCTTTCGATTCTATTTCATAAGAGACTTTTATCTTGCTTTTTATCTTAACAAAGTTGTGATATTCCGTCAAGGAGCAGCAAAACGCTCCGCCGGGTCAGCAGCCCGGCGGAGCGTTCATTTATTTTCGTCTTATTTGTCTGTTTTACGTGAAAATGGGATGATTTTTGCAAGTTTTTTTGCGTTTTTCCGCGTATAGGTGTCGAGCGCTCTGGCAGCAATGACAAAGAATGCCACAATTCCGGCAATTACCGCAAGATTCAAAAGCTGGCATAATACCTCTACAGAAATCATAGGCATACCCCTTTCCCTTGTTCCGGTTTTGTATATGTTCAGTATACCGGATGCGGTATTCCCTGTCAATGACAGGAAGGTAACAGAATAGAGAAGCCCTACTTTCCTGAAATAATCACAAAAAGTGCAGGAATTTATGGTATAATAACAGGCAGTATGAATCGACGGGAACAGGCGGACTTGCAGCGATGACGGAAATGCTGTGCTGATACCATAGGAAAAGGTATGTTGAAATGGGTACGATACCTTTTGCGGGAGGTACGCAAGGAAGCAAACCGGATGTATGCTGCATGTCTTGCAGAATATGAACAGGAAGAAGGAAGTAACGAATGAACAGACACAGGCTGCCGGTATGGGCGCTGGTTATCATTGATTTGGCTGCGGCTGCTGTTTGTGTCGGGCTGGTTTTACTGGTTCTGTATATCATACCGCAGGGAAGCGTTGTGGAAAACAGTGCAGCGGATGAAGAGGCTGTCACGCAGTTTGCTTTGCCGTCCGAGGGAAGCGGTGTGGATCTGGGTATTGCCGCCGCGAGTCAGAACGACTGGAGCCATGCGGACACCCTGTCGCTGGCGGCAGACCAAGAGGAAATCAAGGCATTCCTTGCCGCAGAAAAAACACGGGAAACCCTGCAGGAATATGCCGGTAGTACCTCGGAAATCAGCATCGAAAAGGTTTCATGCACCGTTGACGGGGAGCCAGTGGTGTATTTTGTGGCGGATGTCTATGTATCTGCCACCAGTGTGGTACAGACGGCCTTTGCAAAGAATATGTACGGACGGAATATCCGCGATTTTGTCTCGTCGATGGCACGGGATAACCAGGCGATTCTGGCCATTTCGGGTGATTCCTATGGTGAGAGTGACAGTACCTGTGTCATCCGCAACGGTGTGGTATACAACAGCAACCCGGGCACCTCGGATGTATGTGTGTTGTTTCAGGATGGTGTGATGAAGACATATTCTGCCTTAGAATTTGATGCAGAAGCAGTGCAGGCGCAGGGCGCATGGCAGGCGTGGACGTTCGGGCCGGCTTTGCTGGATGGGAATGGAAATATTCCGGATGCGTTTCACTCCACAGAATATCTGAATAAAATCAACCCCCGTGCCGCAATCGGTTATATTGCGCCGGGACATTATAAATTTGTGGTTGTAGATGGCAGGCAGGATGGATATTCCGCCGGTGTCACCATGAACCAGCTGGCTGCGCTGATGCAGGAAGAGGGCTGTATGACCGCTTATAATCTGGATGGCGGCAAATCTGCTGTCATGGTATATGATGGCGAAGAAATCAGCAAGCCGGTTGGTGCAGGCCGCACCATCAGTGATATCATTTATATCGGCGCAGAGGAATAAAAAGGAGGCACGGACATGAAATATATTCGCGCAATTTTACCGCATACAACCATTGTACTGTGCATCCTGTTTGTTGTGCTGTGGATTCTGGATTATTTCAATCCCATGATGCACTTTCTCACAGGAAGTCTGCCAAAGGCATTGATGATGGTATTGCTGCTCTGTGCTGCAGCCACGAGTATTTTGACGGTATACGATCAGTGGAAATAGGAAAGGAGGATTGCCATGGCATTGCCACAGGAATTTGAACAGCGCATGGAACGCCTGCTCGGCGAAGAATATCCGGCTTTTCGTGAAGCGCTGGCGCGTCCGCAGGCAAGGGGCCTGCGTGTCAGCCCGTTAAAAATTGCACCGGAGGCATTTGCGCAGAGGGCGCCCTTTACACTGACCCCGGTGCCGTGGGCAGAGGAAGGCTTTTTCTATCCGGAAGAGCAGCGTCCGGGACGGCATCCGTATTATGAAGCCGGTGTCTATTATATTCAGGAGCCGTCTGCAATGGCCGTGGGTACGCTGGCAGCTGCACAGCCGGGAGAACGGATTTTAGATTTGTGTGCAGCGCCGGGCGGAAAAACGACACATCTGGCAGGACGTATGCAGGGAAAAGGCGTGCTGGTTGCCAATGAAATCCATGCAGGCCGGGCCGCTGTCCTTGCGCAGAGTGTGGAACGGATGGGGATTCCCAATTGTATTGTGCTGAATGAAACACCGGAGCGCCTGGCTGAGAAATTCCCACATTTTTTTGATAAAATTGTCGTCGATGCACCCTGTTCCGGGGAAGGGATGTTCCGAAAGGATGATAATCCGGCGCAGACGGAATGGACGCCGGAATTGCCGGCGTTTTGTGCGGAGCGTCAGGCTGGTATTTTGGATTGTGCCGCGCAAATGCTGCGCGGCGGCGGAAAGCTGATTTATTCTACCTGTACGTTTGCACCGGAGGAGGATGAAGGAAGCCTTTCGCGTTTTCTCGAACGTCACCCGGAATTTGAAATGGTACAGGTGGAAAATGCACCGCAGCAGTTTTCACCGGCACATTCCGAATGGACAGAAAACGGCAATCCAGATACGGCAAAAGCATTTCGTCTCTGGCCGCATAAACTGGATGGAGAGGGACATTTTGCCGCTGTCCTGCGCAGGACTGATGACGCCGAAGGCAGAGTGCCGGAGATGCCACGGAAAAAACAATCCAAAAAGGAACAGGAAATACGGGATGCCGGAAGGAAATT
Organism: Clostridia bacterium; assembly: GCA_021205365.1. Classification (GTDB taxonomy): domain Bacteria; phylum Bacillota; class Clostridia; order Oscillospirales; family Butyricicoccaceae; genus Butyricicoccus_A. The sequence goes on from JAJPXP010000036.1 coordinate 16,992, forward strand.
GGTCTTAGAACAGATAAAGGCTCTTCCTGCGGACTGTTCCATGGAGCTGCGGAAGGATAAGCTGTTTCTGATACCGGAGACCTGCGCACTGGATTTGTCCGGCCTGCGGGTGAAGTCCTGCGGCGTGGAACTGGGTACGCTGAAAAAGAACCGGTTTGAACCGGCACATGCAGTGGCACATGCCCTGCCGATCGAGAATTTTTATCGGGTCTGTACGCTGGATACAGCGGATGGCAGTGCAGAAGCGTATCTGCGGGGAGAAACCTTTCCGTATGAAGGGGAAAAGGGCTGGACGGTTGTCACAGCAGATGGCTTTGCCCTTGGCTGGGGGAAGGCCGCAAATGGCATGATGAAAAACCATTATCCAAAAGGATTGCGATGGGTAGGAAAATAACCGGAGATAACAGGAGGAATAAGAATATGGGTAACGCATCTGCGGAAGCATTTATTGAACGGCTGGAGCGGCATGACATCAGGCATATGCATGACGCGCAGCCGGATGGCAGCCATTATGTAGCCGTGGAGCTGGCAGGCAAGACCAGTATCTTATATAATATTGCGATGGTATTCAGTGCAGATGGCAGTGAATTTGGCATCCGGTGCTATAAGCTGGGAAAAGTGCCGAAGGAGCGCCAGCGCCCGATGCTGAAGGTACTAAATGAACTCAATGCGAATTATGCCTGGGTACGCTTCTTTATCGACAGTGACAGTGAGGTCGCAGCAGCGTCGGATGCTGTGATTACAACAGCATCCGCTCCGCGGGTCTGCTGGGAAATGCTGCGCAGGGTATTCCGTGTGTTGGATGAAGCGCAGGAAAAAATCGACAAGGTGTTAGAATGACAAAAGGAGATACAGGGCAATGATTGACCAGATGCTGGAATATAACCGCAAATTTGTTGCAGAAAAGCAGTATGAACAGTATAAAACCAGCAAATATCCGGATAAAAAGATTGCAATTGTCACCTGCATGGATACCCGTCTGATTGAGCTGCTTCCGGCAGCCCTGGGCATCAAAAACGGTGATGTCAAGATTATAAAAAATGCAGGCGCCGTTATTTCAGACCCGTTTGATTCGGTAATCCGCAGCCTTCTGGTAGCGGTTATTGAGCTTGGCGTGGAAGAGGTTATGATTGTCGGGCATACGGACTGCGGCGTCGGCGGCATGAACAGCAATCAAATGATTGAGGATATGATTGAACGCGGTATTCCACGGGATAAGATTGAAACCATGCGTTACTGCGGCGTGAATTTTGACAGGTGGCTGGCAGGATTTGAAAATGTAGAAACCTCCATTCGTGAGAGCGTCCATTTTGTCCGCACACATCCGCTCATCCCGGCGGATGTACGGGTTTCCGGCTATGTCATGGATTCTGTCACAGGTGAGATGAAACGTGTAGAAGAATAAGGAAAATCCGTCAGGAAATGGCACGAAACCGGTGCTTTCTTGACGGATTTTATTTACTCTGGTAAGATAGAAACAATATTTGCAGAATACGGTTTTCCCGGCGCTTTGTCAGGGAAAAGAGGGAGAAGGCAGGAGGTTATCGATATGGCAGGTAAATGGGAACCCTTTGATATCAATGGTTCGGTTTTTCGTCCGCTGGTGAAGCTGCTGTATGTAGAGGAACCGGATTTCGGCTGTGAAGGCGTGCCGGAGGAAGGCGCCGTTTATGGCAGCATTGTGCTGGAGGACAAAAACGGACAGCGTACGGCAAAAATTGAGGAAAAGCAGCTGTTTGCCAGCCGTCTGAATGATGGAATGTGGGTTGGCAAGCTGGCGGGCAGGATTGTCCTGCTCGGCAAGGATAAAACAACTGTGTATCAGCCCAATACAGCAGAACAGAGCTGGCTGGAAACCATTGGATTATAAACGATAGGATCAAAGAAATAACAGCCGTCAGGATTTGAACCGCTCCCCGTCAAGTAGACAATTGAAAAAAATAAAGTTTTTCTGCCAT
>JAJPXP010000007.1 GCA_021205365.1 Clostridia bacterium
TTCCAGTATGTCGTTATAAAAATAATGGACAATTTTAAAAATAAAATGTTTCAGTCGTTAGTAGTATGAAATCGGAGAAGAAATGAGAAAAACGGATTTCAATTATTTGTCAGCAGATAAAAAGACAACAATCCACGCAACCTTCTGGGAGCCGGAGCAGGAACCGGTCGCCATTCTGCAGATTGCGCATGGAATTACGGAATACATAGACCGATATCAGGATGTGGCAGAATTTTTCACCGAAAAAGGTATCATAGTTGGCGGAAATGATCATCTTGGCCACGGACAGTCTATGAGGCCGGATCATCCGATTCCCGGATACTTCGGACCGAAAGGGAGCTGGAAGTATGTAGAGGAAGATGTGCAAACCTGTGCACTTATGCTTAAAGAAAAATTCCCTGGGATTCCATTCATCCTGCTAGGCTTTTCTCTTGGATCGTTTGTTGCACGCTGCCTGATGGGTGACAATCCGGACCTGGCGGATATGAATATTCTGGTTGGCACCGGGCAGATGAAAAATACTGAGATCGGGATAGCACAGAGAATTGTCGGATTTGAAGAACGCAGACAGCACGATGATACGAAAGATACTCCGTTGATCCACAAGCTTTCCATGGAAACCTATAACAAAAAGTATGCACCCTGCCGGACAGAGGCGGACTGGCTGTGCGCGAACCCGGATGCACAGGATGCTTATATTGCAGACCCGCAATGCGGAGCAGGATTTACTGTCAGCTCTTTTCGGGAACTTTTATCAGCCATGAAATCCTGTTCCACGAAAGAGCATTTATCACGCATGAATCCAGATATACCGGTGCTCTTTATCTCGGGAAAAGAAGATGCAGTCGGGAATTTTGGCAAGGGTGTTCAGAAAGCGGCAGAAATGTTTATGGATGAGCAGTTTACGGATGTTACAGTAAAGTTGTTTGATGGAATGCGGCATGATGTTTTCCGGGAGAAAAAGTGTCAGGACGTATATGAGTATATTTACAGATGGATTGAAGAACGGCGACAGTAAAGTGTCAGGATGCTTCACAGGTATATGAACGAAATAAAAGAAGCCGATGCGATTCATGTAAATTTTACCGCTTGTTTACTGCCGCATCTCACCAACCAGACAGAGAACAGTTATAATCAGCCCATCCGATATTTTAAAAATGATGAGGCTGATTTATTTATGTTTTCAAACAGAAAAACAATCCTGACAGGGACAGTAATTGCTTATCTGCTGTTGATGCTTGTGTTCACTTTAGCTGATCTGAAAGCAGAACTTCTGATCTATCACCCGGGCAGCACATTTGGCAGGTGTTTTGAAATTGTCGGGACACTCCCAATGCCGGCCGTAGCAATATTTACCTGCATGGCATTGATGCTGACAAACAGGAGAAAGCGGACGCTGAGATCTGTTTTATCATACATAGGGATAGGACTGCTGCTTGGATATCTTATCTTCTATGCCTGCATTTCCTTTGAGCATGCAGTATCCGGAGGATGGATTCCGCTGCTTATGGTATTGATTGCATGGATTGTTATTTCCGTAATATTGTGTAGGAAAATCATACAATGCGGAAATGGTGATAACCTGCGGAAAGCAGCTGTCATAGGGATATGCGGGTGTGCGGCAGCTGTGTTTGTACTAATGATCATCAAGGAATTTATCTCCAGGCCGCGGTTCAATACACTGGATGATCCGGTGACGCAATTTACACTTTGGTTTGTAAGGCATCCTCATTCGGCAGAGTCAGCAAATTCGAGTTTCCCGTCCGGGCATTCTTCACAGGCAGCAACGAGTATGTTTTTACTTTTGATTCCGTGGTTTGCTGAGAAGTGCCGGACAAAAAAATATATCCGGACTGTCCTGTTTGTATCGGGAGTTTTCACAATCTGCGTCATGCTTTCCAGAATGGTTATGGGTATGCATTATGCGACAGATGTCATCACCGGAACGATGATCACAATTTTTACCATGCAGGCAGTGGATGCGTTTATCATGCGGCAGCCAAATGAGGTTCAGAGGAGGATGCTATGGACAAGAATAAAATGGCTGCGGTTTTATATGAAATAGCGGCAATCCTGTTTATAATTACCGCCATTGTGGGGAAATCCCTGGTGTTCGTCCCGATTGGATTGTGTTTTTCCATAATCGGGGTTACAACTTATAGGAAAGAGAACTAGAGTCAAAAATTGATAACCGGAGAGGAAATAAAGATGAAGTGTCCGAATTGTAATGAAGAAATGGAATTGGGAATTATAAAAATAGACGATCCCGGTATTGTGCCTCTGGTGTATCAGTCTGCGGAGGATGCAGAGAAAAAAGGGTTGAAGCAGAGACGCTCTGTAAAACCAACCGTCTTTTTCGTAAACAGGAACACAAAAACAAAAGCATATCATTGTCTGGTATGCAGGAGGGTCATTGCTATTTTTGATGAAGCATAATGATTTGAATTTCACATATTTTTCAAATCCGTATCAAAATATCTTCACAAGGAACGTTTATGATACGAATCAAACAACAGGATACACCTCCGCAGACATCCTGCTGTTA
>JAJPXP010000060.1 GCA_021205365.1 Clostridia bacterium
GCTACCTCAACGCCATGGAACTGCTCTGCCATCTTTGCCATCGTACGCTGGAAAAGAATCGGCTCACCCACTGCATGACCGAATACAACGCGGTCACCATTCTTAATGAGCGAAACAGCCTCTTCCGGCGCCATGGTATGCTCTTTATAATATTCCTGCCATTGCATATGTATCCTTCTTTCCGTTGTTACATTTCAACCAGCACTTTGAAATAATCGCCAGGTGTCTGTACAAAGTCAAATGCCTGCTCAATCTCATCAAACGGGAATACCTTGCTGATAAGGGAAGCAAACACTTCATCCATCTCCCCGCTCTTCAAGAGCTCAATGGCACCAATAAAGTTATACTGGGCATGAATGCGGACGCCCTGCATCTGAAGCTCCTTGGCAAACATAGCCGACAGATCAACTGCATGCGGTTCCTTTGTCATACCAACAACCATGATCATTCCGCCAATTGTGGTGTATTCAATCGCCGAAGTAATGCCTGCCTTGCTGCCCGATACTTCAAACGTTACATCGAATCCCTTGCCGCCGGACAGCTTCTGCATCTTCTTAGCAAAATCAGCATCCAGCGGATTTACCGTTTCAAAGCCCAGATTCTGTGCAAATTCACACCGGAACTGGTTGATTTCAGAAATAACAACCTTACAAGCACCGGACTGCCGGGCAACCATGGCAATCAGCATGCCAATCGGTCCGCCGCCGATAATCAGAACACTTTGTCCAACCTCCAGGCCGCTTCTGCGGACATCATGTACAGCAACTGCAATCGGTTCAACCAAGGCTGCAAGCTTCAAATCCATGTCCTCTGGAATTTTATATACCTTCCGGGTTGCAACTCTAACATATTCTGCAAATCCGCCATCGCAGTGTGCACCCATAAATTTCAAATGGCGGCATACGTTATCATGTCCTTTGGCACACGGCTCACAGTTTCCACAGGAAAAGAACGGCTGTGCCACAACCATATCCCCTGGTTTCAAATCCTCTGCTCCAGCACCCTTTGCCTCAACCAGCTCTCCAACAAATTCATGTCCCGGAACAACGGGGAACTCTGCCGTCGGATGCTGACCATGTAATACGTGAAGGTCACTTCCACAAATTCCACAATAGCGGACTTTAATCAATGCCTCTCCATCACGAATCTGCGGAATTGCCTTTTCCTGTAAATGAATACTGTTTGCTTTGTCAATTACTGCTGCTTTCACAGTGAATCGCTTCCTTCCTAATCATTGCTTATCAACAGCTTTATGAAAACTGTTGCCATTTATTGATACGGTTATCATACATGTATGGGATAGGATAACCTGATAAAAGTGTTTTTTAGTAACTCTTTTCCTGTATTCCTCATGGCATTCCCAATCATATTGGAATCCTTGCCCATGGGATGACCGCCAGCCAGACGGAGCCTTTCGGCATCCGTCCTTTGGGCAGCCACATATTGTAGGAAAAGGTAGTGTGTGTCTGTTTGATCTAACCGCTTACTCAAAAGCATGCATTATAGATGCCGATCATATCTTCACGGCTCAGTTCTGTGTAATTATTGCGGAGAAGGCGCTGCTGCCCCTCAATCACGCTGTCTGCAAAGGATGGAAATTCTTCCAAGGTCATGCCGTATTCCTTCAACGGCTTGCGCGGGAGAATATTGTCCATCAGCTGATACAGCTTCTGCAGTGCATCCTTCTTCGAAACTCCAAGCACACGGCCAAACAGTTCCTCCAGCTGGTTGAGCTTTCCAACCGGCTGTTTCTTCTGATATGTGCGGAGCACTTCCGCAAACATCAGCTGGTTTGCCTCGCCATGCGGGATATGGTATGCGCCTCCAAGCGGATAGCTTAATGCATGAACTGCTGCGCAGCCTGCATAACCAAATGCAATACCGGCAAAATTAGAAGCAGTCAGGAAATCCTGCACCCGATCCTTCCATGCATCCTGCCCGTTTTCAACCACATACAGATATCCAGAAACAATCATCTCAATTGCCTTCTCGGAGTAAATCCTGCTATGCGGGATCGCCTTTGGTGACAGATACGACTCAACGGCATGAATCAGCGCGTCGATAGAACTTGTGGCAAAGAATTTATATGGAAGCGTCTTAACCATCTCCGGGATCAAGACCGCTTCGTCTGCGTACATTGTTTGCAAGGCCAGTCCTTTTTTCGTACGCAGATTCTTGAGTTCACAGATCGTGACATTTGTCACCTCTGATCCGGTGCCGCAGGTTGTCGGGATAACGGTCAGCTTTCTGGCCTTCTCCGGGACAATACGTCCGGTGAAGATATCCTCGGTAGACCAGTCGCCTGCAAAGGTAAGCACCTTTGCAATATCAATGACTGTGCCGCCACCAACCGCAATAATGCGCTTCGTATCCGCCGGGATCTTCTCCCGAATGGCATCAATCATCTGATCGTTTGGTTCGCCTACGCCATATTCCTCCTGAAACAGCACATGGCATAAAACGCCACACGGTTCGATAAACGGTTCGTAGATAAAACGGTTTGTAATAAGTAAATCTG
>JAJPXP010000018.1:0-10953 GCA_021205365.1 Clostridia bacterium
AGCAGGAGGTGTGCAATATGGAACAGAAAGGCTTTTTTCAGACAAAGGCAGGCGGTCTGACCATTGCATTTATTGTGATTATGATTGCATTTGCAATGATTCTGGTGGGACTTTACACCGGAACAGATGTAATATGTACCATTGGATTTGTATTGATTGTATTGGCAATGCTTTATTCGCCGGTTAAAGTTTATATTCTGAGCAAATGAAAGAAATAACTGCTTTTCTATTGGAAAGCAGAATGGTAGGATGAGCGAGGGATACTATGCAAGTTGAAGAAATTTTAGGGCGTATCGCAAGGGACTTGGAACGCTTAAAACAATTCACAGCAACACCGGGAGATGGCTGTACCCGTCTTCCATTTACGAAGGAAGCACGGCAGGCAGTTGATTTTCTGGGAGAGTTGATGCGGGACGCAGGCATGGAAGTGGCAGAGGATGCAGCTGGAAATGTCATTGGCACATTGAAAGGTACAAATCCGGAACTGCCATGCGTCATGATGGGTTCCCATTATGACTCAGTTATCAATGGCGGCGACTATGATGGCATTGCCGGTGTAATCTGTGCAATTGAAGTTGCAAGGCAGCTGAAGGAAAGCGGCATGCAGCTGAAGCGCAATTTTGTTGCAGTCGGTTTCTGTGATGAAGAAGGTATGCGATTTGGCACGGGCTATTTTGGTTCCGGCGCAATGCTGGGCAACCGTGATCCGGAATATTGCAAGAATTTCAAGGATACAGACGGCATCTCTATTTATGACGCTATGAAGGACTACGGGCTGGACCCGGAAAAGATCCGGGATGCAGCATGGAAAAAAGGTTCTATTGGCTATTTCCTGGAAGCCCATATCGAACAGGGTCCGGTACTGGATGCGGAAAATATTGAAATCGGTCTGGTTGACTGTATTGTCGGCATCCAGCGCTATATGGTTACGGTTCATGGCAGATCAGATCATGCCGGAACGACACCGATGGACATGCGTATGGATGCAGTTGACGCTGCAACCAAGGTGATCTCCAAGATCCCGGACTGGGCTAGGGAAAAGGCAGACGGCACAGTTGCTACTGTCGGATATATCAAAACAACGCCGGGCGGCATGAACATCGTTGCGGAGAAAGTGGAATTTACAGTTGACATTCGTTCCAAAAACAACGATAATATTAATGATATTGCGCACCGGATTAGGGCTGCCTTGGACAGAGAAACTAACGCTATAGGCGGAAGCTATGAAATGGATACCAAGCTGGTGATTACTCCGGTAAATCTTTCTGAAGAGATGCTGAAGATTATGGAGGAAAGCTGTAAGGCGCATGCGTATTCCTATAAGTATTTGCCGAGCGGTGCAGGTCATGATTCACTTGAAATTGGCCAGGTGATCCCGACGGTTATGGTATTTGTACCGAGCAAGGACGGCAGAAGCCATTGCCCGGTGGAATTTACCAGATATAGTGATCTTGCAAAAGCAACCGTCATCATGACGGAACTGGCACAGGATCTTTTGAACAGGGATTAAAGCTTGATGTTCCTCCATATTAATATGAACCGTTGCGGGGTTTTGTATGGAAGAAGTTACTTATAAAAGAGATAATATTCGTTTGCTGAGAAGGCATCTGGCGCTGACACAGAAGGAATTTATCCAACAGTACCTGACGGGGGAAGACGGAAAGCCTTCCATGTGCATCGCAACCTTTTCCAATCTGGAATCAAAAGGCGGAAACCGGATTCACGAAGTTACACAGTCAGTGGCGGAAAAACTGCAGATTGATCCGGGATTATTCTCTCTGGAACCGGAGAAATTTGCAGACAGACTGAATGTAGTGTTTCCAAATACAAAAGATACAACAGATATTTCACAGCCAGCGGGCAAGGCTGGAAATATTGATCGCCTGTTGTACCGTCTCACAATGTATTTCTCCGAACAGCTTTTTGATAAGAGGCTGAAAAAGGGCGATAAGGTGGAATCTGACCGCATTCTTGCAGAAAAGCTCGGTGTGGGAAGATCGGCCATCCGGGAAGCCTTAAAGGTACTGGATGTTCTGGGTATGATTGACATTCGTCCGGGACAGGGCACCTTTATCAGCAATGATGAAGCAGACTTTTTTATCATTCCGCTTTCCTGGTCGCTGTTTTTGAATGGCGGACAGATTGAAAGTATTCTGATGGTTAGAAACATTCTGGAAAAAAAAGCAGCAGAGCTGACAGCAGAAGCTGCCGGGGAAGACTGTATGGAGAAGCTGCATGACATCTCCAACCGGATTCATGAGGCTTATCTGAATCAGGATTTTCAGAATTTTCTGAACTGTGATTTGGAATTTCATCTATGTATTGCATCCGGTTCCGGCAATCCTGTTATACTCAGTATGATTCAAACGATCAGTAATCTGATGAAACACATCAGCGGAACCGGTATGGCAGATCAGCAGCAGCTCAAGGAAATCTTTGAGGAGCACCGCCTGATTTATGGCGCGATTCTGTCCCGGGATGCCGCAGCTGCAGGAAAATTTATGGAGGATCATCTGCAAAAATCCATGAAACGGTATAATTATCGGTAACAAACCAAGTAGATCAAAGGCATCCTGTCTGGACAATGCTTCCGGCAGGATGTTTTTTGTGGTGACAGATTCCGGATATTTTAAAAATATGCGATATGAGGTCGACCGAATTATAAAAAGAGTATTCGGGATGCACTGCTTTCAATCTGTGAAGTAATGGAGTATTTTGAGTAAATATAATACAAATTGATTAGAAAGCCGTGAAAAAGCGACGAATTTTTATGAAATATTTTCAAATATTATTGACCGGATTTTAGTAAAGTGATAAACTAAAGTAAAGTGATAAACCAACACAATCTAGGAAAGGATGGAAATGTAAAATGGAACTGATGGATATGTTGCTGCATCGACGCAGCATCCGCAAATACACAGAGGAGGCAATTCCGGAGGAAAAACTGGAAAAGATCGTTCAGGCAGGTCTGCTGTCCTTCGCAGGCAGAGGCTTGAACCCATGGGAAATGATTGTTGTACGCGATAAGGACATGCTCAAGAAGATGTCCGGCTGCAGAGTAGGCTGCGGCACCATGCTGGACGGCGCAGATGCAGCAATTGTTGTACTTGGTGACAGCAACAAGTCCGATACCATCGTGGAGGATTGCTCTATCGTTATGGCATATATGCACCTGATGGCAGATACACTGGGAGTCGGAAGCTGCTGGCTGCAGGGCCGTCTCCGCTTTGCCGTGGATGAAAGCTCTACCGAAGATTATCTGAGAAATCTGCTGCACTATCCGGAACACATGAAGCTGGAAGCAGTTCTGGTGCTCGGCATGCCTGCACAGCAGCCGGAAGCACATACACTGGAAGCGCTTCATGTCGAAAAGGTACACAAAGAAACCTATTGATTGATGTAGACCAGATTTTACAGCCTTTACTTGTATAAACGAATATGATCGGCGTAAGCCGGAAGGGAGTTAATTTATATGAGCAAGAAAAAAATCGGTATTATTGGCGGCGGTATTTCCGGCGCTGCACTGGGTTATAATCTGAGTCTTTACGAAGATGCGGAAATTACCCTGTTCGAGAAGGACAGAATTGGCTGCGGTACTACTGCAAAGTCCGCAGGTACTGTCTGCCTGTTCGACGACTCACTGAACAACCGTTACTGGGATGTACGTCTGTATGGCTTCGAGACGTATCTGAAGATGGAGCAGGAGGAACCGGGCTCTGCTGGCTTTGATAAGACCGGAACGCTGGTAGTTGCTACTTCCAAAGAAGTTGAGGAGAGAATCAAGACTGGTATTGCACTGGCTCGTTCCGCTGGTTATACCGGTGAGTACATCACAGACAAGGACAGAATCCGTGAGATTCTTCCGGGGATTAACGCAGATATCATCCTCGGCGCAGGCTACACCAAGGATGACGGTTATTTCGATGGCACAATGATCTCCAACACATTTGCCAAGAAGATGCAGGCAAATGGCGGCACAATCTATACAGGCGTTGCGGTAACGGAAATTATCCGTGACGGCGATACGGCTACCGGTTTGAAGACATCTGATGGTAAGACCTATGATTTTGATGTGATTGTTGACTGTACCGGACCATGGAGCAAATTTACCGGCGAAATGGTCGATATCGATGTACCGATCTGGCATACCAAGGCAGAGGCTTTCTTCCTTGCACCTCCGGTAAAGAGAGAAAACTATGTATTCCCGATCATCAAGTACCCGGCGTTTTATGGCCTGCGTGCTGGTGATAATGTATTTATCTGCAAGTCCCATCTGTCTATGGATCTGGACAACCCGATGCATGCAGGCCAGTGGGACCCGGACAAGCTGCCGGCAACCGGTGGTACTGATGATTACTTTATCGAATTTTTGTTTGACCAGATGGATACCTATATCCCAGAATTAGCAGACAGCGGACAGGTTTCTTCCTGGCTGAGCTACCGCGCAGAGACAAGAGATTTCTTGCCTATTGTTGGCGATACGCCAGTTCAGAATTATCTGCTGGCTACTGGATACGGCGGCAATGGCGTCATTGAAGCGCCGGCTGTCAGCAGAGATCTCGCAAAGTATATCATGCGCGGTGAATCGACACTCCTGCTGGAGGAATGGGCATTCCGCCGTCTGTGGGGTAAAGCAGAATGAGAATTGCTGTTTGTATCAAGCAGATACCGGCAAATGATACCGTTGAAATTGATCCGGTAACTCATCGCCTCATCCGTATTGATACGGAGATGACGGTAAATCCTGCTGATTTGAATGCACTGACCGAAGCTGTCCATTTGAAGCAGCAGACAGGTGCGCAGGTTGATGTATATACTATGGGTGCTGATGGTGCGAAAGCCGCATTGTACACCGCACTGGCAATCGGTGCAGATGAAGCATATCTGGTGACAGATCGTGCTTTTGCAGGCGGCGATACGCTGGGTACCGCAAAGGTGCTGGCAGCGGCGATGCAGTCTGTTGCACAGTACGATCTGGTGATTTGTGGTGCATTGGCATCGGATGGCGCGACCGGACAGGTAGGCGCGATGCTTGCAGAAATCCTGAAGATTCCGTCTGTCACCGAGGTTAAGAAAATTGGTGAGACAGCTGACACTTCTGTTACGGTTTATAAGGCATGGAAAGGCCAGCTGGCACAGCTGCGCATGTCTCTGCCGGGGCTGCTGACCGTTTCTCTGGGTGCAAATAAGCCAATTCTTCCAACACTGCGCAATCAGATGAAAGCAAAGAAAAAGACCATCCACAGCATTACCAACGAGGAACTGGCCCTGAATCCGGAAGAAATTGGTTTGCAGGGCGCAAAATCCATCGTTACAGATACCTATCTCCGTGAAGCGAGCGGAAAACAGAGCATGATGCTTTCCGGTACAGCGGAGGAGATTGCAGACCAGATTGTCGAATTGATGCAGAAGGTGGGTGAGTAAGCATGGGAAAAGGAATTTTTATCTATGCAGAACAGTTTGACCAGTGTGCAGAACCATTTACTGCGGAGCTGGTGACAGCTGTGAAGCAGCTGAAAGCCAATGAGCCTGTTACAGTATTTGCAGTGGGCGATGAAACCCTGTTGCCGCAGCTCCAGTGGGATGATGTAGCGGTCAAGGTGATTTCCTGCAGCAATCTGTCTGCTTTTCAGGAGGATGCAGCGGCAGTTGTTGTTGCTGATTTTCTGAAACAGGAAGACCCGGCGTATGTCATCGTTCCGGCTACCGGAACCGCAAAATCCCTGTTTTCCAGGGTTGCCGTTCTGCTGGATGTCGGCCTGACTGCTGACTGTACGGAACTGAGCATGGAGGATGGCAATTTTATACAGAAAAAGCCTGCATTTGGCAGTGAAGCTATGGTTATCACAGAGGAGACTGATTCTCCCGCCATGGTAACTGTGATTACGGGCATTTATCCGCCATGTGAAACCGGTAAAGCAAGCAGCGAAGCAGTTATTTCCGCCGAAGCGCCTGCCTCCGGTGTCGAATTTATCAGCGTCGAAGAGCAGGAAGTGGATTCTATTGTGGATGCTGAATATCTGCTTTCCCTGGGCCGCGGTGCACTGCAGGGTGATTCGATTGATACCGCAAAGGCACTGGCTGATGCTATGGGCGCTGCCATCGGCGGCACCAGACCGCTGGTTGATAATGGTACCATTCCATTTGAACAGCAGATTGGGCAGACCGGCTGCACAGTTCATCCGAAGGTATGCCTGTTCTTCGGTGTTTCGGGTGCAATCCAGCATACCGAAGGTGTCCGTGATGCCAAGCTGACGGTAGCTGTCAATACGGATGAGAATGCGGGTATTTTCTCCTTTGCAGATTATGGTGCAAAAGCAGATTCCAATGAGGTAATGGCTGCGCTGACCGCGAAGCTGAACCAGATGAAGGGCTGATAATCATGATGCAGAAAGCAAGCAAAGAACAGATTGAAACATGGATCCGTGGTATTGACCAGTTTAAGACCGATGGTGTTGGCACCACCAGGCTGCCATTTTCCGGTGAGGATATGCAGGCAAGAGCCTATCTGATGAAGGAAATGGAAGCGTTGGGTATGATGGTTTCTGTGGACAGCATCGGCAACATCTGTGGGCGTTTTCAGGGAACGGATTCCTCCCTTGCACCGGTATGGACTGGCTCTCATATTGATACTGTCATTGAAGCGGGCATGTTTGACGGCGTTGCTGGTGTTGTTTGTGGTATGGAAGCTGTGCGGCTGATGAAGGAAGCAGGCATTACACCAAAGCGTGATATCTGTGTCAGAGTGTATACATCAGAGGAATCCACACGGTTTTCCATCGGCTGCATCGGAAGCCGCGCTATGGCGGGGCATTTGAAGGAAACAGAGCTGGAAACCATACATGATCTGGAAGGCAATACGCTAAAAGACCTTCTAATCGAGACTGGCTTTGATATTTCTGCATTTGACCAGATTCCGGTACAGAAGGGCAGTGTCCATGCGGCTGTTGAGCTTCATATTGAACAGAGCAGAAGCTTGGTACAGAATGAAAAGCAGATTGGCCTTGTGGATGCAATCTGTGCACCGACAAACCTGATTGCCACCATTGAAGGCGAGCAGTCCCATGCAGGCGGTACCTCGATGCAGGACAGAAAGGATGCTTTTGCAGCAGTCTGTGAAATCGGAATGGAGCTGGAAGAGCTGGTGAAACATGCGGAAAGCGCGTATACTACCGGCACGATCGGATACATTGAGATGACACCGAATGCAGTGAATGTCATCCCGGGAAAGGTTGTTTTTTCCATTGATATTCGTGACTGTGATTATGATTCCAAGAACCATATTGCGCAAAGGCTGACGAAGAAAATGTACGAAATTGCAGAAAAACGTCAGGTTAAGCTCACGATTGAGGAAAAGAGCAATGATGTCCCGATGCCATGTGACCCGCGGATTATACAGGCACTGGAACAGAGCTGTAAAAATCAGAACAAGAATTATATGCACACCATCAGTGGCGCATATCATGATTCCCTGTTTATCGGCGAATTTGCTCCGATTGGCATGATTTTTGTTCCAAGTAAGGATGGCATCAGCCATAGTCCTGCGGAATGGACTGATTTTGCTGATATTGCAGAAGGTGCGGATGTACTGGCAGAAACCCTGCTTGCACTGGCAAATGAATCATAAAGTCGATTTAAAAATATGTGAAAATCCCCATGATACAGCTATCGGCGAATCAGCCTGTGTGCTGTAAAATGGGGATTTTTGTACGTTTCAGTAAAACAAATGGCAGAAAAAGTCCGATAAATGGAAAATATCTGGCTGAATAATAAGCGGCTCTACGCTGCGCAGGTTGAAAAGTATGCTGTTTCCGGTTACACTTGTCGTGTAAGGAGCGTGAAAGCAATGAACAATTATGTTACGGGAGCAGTCATCAAAAAGCTCCGTGAAAAAAAGAAAATGACACAATCACAGCTGGCGCAGCAGCTTTGTGTCAGCGATAAGACAATTTCAAAATGGGAAACCTGCAAGGGATTCCCGGACATCTCACTGCTGGAGCCGTTGGCAAAAGCTTTGCACATTTCAGTGCCGGAGTTGTTGGCAGGAGAGCAGATTATCAATGCAAACCGGGCAGCCAATATCCTGCGTTCTGCAATTTATGTCTGCCCTGTCTGTGGAAATATCCTGCATACAGCAGGAAATGCCATGGTATCCTGCTGTGGGATTACCCTGCCACCGCTGGAAGCAGAGGAGGCAGATGAAGCACATGATGTACAGTGCGAAATCATAGAACATGAATTATATGTTACGTCTCCCCATGCAATGACAAAACAACATTATCTTTCCTTTATTGCATTCGCCACGGCAAATCGGTTTGAGATGGTCAAGCTGTATCCCGAAGGAAATGCCGAGGCACGGTTTTTCTCGCGGGGCAGAGGCATACTGTATTGGTACTGCAATCATCACGGATTGTTCTGCCGCAGAATATAATTGCTATGATAGGACTGGAAAAGATATCCTGGACACAACAAAAGAGCAGCCGGAAAAGGCTGCTCTTTGTTTATACGATTAGTTTTTTTAAGGCTTATTCGCGTCCATTCCAGCAATAGGTACACATGTTTTCCTTGGGAATGCCAACAGCATCCAGCATGTCATCCAGACGGTTGTATTGCAGGGTGGTAAAGTTCAGCTCTTTACGGATTTCTTCAATCATCTGGTCATACTTTGGGGATTCCGGATCTGTATACTGCTGCAAAATTTCCTCCGAAATATCCTCTGTTCCTTCCAGGCGTGCGATGACACGGCGGGTGATCAGATCCATTTCCGAAGCAGAACGGGAGAAGTTCAGGTACTTGCATCCATATACCAGCGGCGGACATGCAGGGCGGATATGCACTTCTTTTGCACCGCTCTGGTACAGAAATTCGGTGGTTTCACGAAGCTGTGTGCCGCGAACGATGGAGTCATCGATCAGCAGCAGACTCTTGTCCTTGATCAGGTCATGTACGGCAATCAGCTTCATTTTTGCAATCAGATTGCGTTTGCTCTGTATGGTGGGCATAAAGGAACGCGGCCATGTTGGCGTATATTTGATAAACGGGCGGGAGAACGGAATGCCGGAAGCATTTGCGTAGCCGACGGCATGTGCTGTGCCGGAATCTGGTACACCAGCGACAATATCCGGCTTGACATTGTCACGCATCGCCATTTTTTCACCGCAGTGATAACGCATTTCCTCGACATTCACACCCTCATAGGAGCTGGAAGGATAGCCGTAATAAATCCACAGGAAGGTGCAGATCTTCATTTCCTTACCCGGAGCGATCAATGTCTTCACACCCTCCGGCGTTACGATATCAATTTCACCCGGTCCAAGCTCTTTGTGACGCTGGTAACCAAGGTTCTGGAATGCAAAATCCTCAAAGGTAATGCAGTATGCCTCCTCTTTTTGGCCAAGGACAACCGGCGTTCTTCCATACTTGTCGCGTGCGGCGTAAATGCCCTTCGGTGTCATCAGCAGAAGGGAAAGGGAGCCTTCAATGGTTTCCAATGCATAATGGATACCCTCAATCAGATTATCTTTTTGGTTAATCAGGGCAGCAACCAGCTCTGTTGGATTGACGTCTCCGCCGCTCATCTCGAGGAAATGCGAATTGCCGTTTCCGAAAATAGATTCCACGATTTCATCGGTGTTGTTGATCTTGCTGACTGTAGTAATGGCATAGGTGCCATGATGGGATCGCACAATCAGCGGCTGCGGTTCGTAGTCTGAAATGCATCCGATGCCCATATAACCTTTCATTTTCTGAACATCCTTGTCAAATTTCGTACGGAACGGTGCGTTTTCAATATTATGGATTGCACGGTCAAAGCCGTTTTCACCGTAAACTGCCATACCGCCGCGCCGGGTTCCCAGATGGGAATGATAGTCGGTTCCAAAGAAAAGATCAAATACGCAGTCCTCCTTGGAAGCTACGCCGAAAAATCCGCCCATGTATATCCTCCTTATTAATTATAAAAAACAATAATAAAAACAAAATTTCAGTCTCATTATACCACAAAAATCTCTTTTGTAAGGGAATATCGAAAAAATATTCTAATTTTTCTAAAAATAACAAAAAAGATATGGAAAATCAGGTAAAAAAGGTTCAAAACGAAGAAAACCGCAGGGAAGACCTGGTGGTGCATGCCCCTGCGGTTCTATAATTTACATATCGGTATGACAAATCATGATGTGTTGTACATTTACGATAACAGAATAAAAATTGTTGTATTGGAAGAAAAAGCTGTCAGTTGGGGGAAACTTGCTCACCGCCCATTTTTCCTGCGCCGCCGTCGGAGGGGACCATGCCACCGCCGCACATGCCGCCGGTACTGCCGTAAATATAACCATCCATCTGAATTTCTATGGACTCGGAGCCAGCTGACAGCGTGTAGGTTCCGCTTTCGGTGATGTCCGGGGAACTGACAATGATGCATTGGAAATCTGTCTCTGGCGTATAGCTGGCAAGGACATTGCCGCTGCTGTCCGTCAGTGTGATTTCTGTACCGGCAGTTTGCGTGGAGGGCAGGTCATAATGGATTGCACCCTGTGTGGAGTCTGAATCGAAATGCTGTTCCATACCGGAAGCGCCCGCTGCAATGAGCGTACCACCAGTGATGGTACCGGAGCCGGTGTAATCCAGAGAGCCGTTTCCGCCGTTGGCTGGGCCGCTGATATAGGTTGTGCCGCCGGATATCAGCAGGGAACCATTGGAATCCAAGCCGTCACCGCTTGCCTTGACGGTGATGGTACCGCCGGAAATGGTAATGCTTCCGTCAGTAGCAGAATCAAAAGAGTTTTGTCCCCAGCGTCCATCTATGCTGGAGCCGTCGCTGCCGCCGGCTGCGTTCAGGCCGTCATCTGATGCACATAGGGAAATGGCACCGCCGGAAACAGTAATTTCGTTTGCTTCAATGCCTTCATAGCTGGTAGAAATGGTGATACTGCCGTCGGAAATGTCCAAAGAGGA
>JAJPXP010000018.1:10963-18027 GCA_021205365.1 Clostridia bacterium
TATTGGGGCTACTGCGTGCTGAACTGAAGCAAGATCTACGGGATTGCAAGCTTTGGTCTAGAGTTCGTATCTACAAGGTGCCGCCGGAAATGGACAGGGAACCATTTGTATGCACAGCGTCATCCGCGGAATCAATCGTAAAGATACCGCCAGTAATTTCGATTGCAGTATCCGCTTTGATGCCTTTATAGGAATCCGAGGCTGTTGTGGTTTCGGATTCGGTATCGGAAGCTGCTGTGGTTTCGGATTCCGTATCAGAAGCAGTGTCTGCACTGCCGGAAGTATCCGATGAAGCGACGGCATCTGTCTGCGGGGCAGTATCGTCCGGAAGGTTACCGTCAGCAGGCATATCATCAGGCGGATTTGCTCCATCCTGTGGCTGTACCATTTCGGAAGCATTTGCAGTGTCTGCTGGCATTTCACCCATATTGCCGGAACGCGGCTCAAAAGAACCGAAGCCCTGACCGGTAAATTCACCGCTTTGCACCTTTGTGGTATTTTCGCTGCCGCCGCCGGTGGTAAGATTCAGCGTACCGTCAATGACGGCGATATAATTGGATGCATCCAGCGCATCATTGCTGCTGGTAATGTTCAAAGTACCGCCGCAGATGAAGATAAAGCCTTTTTCTGTATTATCTGTATTTTCGGAATGGATGCCATCCGTATCGCTTTCTATGGTAATATTACCATCTGCGATCCGGACGCTGTCCTTGCCAGAAAGCCCCTGCTTTGCAGAAGAAATGGTATAGGTACCGCTGGTAATTTTCAAATCATCTTTGGAGACGATGGCATGGGACATGGAACAGGAAACAGAAAGCGAACCATTCCCGTTCAGCGTCAAATCACCCTTTGAAAAAATCGTGCCGTCGATATTGCTTTCCTCATCGGAATCAGAAAAATCACCGCTGGAAACCAGTGTATTTTCGGAATCAGAAGCTGTGGTCAGAAATACTTTATCCGCCTGACGGACATACAATGCTGCCGTGGAGCTGTTGGAAATGGAAGCGTTATCCAAGACCAGCTGAACCTTCTGTGTGTCATCTACATCAACAATAACCTGTCCATCTGATAGTGTACCAGTCAGCAGATAGGTACCTTCTTTTGTGATCGTAATTACGTCATCTGTAATTGTAACCCCGTTACCGTCAGCAGCGGAAGCACCGTCGCTGAGGTTAATTGTAATATAATTGGAATAATCGGTCTCATAATCCCGGTCGGTAAACATTTCCGATGGGTCGAGTATGACTGACGCGGTGCTGCTGGTTTCCGTGACAGCAGTGCCGCTGCCGGAGGATGTGGTGGTACTGCTGCAAGCGGTACAGCCGAAGCAGAATAGTGCAGCAAGCAGCATTGCAGTTACTTTTTTTAACATAAGATACCTCGCAATCAAAGCTCAAAGGTCTCGTTGGACTGGATGGAAAGGCTGATTTCCAGATTCCCATTGCGGCAGCGAAGGTCATCAATAAAATTCTTTTCTGAACCGAGTTCCCGCAGGGTAATGTTATAGGTCAGTTTGTTTAAGCTACCCAGATTGGTGGTTTTCACACGCATTAGTTTGGCCTCTGTGGTGTATTTCTGCATCAGGTCATCAAAAATACCGTTATAATCCAAATCTTCTGGTACGGTAATGTTGAGTGTTTTCTGCAAATCCATGGACTTCTTTTCGCCAAAGCCAATGAAAGTGTAAAACAGGTTTACAATGCACATGATGATGGCAAACAGGACAGCAAATACCGGATATCCCATGCCGCAGGCAAGTCCTACAGCCATGGCGAGAAATACAGCGCCGATTTCACGTGCTGTGCCGGGAACGGAACGGAAGCGCACAAGAGAAAAAGTTCCCGCTACCGCGACGCCTGCACCCAGGCTACCGCTGACCATCATAATTACAACGCTGACAATTGCCGGAAGTGTGGCAAGTGTCACGGCGAAGCTTTTGGTATAATTAGAACGATACATATAAACAGCAGCCATCAGTGCGCCGAGAATCAGCGCTGCAAAGATGCTGACAATAAAACCCGAAAGGGTAATGCTGCCTTCCACCGTGGAATAAAGGCCGGCAAAAAGGGAATCAAGCATAACGAATACCTCTGTTTCTATAGATTTTGTCCATTAAGATAGTTTGATATGATCTTCCATATTTGGAAAATGATGTTTGGCGGATGTTTGCCTTGTTCAGGATTTCCACCAGCCAGAGCGGGATAGCAGCGGCGGCTTTGATTTCGCACAGCGATTGCCCTGGCTGCAAAATGCTTTCTCCGCCTGGCCGGGAGGTCAGGCTCAAATCATCCTGTCGCCAGCGGATATTCTGGTCAAAGGTGACACGGAAGGAAGGGTCTATTTGGGAAAAATATGCCGAACGGTCATAGCTCAGATGAACCTTTGGTTCCAGATTCTGATAAAACGAACAGAAATACATGATTTCATGAGCAATCTGGCTGTCTTTTTCCAGAGCCGTTTTTCCGTTGAGAAAATCCATGGCATCGTGTTCCGGCAGGGAAGTCCGGCGTTTATAGACAATACCATTGTATTTTTTCTTCAATTCCAGAAAAACCATATCAGAAGATTGAACTGGGCCATAGCTCCTGACGCGGAGCTTTTCTTTATATATCGGCTTTTCCAGTGAATGACGGATCAAGCGGAAATCCGGCGTATCATAGTAGATGTTGCAGATCGTGCTCTCGCCATAGGGATCGGGAGCCATACGATCGGCAAACGCCTGCTCCAGGAGGATACGCTGCTGGCGGTTCACCAGAAACTTGGCTTCATAACGCTGAAAAACGTGATTGTTCATACGCTGTCTCCTTTGTAAAGATTATGTAAGGAAAATGTTGAATATATTAAACCAGTGTTTTGAGCCTGTGGAGTGATTAGACTGTGAAAGTTATGTGAAAGTTTTCCTGTTACAAATAAAAATGCATTGCCCTGGCATATTGCCAAAGCAATGCGAAAGATTTATTTTTTGAATGAGTGCCATTTACCGGAACGGTCGGCCTGATATAGGGATTCCTGCCGTTCCCAGAAGTCGCGGCCTATTTTCTCTCCTTTGTAATACATAAATTCCTCGGGCGTTGGATTTTCGCCAGCAAAGCGTGCATCGCGCCATGGCCGGACGCCAGCTTCCTTCATAATGTCGAGGTAATCGTCGATTTCCCTTTGGATGGCTGCATACTCCGCTTTGAGGCTGCGGTGATGCTGGCTCGCCACGATTTCGAGAATGGTACGGATTAGCTCAAGATCTGATTCTGTCGGACGGATTAATTCGTATTCTTCATAATCAGAGGATAATGTGACCTTTTCTTCGAATGTGTATTCCATAAATACCTCTTTCTGATTTTGGGGGAGCATGGGCTTCTTTTGTACAAAATTCGATACAATTCCCTCTTTTTGCAATTGACATTCAGTGAATGTCAATACTTTTATTATTTTAACATATGATAAGACCAAAATCAAGTGATTGACATTTGGTGAGGGTCAAAATGTATAAGAACAAGACAGAAGATGGGCGCAATAATATTTGTGGAGAAAGAATACGAAAATACAGATACACAATGCCGGATCATCCATCACAACGGCAGTTTGCGGAAATGCTGCAGATTGCCGGACTGGATGTGGACAAAAATGCCATCCAGCGTATGGAAAGCGGAAGCCGGTTTATTACGGATATTGAACTCAAAACCATTGCCCATGTCCTGCAGGTCAGCTATGCAGAACTGCTTGACGGGGAAGAAGAATGAGAGAAAAGGGCTGCGTGTCGGGGATAACGCAGCCCTTTTCCTATGGGGATATTGGGGGAAAGCTATGTAATATTACAGTTCAACGACCTTGCCGGACTTCCAGGCTTCGGTGGTGCCGAAGCCGATTGCTGTGGATTTGGTGCCGTCATATACTGTAACGCCCGGCTTTTTGCCCTCGCAGATGCAGTCAATAAATTCCTGCATTTCTGCCAGATACGCTTCAGCGAAACGTTCCGGGAAGGACTCCACACACTCGGTAACAATACCGCTGGTGTTATACAGCTTAGCCAGATTTTTCTCCGGCTCCGGGCTAATGCGGATGCTGCCGTCGGTGCCAATGATTTCCGTCTCTACATGGTAGCCGTGCGGTGCGGTGCGGCCAACATGAATGATACCAATACCGCCGTTTTTGAATTTATAGGTAGCAACGGCAGTTTCGTCGTCGCCAACTTCCTGGAATTCAGGATGCTTAAAAGTAGAGCCGATGGCATAAACCTCAGTCGGCTCGTCCTCCAGGAACCATCGCATCAGGTCAATATCATGAATTGCCATGTCGATGAAGATACCGCCGGAGGTAGCAGCAAAACGGATGGAGCCTTCTACCAGCGCTTCCGGGTCAATACCGGTAGCCTTTACCATATAGGGGGTTCCGATAGCTCCTTCCTGAATCTTTTTCTTTGCATAGGCATAGGAAGCATCATAACGGCGCATAAAACCGAGGAAGAATACCTTGTCTGGGTGGCGCTCAACAGCGGCTTCTGCAATTTTACACTGTTCCAGATCAACGCCCAGCGGCTTGTCAGTGAAGACATGCTTGCCTGCATCCAGAGCTGCTTCGATCTGCCAGCAGTGCTCGGAAGAGGTGGTCACGATTGCAACAGCATCAATGTCGGCCTTTTCCAGCATCTCGCGGAAATCGGTATAAACATCTGTTACACCAAGTTCAGCTTTTGCGTATTCCAGTTCAGCCGGCATGATAGAGCATGCGGCGGTCAGCTGTGCGTTTGGAATTTTAAATGCAATGTTGTTTGCATGTACCTTGCCCAGACGGCCAAGCCCTGCAATACCAACCTTAATGGTTTTCATGATAATTCCTCCAGTTTGTCTCAAACATTTGTCGTAGTTTTTTTTCACGCCGGCGTGCTCTCTTTGATCTGCATGTATTGTATATTGTTTACAAAAGGAAGTCAATAAGCGTGAAATAGCTTCGTATGAATGCCTGAAAAGTAGGAAATCTATTGTTGCATTGTTCACAAGAAAAACGGGCTGAATTTGGCGAAATTTCCGTGACGCGTGACAAAAATAGATGAGAGCAGTGCCGCACAGAGGGGATCTGTGCTATACTATATCAAGAGGTGGTAGCAGGATGAAGCATACCGTACGAAGCATAGCAGCACTGGCAGGTGTATCCCGTGGAACGGTCAGCCGTGTGTTGAATAACCGACCGGATGTTAGCCCGGAGGTGCGTGCACGAGTCTTACATATTATAGAGGAAACGGGATACCAGAAAGATGAACGTTTTTCGGGCAGTGACAAAATCACTATTGGCGTCATTGTAGCACACTGGCAGGATGAATATTTCATCAACAGTACTTTACAGGGCATTCGCCGTGCTGCAAGGGAAATCAATGCAGGAAAAGTGAAACTGGAAGTTCACCGCATGAACAGCAGATCAGATGAAGAGTATATTAAAGTCTGTGAGGAAATGCTGGCGCTTGGCGTGCGTGGGCTTGTGCTGAATGCGCCGGATAATATTGTAATTGCCGCAGAGATTGAACGGCTGGCTGAGGCAGGTATTGCAGTAGTTACATATAATTCCGATTTACCTCATACCAGACATATCTGTCATGTAGGACAGGATTTGGTGAAATCAGGAAAAATTGCAGCCGGATTGATGGCGCGGAGTATTTCATCAAAGGATCAGGTGCTTGTCATTACCGGAAATATGGAGTTTCGGTCCCATCGTGTGCGTGTGGATGGATTTCTGGAGCATCTGGAAACACTGGGCTTTCATTCCGACTGCTATGAGCTGGCAGAGTGCTATGAACGCTATGACCTGACCTATGAAACCGTGCGCCATGCACTGGAAACACGTCCGAGATTACATGGCATCTTTATGGGAACCGAAAGTGTAAAAGCCTGCGTGGATGCATTAGCAGGTATTCGCCGCCGCATGACCGTGGTTGTAAATGACCTGACACCAGAAGCAAAGCATTCTCTGAAAAAAGGGAGAATTGATTTTGTTGTAGAACAGGATTTTACATCACAGGTGTATCGTGCGATCTTAATTCTGCATGAATTGCTCGTCTATGGGCACCGTATCCGCCGGCCGGTAATTCATGTGGATACTTCGATTATCACGCGGGAATTGTTGTAGATGTGGAGAAGAATGTGGAAAAACTGTGTATAAATTATGGGATAAATGGAAAAATGTTTCTAACAAGTGTATTTCAAAACATTTTGGATTTTTTTGAAATTTGTTGTTGACAATAGTGTAAGAAAGTGGTATTCTAATCAGGCACTCGGTTGAGGGCAGCACAAAACAGCCAAATGACTGAAAAAAAGAAATGACCGGAAGGAAAAAAGTTCTTGACAGGATGGCTGAGATGTGATAAACTAATCGAGTTGCTGCTGAGAGATCAGCGGTCATGACAAGTAAAAACTTGAAAAGAATGTAAAAAAGTTCTTGACAAGCTGGGAAAGTCATGATAAACTATAAAAGTTGCTAATGAGAAATCATCGCAATGCATCGAATAAGTTTGAAAAAAGAAGAAAAAAGTTCTTGACAAACCTCTGAATCGATGATAAAATAATAAAGCTACTATTTGAGAGTAGTGAGCATTGTACCTTGTAAATTAAACAACGTGAACTTGAACGAATTACAAACCTGAAATTCTTTTGAAGTTTTATACTCAGAAAGACAACCGGAAGCTGTAAATTCGGTATAGAAAAAACAGCAAGCCAGCTTATAGCTGAAATTTGATTATAGCGAGGTTAACTCGTCATAATACAATTTTTAGAGAGTTTGATCCTGGCTCAGGATGAACGCTGGCGGCGTGCCTAACACATGCAAGTCGAACGGAGCACATAGACTTCGGTTTTTGTGCTTAGTGGCGGACGGGTGAGTAACGCGTGAGCAATCTGCCTTTCAGAGGGGGATAACGATTGGAAACGATCGCTAATACCGCATAACGTATTTTAGGGGCATCCCTGAGATACCAAAGGAGCAATCCGCTGAAAGATGAGCTCGCGTCTGATTAGATAGTTGGCGGGGTAACGGCCCACCAAGTCGACGATCAGTAGCCGGACTGAGAGGTTGAACGGCCA
>JAJPXP010000050.1:0-11025 GCA_021205365.1 Clostridia bacterium
ATGGATACCTTCTTCACGCCTTCCATTGCCGAGATGTGGTTTGTCAACAGCATCAGTACAACAGAGTCATGGTAACTGCCCTTTTTTACTACTGTTTTTAACATAAACGCACCCTCTCCTTTTTATTCAGCAAATCTGTTTTTATGGTCGTATCTGTCATAATGAATGTCATCACTTACAAGATACTCATAAATCTCGTCAACGACATCCAAACCACCTGTTGCATACGCCTTATCACGTCTCATGATTGCACGCTCGCCCGGATAGTAAACCTTTCCATAGCCTTCGGCTGCCGGCATTTCTCCCAGCTCATCGCAAACCTGGGACATTCTCTTTTTAAATTCTTCCTTACCAATAAAACGGTCCGGATCAATCACAATATGCATCTGTCCCAGCTCTCTGCCCTTGGACAGATCGTGATACATGGAGCTGACATGCTTACCAAACGGTACTCCCAGCAGTACGCCGCAGAATACGTCTACCATCATCATCAAGCCATAGCCCTTTGCACCTGCAATCGGCATCAGTGCATTCACCAGATTCGGATCGGTAACCGGAGCGCCCTTTTCGTCAACAGCCCAATCTGCCGGAATCGGCTGATGCTTGGAACGCTTGGACAGGATTTTGCCCCAAGCCTGCACGGTAGTTGCCATATCAAATACAACTCTGCGTTCATCCGCAGTCGGTGCAGCGAAGGAAATCGGATTGGTGCCATAATACGGCTCTGTACCGCCAAATGGAACTGCCATCGGGTCGGACTGGCAGAAGGAGATTGCCACAAGATCTTCCTTTGCAGCCATTTCCGTATAATAGCCAATGGAGCCGCTATGAGACATATTGGTCATGCCGACAATCGCAACGCCGGACTCCTTTGCCATCTCAATTGCCTTCTTCATACCTTCGATTGCAACAACATAACCTACACCGTTATCGCCATCGAAAGTACCAGAGCACGGGCCGGTCTGCGTCCATGTAAACTTCGGGTCATGGGTAATGCCGCCCTTGAAGATACGTTCACTGTAGTACTCAACACGTACAGCGCCATGGGAGTCATAGCCTCTCTCGTGGGACCAGGTCAGTACCTCAGCGGTCAATTCAGCATGGTCCTCACGAAGGCCAGCCTTCTGCATCTTATTCTTCATCAGACTCTTCAGTTCTTCACGTGATACCTTCATACTATCCTCTCCTATTCTGATGGATTTCCTATATATTTCCTAATTACAGCTTAACGTCACGGTTGCAATCCTTGGAATAAATATAAGTCAGCGCCTCTTCTCTGCCTTCATCACCAACTGCATAGCATGCCTGCGGGCAGTATGCATCCATGAATACATAATCTCCCTTTTTAACTGGAATCCATTCATCATCCAGACGGTATACAGCCTTGCCTGTGAGGAAGTACATGCCGTGCTCCTGAACATGGGTCTCAATATAACCATGAGATGCACCCAGATGGAATTTCAGGATATGCATATTCATATCAAAGCCAAAATCCTTTGGCAGGAAATCACGGATATAGCAGTTGGTCATGCCTTCATAGGACTCCCATGCAAGGTCTTCTTCGTTGCCGTATACGGTGCGTGCAGCATAGCCTTCCAGCGGCTCATATCTGCGTCTATATACATATAGCTTTGCATCACCCTGACCGCTGTGCACGAAAGAAAGCGGCAGATTTTCCGGAGAATAGAAGTATCCGCCCTTGGTCAGAGCAGCTTCTGCGTCTGCATTCTTTACCGTCACACAACCTTCTACAACGTACAGGAATGTCTCAATACCATTGCCACCGATCGAATCATTTTTACCACCCTCATGGACGGTTACAATATAATCTGCAAAGGATGCACCCATTGCCGGGGAACCAAGGATCGTAGCGTCACAATTTACATATCCCGGAATCGCATTCTTTACCAGTCCGTCCGGCTCAAGCAATACCCAGTTATCCTTCTTGATAACAGATCTCGTCTCCAGGAGCTCATCCCTGTATCCCAGCTGATTGTTAAGATATCCCATATACAGTTCCTTCTTTCAAAAAATAAAATTTCTTCTCAGTGATTGACCAGATTTTATATTGTTCATTATGACCATTTTATAGCAGAATTTCAATGAGCATTATAAACAAATATACCATTCCCATTTTGTGTAAGCTCCCTATTTAGGGTAATTAGAATGGTAATCTTGTTCTATATTACGTTTTTTCTCAACTTTTTTTCATTCAAAACACATACTCTGGGATGGATAAATTTTAATATGTTTTTTATCTATCCAAAATAGGTTGATCCATTTTACACCCGTAATGCTAAAGCAGGCACCCACTAAAGCGGATGCCTGCTCTCAGGATAAAATAGGAAAAAGAAGAATTGGCCTTTAACCGTCTTATGTATCAAAAATTGTGCCCTTGCGGAAGGATCTGGACGACGGCAGAACCTTCATCAGGATGTAGTAAACAACACCAGTCGGAATCAGGCTGACATACCAGGACAGATCCATGATAAACAGGGAACAAACCGAGCCGATCAGAATTGCAATGATCGCTGCCCAATTGATACCCTTGAACGGCCCCTGCTTGTCGTACATGTCGTTGATATCCAGCTTCTGCTTGCGCAGAATGAAGTAGTCAACAGCCATAACTGCAAAGATCGGGCCAAGGAATGCGGAATAGAACTGTGTGAACATGGACAGACCTGCAGCGGACTCTGCGGTAACCAGCTTCCACGGCATAACTACTACAGACAGAATGCCAACCAGAATGGTTGCATACGACCACTTAAAGTGGAAGGATTCCATCAGGATGTAGGATGGCGGAACGATATTGTTCAGTACATTGGTGGTAACCTGCGCGAATGCAATAAAGAGCAGGGTAACAACTGTCAGGAACTTGCTGCCCATCAGGGTGGAGAATACAACAACCGGATCGCTGTTGCCGGTAGCCGCAGTAACAAGAAGACCAATCAGGCCCATGAACAGCGTTACTGGCAGGATAGCAACGGTGTAGATGCTGCCAGTGAATACCGGTCCAACCTTCTTTTGAACATTACGGGAATAGTCAGAAGCATTGATAATCATAGTGGAATAAATGCCGAGGAACGAAGTAGTCGCAGCCCAGAACGGCATACCCCATGTACCTGTGATGCCGGAGAATACATCACCCAGCTCAGCAGAGAACTGTGTGTTGACAACATACAGCATGTAAATCAGGATTGCAATGATAAAAATGCAGGAGATATTCTCCAACCATTTGATGCCTTCAAAGCCCTTGATTGCCAGAGCAACCTGCAAAATCGTGAACAATGCATAGACAACAATAAGGTTATCAAAGCCGAACAGCAGCTTTAAACAGCTGTTGATCGCCCCGGCGCCTACCCAGCTCTGGTAGCCAAACCATACAATTGCAGGCAAACCTCTCAGGATACCCGGAATCTTAACACCTGTGGTACCGAAGGAGCTTCTCAGCTGTACAGAGAAACCAATGCCATACTTATGACCGCAGCAGCCGATGATAACCAGCGCTATAGCAATAACCAGACAGCCAATGCACATTGCAATAATTGCCTGCGCCACGGTCAGGACACCGATCAGGCTGGCGCCCATAGAAAATGTACCGATGGAAACACAGCCGCCCATAAAGCTTGCACAATAGGAAAGCGGGTCCATAATACGTTTTTTAGTCGGCTGAAGGTCTTCATTTACCCCTTCAATCAGTTCAGGACGTAACTCCTGATTGTCAACGATTGTTTTACTCATACGTTAACCCTTCCTTTCTGTCATTTATTTCAGCTTGGTCACCAGATTGCCGCAGCCCTTCTCACCAGTAATCTTACCATCTTCAGCTACAATATTGCCTCGAACGATCGTACAAACCGGAAGGCCCTTGCCCTTCATGCCAACGAATGCAGAAATCTTGTTTACATACAGCAGGGAATCACTGGTAATCTCCCATTCCTTCTCTGGGTCCAGAATAACCAGATCAGCATCAAATCCGATGCGGATATCGCCCTTCTGACCATAGATCCCAAAAGCCTCTGCCGGCTTCTTTGCCATAGCATTTGCCAGAACAGTCGGGCTCACCTGGCGCTTTACGCAACCTTCATAGAAGGAAACCTGCATACCACTCTGGATGCCGCTGATACCGCCCCAGACATCAAATACATTATTGATCTTCTGACCGAGGATTGCATTGAACTTTTCGTCATAGGAGCACGGGGAGTGGTCACTTGCAATACCGCTGAACGTTCCGTCCTCCACGTACGACCACAGGCGGTCAACCTCTTCCTGAGAACGCAACGGGGGCGCACACTTGAACATCGGGCCATTTTCAATAACGTCCTGATCGTTCATGCTCAGATAATGGGTGCAGGTTTCTGCCGTGATATCATAGCCTTCCTGCTGCGCTTCCTTAATCTTCTGTGCAACATCCGGGCTGCTGACATGGCAAATATGTGCCTTGCAGCCGGTCGCTTTTGCAATTTCAATAATGTCAACCGTTGCCAGCATTTCTGCGATAACCGGCCGGGAATCCAGAAAGCCCTGCCAGTCCATGCGGCCTTCCTTCTTCATGCGCTGCTCCTGCCACTTGATGGTAGCAAAATCCTCACAATGGAAGCCTGCACGCCCGTCAAATTCCTTGATGATCTGCATGGCTTCATAAGCCTGGCCATAATTCAGGGAGCTGTAATCCGGAGAAACCGGTCCAATAAAGGATTTGAATGCAACACAGCCCTTCTCATCCAGCCCCTTCAGGTCATCAAAGTTGTCCGGAATCAGGCCGCCCCAGAAGCAATAGTCAACATAGGCATTGGGACCAACCTTTGCGTTCTTGATATCAAACAGCTCAGCATTGGTCATTGCCGGTTCATTCTGCAGCGGCATATCAATAATCGTTGTATAACCGCCGACAGCGGCAGCGGCTGTACCATGTGCATAATCCTCACGCCATTCATAACCCGGATCATTCAAATGTGCATGAGTGTCAATTGCACCCGGGAATATATAATTGCCCTTTGCATCCACTACCTTTGCAGCTTCCGGTTCATCTCCAGTCTGCAGGATTGCTGCAATCTTACCATTTTGAATGGCAATGTTTCCAGACTGCACTGCTTCAGCCGTAACAATCTGACCGTTCTTCACTAACAAATCATACATATGCCTACCTCCATTTTGAATCCGGTCAACCTTTTTTCAATTACCTTGCATTCATTTTACTTGTTGCCAGAGGATATTGCAAGCGTTTTATTTCACGAAATAAAGCACATCATTTTGTGTAAGTTGTATATTTTATGAGTCTTTTTCCGCCTATTTTGCAGCATCATTTCAAATCGCTGCAAAACATTTTATTCCCTTGCACTATAAATTTTAAACACTTCATAAAAAAAATCAATTAGAATTTTTCTCCATTTTTCAACCGTTTTATAATTCTAAAGAAGTAAAATAAGCCAAATCGTTCTATAATCCGAATATTATCTTTTTCTGCATGGCAGCCTTCTTTCCATATAAATGATAATTTTCCAGAAAATCTGCACCGAGCAGGCAGCTATAATCATGCCAAGGGACATGGCACACACTTCCCAGACTACCCGCGTTCCAAACTCTGCAACGCGTGCGGTATCGCTTTGTACCAATGCCAATGTTGTGTAGTACAGATCACCGCCGGGAACCAGAGGAATCAGCATCGGCACAGTCAGCGTGATAACCGGCGTTTTCAGCCATCTTGCCAGCACTTCACCCAGCAATGCCGTTGCCAGCGCAGAAAGGAAAAATCCAAGTATTCTGTCATTGTAATGTGCAAATGCAAGCAGATAAATGTACCAGTTGAATACACCGCCCAATGCGGTAATCAGCAATTTATATCCGTTAATATGAAAAATGAGCCCAAAGCCCAGGGAGCCAATCCCTGCCATCAGCAGTTCAGTCAACATGTCCTGTGTCATATATTTCCTCCAAGCTGCATCAGTACCAGCGCACAGCCGATTGCAATTGCAACAGCACGCAGGATTGCCTCACACATCCCCAACAGTCCGGAGATTGTATCTCCCAAAATCATATCCCGCACCGATGACATCAAAGCCACACCGGGAATCAGGAGCATAATATTGCCAATTATGATTTTATCCACAGCATTCCCCATACCACACCAAACTGTGAGGAACGCGGATGCACACATCATTGCCGAGGCCAGAATCGTCAGAATAATCGGCTGTAAATGGATTCTGTTTCCGATATAAATGATGCCAAATAAAACTACGCTGCATATTGCTGCTGCAATGCCATCCCGCAGTTTCCCCCCGAAAAAAATGGAAAACGCGAACGCTACAATAACATATGCTGCCAGCTGCTGCTTTGCAGATCTTTGCGGTTCGTGTTTTATGTTGCAAATTTTCTTCTGCAGCTCATCTGCTGGAATCGGTGAAGCACAAACAGTTCGTGAAAGTGCATTCACTGCTTCAATTTTTTGCATATCTGTTTGATGTGTCTTGATACGCCTGATTTGCGATAATGTTTCCCCATTTTCTAGATGTACCGTAACCATAACGCTCGATGTAATCGTAAACACATCCGTACGGATAAAGCCATATGCCGCGGACATACGCCGTATGGTATCCTCCACGCGGCTGACCTCTGCCCCGGCAATCAATAATATTTCTCCAGCATCCAGGATATTATCCAGGATTTTTTTGTACTGCATGACACACCACCCCTCGTTTACAATCTTTTATTCTATTTATATAGCCTTTTTCCTGTTCAAGTCAATATGTGGATTGTATAAAGAATATTTCTTTTTTCTCTATTTTGAGCAAACTGTTCAAGACGGAACAATATGTTTTCAAATTCATTCGCCAATAAGAATCTGAAAAATAATCCATATTTTTGTCACCGGACAAAAAACTGCTGCATATGCTGCAAATACTTCAAAAGCTAAGGGTGATTGTATGTTATTTTCTATACCTGCCATTCTTCTCTGCGGCGCTGCATTTTGTATCCTCCGTGTTTCTTCACCAGGCGGTTCCTTTCCCCGCCCTTTGAATGCAGAACAGGAAAAAGCCTGTATTCAGGCAATGCTCCACGGCGATTCTCACGCACGGGAAGTCTTGATTGAGCACAATCTTCGCCTGGTGGCACATATTGTCAAAAAATATTATTCTACCGCCGCAGATTCTGATGATCTGATTTCCATTGGAACCATTGGACTGATTAAGGGTGTTTCTACTTTTAATCCCGAAAAAAATGTCCGTCTGGCTACTTATATTTCACGCTGTATTGAAAATGAAATCCTGATGTACTTCCGTTCCTCCAAAAAGTTGTCCAATGAAATCTCAATGAATGAACCCATGGATCAGGATGCTGACGGAAATGCCCTCTCCTTAATGGATGTCCTGAGCGTTCAGGACCATGGTCTGGAACAGGTTGACCTCAGTGACCAAAACCAGCTGATTTTCCGTGCTTTGCAGATACTGGAACCGCGCGAAAAGGAAATTATTTTGCTTCGTTATGGATTAGGCGGCAATCCCCCGCTTACACAGCGTGAGGTTGCCAAACTGCATGGGATTTCCCGTTCTTATATTTCCCGTATTGAGAAAAAAGCGCTGCTCAAGCTCCGGGCAGAATTGGAACCACAATTATAGTTGCATCTCTGCCAGAAATCTGCTAAACTCAAGGAAATAAAGTTAAAAAAGCAGGCGTATTTATGAAGCATTTTATGTTTTTTGACCTTGACGGAACGCTGACAGATTCCGCAGAGGGTATTTTAAATTGTGTCAAACATGCACTGGATTTACAAAACTGGCCTTATCCGAGCGCAGAAGATCTGCGTCGTTTTATCGGCCCTCCGCTGATTTACAGCTTCCAGCACATCGCCGGTATGAATGAGAACCAGGCGCGTCAGGCTGTCCATGATTACCGCGAACGCTATTCAGTTGATGGATTGTTTGAAAACCGCGTATTTGAAGGTATTCCAAAGCTTCTGGATGATCTGAAGCAAGCTGGCAAACATTGTTATATGGTGACCAGCAAGCCTGAGGAATATTCTATCCGTATCGCAGACCGTTTTGGGCTTACTCCATATCTCGAACAGATTTGCGGCGCTACACTTGACGGCAAAATGGATAAAAAGGAACAAATTGTTCAGATGGCGTTGGAACGTGCCGGAAATCCGGACCCGTCTGATGTCGAAATGATCGGTGACCGTCTGCACGATGTTGTGGGCTCCCGTAAGTATGGCATTGACTGCACCTATGTACTATATGGGTTTGGTACCCGTGAGGAAGCAGAGGAATATCAGGCCGCTCACATTGTTGATACCGTTGACGACCTCCGTGAGCTGTTGCTTCATCTGTAAAAAGAACGCTGGGACGATGTCCGCATCGTCGCCATTGAAGGTCTTGCTCCAGAGGATTGCCTTTCCGATATAAAACACATATAAAAAATCAATGGCTCCCAACTGCTGAAATAAAATCAGCGGCAGGGAGCCATTTGTTATTCTCCAATAAATTTCATCTGCTCTACATCAAATAAGCCGCGCGGCGTGATGCGCAGAGCTGGAATTACTGGTAACGCGAGGAAGGAAAGCAGGGTCAACGGTGAAACACCTTCCGGCACACCCATTTCATGTGCCTTGGCAATCATGGCAGAAAGTTCTGCCTGAACTGTATCAAATCCGGCGTCACTCATCAACCCCATAATCGGCAGCGGAACTGTATGCAAAATTTTTCCGTTTTCTACCAGCGTATAGCCGCCGCCGATGTCCCGCAAATGCTCAATCGCCAGCAGCATATCCGCATCATTGTCACCGATAACAGACAGATTATGGCTGTCATGTGCTACAGTAGAAGCAATCGCACCTCCACGGATGTTGAAGCCGGAAACAGCACCAACACCCACCTTTCCGGTATTGTGATGACGCTCCACAACAGCAATTTTACTATAGGTAGAATCGGCTGCAAACAGGCCGTTCTCCTGCGGAAGCTTTGCTGTTTTGTGTCCAGTGATAATTTCGTTTGGAATGACACGAATGACAGCACAGCTCTCGCCCACGGACAGGTTTAACTGCTCCGGCTGCACCGGAAGGCTGTGCACGGTCTGGCGCAGCGGGCTGTCCATCGGCAGCTTTGGCTGTGCATGGAAGCTGGAAACATCCACACCCTTGTGGAAAACTCTGCTGACCGCTACCGTTTCCAGATCATCCAATGCGACAAAATCTGCCTGCAGTCCCGGAGCAATCGCACCTAACCGGTGATGCAGATGATAATGCTCTGCTGTATGGATCGTTGCCATGCGGATGGCATCTACAGGCTGCATACCGCAGGCAATTGCTTTGCGGATACAATGGTCAATATGTCCTTCGGTATGAATGTCCTCAATATGCTTATCATCAGTACAGAAGGAAAAGCCGCTGATATCCTGCTTTGTCTGCAAAATCCCCCGGACAATTGGTTCCAGATTCCGCGCTGCACTGCCTTCACGAATATGGATATGCATACCCAAACGGCGCTTTTCCATCACTTCATCAAAGTTGGAGCATTCATGGTCATTGGTAATCCCCGCCAGCACATAAGCATTCAGCTCATTGCCGGACAATCCCGGTGCATGTCCATCCTTTGGCATACCATCAAACAATGCAAGTTTTTCCACCATCATTGGAGCCGCAGTAACCGTGCCAACATAATCCATAACCTCGCCCAAGCCGAGCACACGTGGATTGTTGATATAGTTCTTCATCTCAGCTGCATCGAAGATACATCCGTTATCCTCAAACGGCAGTGATGGGACACAGGACGGCATCATAACGAATACATTTGCCGGTACATTCTCTGTTTCATGCAAAATATAATCAATGCCGTCTGCGCCGCTGACATTCGCCGCTTCATGCGGGTCTACGATATACGTGGTCGTACCGCATTTCACTGCCTGTTCCACCAGTTCCGCAGGCGTCACCATGGTAGATTCCAGATGGATATGTCCATCAATAAAGCCCGGACACAGATATTTTCCAGCCAGATCAATTTCCGTCTCACCCACATATTGGTCACCAATCCCCACAATCGTACCATTTGTAACTGCAACAGAGGTTTCGATAATCTCTCCGGTGAACACATTCACCACTTTTCCCCCGCGGAATACCATTTCCGCAGGTATTTCTCCCCGTGCAACCTTTGCAAGTTTAGAAAAATTCTGAAAATCCATTTCATTCTTCTCCTTCGTTCTCTTTATTTTCCAGTACATAGCTTGCTGTATACAATGCGCCGGAAATCAGATTCAATATACCAGACAACAAGTGCTTTTTATCATGGGTATCCAAAAATCTTCCGATCCCTTTTCCTGCCAGAAAACTAAGCACTACAATCAACAGCGGCTGGTTATCCTTCCCCTTGACTGCGTTATAAACTGCGATGCCGACAAAGGATACCAGCATCCCCAGTTCACCAAAGAGACTTGATGTCAGTTCTGCTTCTCTCCCGTCTTCGCCGGGCAAAAGCCAGTTTTTGAATTTTTCCATCGTGCACACTCCTTACTTCATCAAAAGTAGAACAATTCCTCAAATTTTTTATCCAGCGCAATACACAGAATCATCGCCAACTTTGCAGTGGGATTAAACTGTCCGGTTTCAATCGAGCTAATCGTATTGCGGGATACACCGACCAAGTCGGCCAGCTGGCTTTGGGATAATTTTTTTTCTGCTCTTGCCTGTTTTAAGTTGTTTTTTAATATCAGTTTGTCGTCCATTGTCCCACAATATTACCCTTTCCTGTGTACTGCCATTATAATACCTCCATGATATGCGCAGTGAAAAACAAAACGCTACTCATCACACAAAAAATGCTGGGGATCAGCCATGTTTTGTCACCACCCGCCCGATACTTTCCAATGGATTCAAAGCCGCAATACATCCAGAACATCGCAAAAACCGAATAATTGGACTGACCCTTACAGGAATTAAATATAACCAGCACAATAAATATGATGCACATTGCCTTTACGCCGTAATGCCTGCCTTTATTTGCAATGTATTCCACGCCTTCATCCTGTTTTTCTGCG
>JAJPXP010000050.1:11125-58846 GCA_021205365.1 Clostridia bacterium
TGCCTTTATTTGCAATGTATTCCACGCCTTCATCCTGTTTTTCTGCGCGGCTCTTTGCCAGAATTTCATCTTTTTTCATAACAGATATGCTCCTTGTTTTAACCGTATTTTATCGCCTTAGTTAAAAGATACCCGTACAGAATTTATAGAAATAATAAATTGTAAGTACAAAAAGTACGATTGTAACGATAATATGCACTTTCTTTCGGGTTTGTATTGCTTCATAAAGAGAAGCTGTTGCCGCCCCACAGAAAAAGAGCGCGATAATGTCTGCCGGAGATTCTACACGAACCAATTTTATTGCCATGATAATAATTCCTAAGATAATTGTCCCCCAGCAGGAAAACGCATCTCTGTGAACACGGATCTTTTTCTCCCGCTCATCCCCATAGATATTTTCCTTTTTTGCTTTGGCCAAAATATCTTCCTTATTCATATGTACATGCCCTCCTTCTGCCAAGTTTTCTTTGCAATTACAGTATAGCAATGCCAAGTATACTTGTCAATATATTTCGCCAAGTTTTCTTTGCAAATTACAATTACTGTTTTTTGTGCACAATATATGGTATACTATTTTAAAAAGAGGAGGGATTATCATGCTGGAGCGCTGTACTTTATGTCCGCGCAGCTGCGGCATCAACCGTACAAAAGGACAACTGGGCTTCTGTGGTGCGGATGACAAAATCCGTATTGGACTTGCTTCCCTCCATCAATGGGAGGAGCCTTGTCTCTCCGGCACCAACGGGGCAGGTACGGTATTTTTCTGTCATTGTTCTCTGCGCTGTGTGTTCTGCCAGAATCACGACATTTCCGGGCGTGAGGCTGCAAAAACAGGTATTATCACCGATATTTCCGGTCTTGCTGATACCCTTCTATCCCTGCAGGAACAGGGTGCGCACAACATTGACCTTGTCACACCGACGCAATATTCTGCACAGCTCGCACAGGCTATTCCGCTCGCCCGTTCCCGTGGTTTGCTGATTCCCATTGTCTACAACTGCGGCGGCTATGAACGTGTGGAAACACTGAAGATGCTGGATGGTATGATTGATATCTATCTGCCAGATTTTAAATATTTCAGTTCTTATTATGCAGAACGCTATTCCGCTGCGCCAGATTATTTCGACATTGCTGTGGAAGCCATCTCCGAAATGGTGCGGCAAACAGATATTCCGGTAATGGATGCAGACGGCCTTTTGCGGAGCGGTACGATTATCCGGCATTTGATGCTTCCCGGACTTGCAGGAGATACAGCGCAGATTCTCCGTACCATTGCTTCCCGCTGGGGCAGCAAGGTCCTTGTCAGCCTGATGCGGCAATTCACACCCTGTACGGATTTAGCGGATTATCCTGAGCTGACGCGGCGTCTGACCGATGCAGAATATGAGGATGCCTGTTTCCTGATGGAAATGCTCGGTCTGGAAGGCTGGACACAGGATGCAGAATCCATCAGTGAAAGCTTTATCCCACATTTTGACGGCACTGGCGTATTCTCATGTAAGCAAGCAGAGCTTCCCCACTGAGGAAGTTTATTATAACGGCTCTCTACAATAAAAACAAAACAGCGGGATTGCGAACCAAAAGGTTTGCAATCCCGCTGCTATTTTATAAGCGTTCTAATTTATATATCAGACTGTACGGTAAAATTAGAGCTGCGGACCAGCAGAAACCAGTGCCTTACCTGCTTCATTGCCCTCGTACTTAGAGAAGTTCTTAACAAATCTCTGAGCCAGATCCTGAGCCTTGGTTTCCCACTCAGAAGCATCAGCATAGGTGTCGCGCGGGTCCAGAATTGCCGGATCAACACCCGGAAGCTCGGTCGGAACTTCGAAGTTGAAGTGCGGAATGGTCTTGGTCGGAGCGTTCTTGATATCGCCGTTCAGGATAGCGTCGATGATGCCGCGGGTATCCTTGATGGAGATACGCTTGCCAGTGCCGTTCCAGCCAGTGTTTACCAGATAAGCCTTTGCGCCGCTCTGTTCCATCTTCTTAACCAGCTCTTCTGCATACTTGGTCGGATGCAGTTCCAGGAATGCCTGACCGAAGCAAGCGGAGAAGGTCGGGGTCGGCTCAGTGATGCCGCGCTCGGTGCCTGCCAGCTTAGCAGTGAAGCCAGACAGGAAGTAGTACTGGGTCTGCTCCGGAGTCAGTACGGAAACCGGCGGCAGTACGCCGAATGCGTCAGCAGACAGGAAGATAACATTCTTTGCAGCCGGTGCAGTGGAAACCGGACGTACGATGTTCTCGATGTGGTCGATCGGATAAGATACACGGGTGTTCTCAGTTACGCTCTTGTCAGCGAAGTCGATCTTACCCTCTGCATCAACGGTAACGTTCTCCAGCAGAGCGTTACGCTTGATTGCATTGTAGATATCCGGCTCGGACTCCTTGTCCAGGTTGATTACCTTTGCATAGCAGCCACCCTCGAAGTTGAACACGCCGTTGTCATCCCAGCCGTGCTCGTCGTCGCCGATCAGCAGACGCTTCGGGTCGGTAGACAGGGTGGTCTTACCAGTACCGGACAGACCGAAGAAGATAGCAGTGTTGTCACCGTTCATATCGGTGTTTGCAGAGCAGTGCATGGAAGCGATGCCCTTCAGCGGCAGGTAGTAGTTCATCATAGAGAACATACCCTTCTTCATCTCGCCGCCGTACCAGGTGTTGATGATAACCTGCTCACGGCTGGTGATATTGAATGCAACGCAGGTTTCGGAGTTCAGGCCCAGCTCCTTGTAGTTCTCAACCTTTGCCTTAGATGCATTGTAAACAACGAAATCCGGCTCAAAGTTCTCGAGTTCCTCAGCGGTCGGCTGGATAAACATGTTCTTTACAAAGTGTGCCTGCCAAGCAACCTCAACGATGAAACGGATTGCCATGCGGGTGTCCTTGTTTGCGCCGCAGAATGCATCTACAACGAACAGTCTCTTGCTGCACAGTTCCTTAACAGCGAGATCCTTGACGCTCTTCCAAACATCCTCGCTCATCGGATGGTTATCGTTCTTGTACTCGTCAGAAGTCCACCAAACGGTGTTCTTGGAGTTCTCGTCCATAACGATATACTTATCCTTCGGGGAACGTCCTGTGTAAATACCAGTCATAACGTTCACAGTATCCAGTTCAGTAACCTGGCCTACTTCGTAGCCTTCCAGGCCTTCCTTGGTTTCCTCCTCGAACAACATTTCGTAAGAAGGATTGTAAACGATCTCGGTAGTTCCGGTGATGCCATATTTGTTCAAATCAATTTTTGCCATCTTGCGTTTAACCTCTTTCCTATAGTATGGGTGATTGTATAATATCTGTATATAATGTTATCTAACTGACGCGATAAAGTCAATATGAAAATCATCCCAAATTCCACCAAAAGCGGGGTAAGAATCAGCAATTTTAACAATTCCACTCACCTATACGTGTATCATGCAACTTTTCCGTCACTTTTAAACGGTACACTGGGATATCTGTATACATTTTCCCTCCCTCCAACAGGAATTTTTCGGTTTGGAACTTCCCCTCATAATTTCTTTCATAATCCAATAGAAAAACGGCTCAGACAAAAAAATTATCCTGTATTTTCCTTCTCATCAAAGTCGGAAAATGCTATAATATGAATAAGCCCTTTCACAGGAGATGAGGGATTTGGTACAATTACATTTTGAACCTCTGTGTGAACAGTATCTTGAGGACCTGCAACTGCTGTGGTCTGATCCTGCTGTCATTCGCTATACCGGTACACCGGAACCGTATACGCTAGAACAAACCCGACAAAAACTGCATCGGCTGCAGCAATCAGACGTCTTTGTTATTCTACAGGATCATGTGTTTGTCGGAATCGTCGGCTGCCTCTGCATAGATAACAAAACGGTACAGTTTGGGCTGTTTTACCTGCTGAAACAGTCCGTCTGGGGCCAGGGATGTGCAACCGCTTCTGTCCATTGGATGCTGGATTATATGAATCAGAAATACAAGCATCCAATCCTCTATGCTGATGTGATATCCGAAAACACTGCCAGTGAAAAAATATTGAAGCATCTTCATTTTATCTGCCAATCGGAATCCAAACCCGTGTACCACGCCGGACCGGAAGCCATTGTCCGGCACTACGTGTTACACCCGACCATATAGGAGGCCATCTTTATGCAATATATCTTCACAGGTTCTTACACCTCTCCGGACGGCAAAGAAGGTGTGCGCTGTTTTACCGTCTCCCCAGACGGTATACCCACTCCGCTTTGCACTGCAAACGCATACAATCCAACCTATGTACTCTATCACAACGGCAATCTGTACACCACCGGCCGATCTGAAACCGGCTGCTGTATCCATACGTTCGCTTTTGATGGTCACAGTTTAACACCCGTGCACCACATGGGTTCCCCCGGCGGTTCAACCTGCCATCTATCCATTGTCGGGAGCACGCTGTATGCCTGCAACTATGCCAATGGTGAATTACTGCGCTGCCAGCTGGATACACGCGGTATTCCCACGGGTGAGCTGCAGATCATCTCATACACCGGATCTGGCCCACACCCGCGCCAGGATCATCCACATATCCATTCGGCGTTCCCGTCACCAGATGGCTGCTTTCTGCTGGTCTGTGATCTCGGCAGTGACCGTATTTACAATTACTCCATCCAGCCGGATGGAAGTCTGATACTAAATCCTGCACAGCCAGAAATTATCACCCTCTCCGGCTCCGGACCGCGCCATCTGACCTACAGCAAGGATGGAACACAGGTATATGTCATCACAGAGCTTTCGGCTCAGGTATTGGCATATCATCGTGATGTCAAAACAGGCGTGCTAAAACAGCTGCAGATCACAGACTGTGTACCCCAAAAACGCCCGGATGATACCCTTTCCGCGGATATTCACCTGTCCGATGACGAGCAGTTCTTATATGCATCCTCCCGTGGTATCAATTACATGGCTGTATATCATATTCGTTCGGACAAGACACTGTCTGAACCGTTTTATCTACCGGTTTTCACTTCCGGACCGCGCCATTTTTCATTCCAGCCGCGTGGGGAACATATCGTCATCACGGGACAATACACCGATACCGTGGTTGTCTGCCCACTTGACAAACGGACCGGACTCTATGACAGGCCCCTCTGTGAGATTTCCGTTCCACAATCTACCTGTGCGCAATGGGTTGAAATATTGTGACGACGCTATTTGACATACTTCACATAACTGATGCGTATTCCATTCCCCCTGTGCGGCATCCTGTTTTTTCAGTGAGACGCCGGAAAGCATAGCATGTCCTGTTCGGTATCAATATCCTGTCATGCCCTGCTCTCTGGGAAATCTACCCATACAACCTGATCCAAATACCGTTTATAAAAGCCCTTTCCGCTTTTCTCCGGAAAGGGCTTTACATTGTCCAAAAAAGCGTTTTGGGAAAACACAGTTCCTCATCCGGCAGCTAAATCCTACCGCAAGAATAACTGCTGCTTGATCTGTTGTCATGCAGAAATCAACTTTTTTGCCCAAGTAAAAAGTTTTTCACACATTTCTTGAAATGCGACGTCTATACCGTTTTTTAAATCTATACTTATTCTGACAATTTCCCGATGCTCTTTGTCCACAGCCTTTAACAATTCGTTTTGTGTACTTACATATTCTCCTTTTTTCTGATAATAAAGGGCCTGTATGGTAAACACTGCTGATTTGTATAGTGCTTTCAGTACCTCTTCACTTTTTCCATGTAACATATTGTGAACGCAGGCATGATAAATATTACAGGCGCCTAATTTGACCGCCCTGTTAACGGCATCATGATCCAGCAACCTTTGCAGCTCTGTGAGTGAGCCTTTGATTGGTCGTGTATCAAAATAAAACTGAAACAGATCTGAAGACTCCCAGTGCAACAATTCCTGCTTCCCGGAAATAAATCCACATATGAAATCCCTATTCGGGAGCTTGTCCAGCATATCGTTATATTGAACGATATCCTCAACATGCAGTTCATCGAAGATAACCACAACATCGATATCACTGGTTTCTGTCGCTTCCCCTCTCGCATAACTGCCTTGCAAGCCGACAAATTCCACCCGATCTCCAAAGGTATCCTGCAATGCTTGTAAAAAAATTTTCATCCAGCTTTCTATATCTATCATAAACCATCTCCATAAATCACAATGCATCTGTATCTTAAACATACTTCCCACAGTTTTAATTGTTCAGTATTCTCCATCACAAATCTGCAAGCAATACCTTCCTCTTCTGCAACATCGTTATTCATATTCACTGTAATGCATTTGCTTTTTCCGCTTTCCAGCAGATCAAAAGCTTCCAGCATAGCTGCTTTATCCGACTGGAACACGGTCACGCAATGCAGGAAACTCCCTGCGAAACCGCTGTGCCTCATTCATATCAAACTCCAGACGAATGATCTCTTCCTCTTCCCCTGCTTCAGCCAAAATCCTGCCGTCCGGGGCTACAATCATACTGTGACCAGCACCTGCGCAGCCGTCAATTTCACCGGTATGATTACAGGCAAGCAGAAAACTCTGGTTTTCCAATGCACGCACCCTGCAAAACAGTTTCCAGTCTTCCAGCCGTGCCTTCGGCCATGCAGCAGAAACCACAAATGCCGTTGCCCCGCGTTCCGTCATATGCCGGAACTGTTCCGGGAAACGCAGATCATAACAGGTAGCAAGTCCTAAAATACCATAAGATGTATAGATTTCACTGGTCTTATTTCCCGGCTTCAGCAGCTCCCGTTCCCGAGAATCAAATCCGAATAAATGCATCTTTCGATAGGTTCCCAGCAAAAAACCATTGGTATCCAGCAGTGCCATCGTATTATACATGCCATCTCGTGTCTTTTCTACAAAGCTTCCCGTTAAAACATGGCAATGCAACCTGCGGGCCCATGGAATAAGACGCAGCAATGTAGTCCCCTGCAGTGTCTCTGCCTCTTCCGCATACTGCTCAAAATTGGAGAAACCGACAGCCCATAATTCCGGCAGCATAAGAAAATCAAGCGGTTCGCCCTCCAACTGAGACAAAATACGTTCAACCCTTGTCCAGCGTTCTGCTGGTATTTCGTCACTGCTTACACGCAGCTGAATCAATGCTGCTTTCATTTGCAATCCTCCAGGTATTCCGATTCTAAAACCTTGTAAGGGCTGTCCGACAGCCGCCGGACAGCCCTTATTTTCATATTAGACTGGATGCAGAAAACTCAGTTTTTCTTCTCCTTGTCCTTATCTTTGTCTTTATCTTTTTCCTTGTCCTTATCCTTCTTTTTGTCCTTTTTCTTTTCCTTCTTACCCGGCTTCTCGTCACCAAAGCTGATGCCGATATTGCGGGCTGCTTCTACCAGATCATTGTCAATCGGTACAGTCTTCAGCTTACCTGCAACCTCACTCAGCGGAACTGCAACAATCTGGTTGTTACGGATGGCTACCATGTTACCGTACTGCTTGTGCTTAATCAGGCGGGCAGCTCCGGTACCCAGGCGGGTAGTCAGGATACGGTCATATGCATCCGGTCCGCCGCCTCGCTGGAAGTGTCCCGGGTTAACAACGCGGATTTCCTGACCACACTTTTCACCCAGCTCACGAGCCAGCTTAAAGCTAATAGACGGGTCAGTCATAGCCGCACGTGCAGCCTTAAATTCCTTCTTGGACATAGCTGCCTCTTCCTGGGAAATCGCACCTTCTGCAACTGCTACGATGGTAAAGGAATGTCCATTCTTCTTGCGTTCGTTCAGCTTGTTCACAACTGCATCCAGATCGTAAGGGATTTCCGGAATCAGGATAATATCGGCGCCGCCTGCGATACCGGCAGTCAGCGTCAGCCAGCCTGCGCCATGTCCCATGATTTCAACAAGGAATACGCGGCTATGGGAGGTTGCTGTGGAATGGATTTTATCGATAACATCAGTAGCAATGTCCATTGCGGTCTGGTAGCCGAAAGTGACTTCCGTGCCCCACAGGTCATTGTCGATGGTCTTCGGCAGTGAAATAACATTCAAGCCTTCCTCACGCAGCAGATTAGCCGTCTTCGTGGTGCCGTTGCCGCCGAGGATAACCAGACAGTCAAGCTCCATCTCATTGTAAGTCTTGATCATCTTGGTAACCTTGTCAACGCCGTTCTCATCCTTATCACGCATGTTCTTGAACGGCTGGCGGGAAGTACCCAGAATGGTACCGCCTACAGTCAGGATTCCAGAAAAATCACGCGGTGTCATCAGACGCACATTTCCTTCGATCAAACCCTTATAGCCATCGCGGAAGCCATAAATTTCAACTTCCTCGCCGTATTCCTCATACAATGCTTTCGCAACGCCTCGCAGGGTAGAGTTCAGACCCTGGCAGTCGCCGCCACTCGTCAACATACCGACGCGTTTCATTTTTCTTCCTCCTTAAATAAATATATC
The DNA here is from genome assembly GCA_021205365.1 of Clostridia bacterium. Lineage (GTDB taxonomy): Bacteria > Bacillota > Clostridia > Oscillospirales > Butyricicoccaceae > Butyricicoccus_A. The sequence goes on from JAJPXP010000050.1 coordinate 19,512, forward strand.
CTGTCTTTTCTTTCCCCACAATGCCACGGCAAAATTCCATGATTACAAATTGTGCTATTGGAAATAATTATTGTTCTTATTATAACAAACTTCTCACAATATCGCAACGTATTTTTTGCAATTTGCACAAACCAAATTGCAGTTTTGCCGTCCGCAAGCCGATACTCTATTGGTACTATTTTTTCTCCTCATTTTTCCTCTATTGTGCTCTTTTTATCCTATAAAACGTATGTTTTTTCAAAATAAAAGGCGGAAGCCTGTCGCTTCCGCCCAACATATTTTAATAATTCTCTGCTTTGATCTCAAAATACGACTGTGGATGCGCACATACCGGACAGACCTCCGGCGCTTGTTTGCCGACGACAATATGTCCGCAGTTGCGGCACTTCCAGATGGTATCGCCTTCTCTGGAGAAGACAATGCCCTTCTCAATGTTTTCCAGCAGCTTCAGATAGCGCTGCTCGTGCTCCTTTTCAATTTCGCCGACCTGCTCAAACAGGAATGCGATATAATCAAAGCCTTCCTCACGCGCTTCCTTTGCAAATGTTGCATACATGTCGGTCCACTCGTAGTTTTCACCTGCAGCGGCGTCCTTCAGGTTGGTTTCCGTATCGGGAATCTGTCCGCCATGCAGCAGCTTAAACCAGATTTTTGCATGCTCCTTTTCGTTTTCTGCTGTCTCCAGAAACAGTGCAGCAATCTGCTCATAGCCATCCTTTTTCGCCTTGGAAGCATAGTAAGTGTACTTGCTTCTTGCCTGTGTCTCGCCAGCAAATGCCGCAGCGAGATTCGCTTCTGTTCTTGAACCCTTCAGTTCCATTACGACACATCCTTTCCACAGGGTATGCTATACCCCTCACTCAGTTGTTTTATCCTTTACACAATTGCAGCATAAACCGTATAGAATTAAATCATAGTCGGTGATCCCCGTATCAGGGAACATTTTTTCCCACTGCTCATGCAGGGGCTCCTCCGGCCAGATATCCACGATGCTGCCGCACTGTGTGCAGATCATATGCTCATGATAGGCTAATTTATGATCAAAATGTTCCGAATCTCCCGGAACCACGACACGCCGGATCATCCGGTTGTCAGCAAGCTGATGGAGATTACGATAAACCGTCGCAAGGCTGATAGTTGGCTCTTTTTTCCGTACTTCCTGATATACGGCATCAGCTGTCGGATGACATTGGGATTTCTCCACAGCCTTGCGGATCAGCTCTCTCTGTCTTGAATATTTCATCCGGCCACCTCTTTCCAATCATTCAAAACAAGAATCATTTCTGTTTTGATAGTATCAGTTTTTTGACCGTATTGTCAAGCCCCATCCGAAAATCCTGTATCATTTGCATATCATTTATCATTATGCACAAAAGCATTTCGTCATTTTGTACATATCATTACTAATTTTTTCCGATTTCTATGGTATAATAGTACATATCAATTTATCATTCAGTACAAGGAGGGGCACGCTATGTTAAACACCATTGATTTCAACCGCCGCATGACTGATGTGGAATATCGTCTGGAAACCCGCGCAATACGTGGAGAACTGGCTAATTTGCAGCACCGTATGAAAGAAAGCAAGCTGCCTGTCATTGTACTGTTCGAGGGCTGGGATTCTTCCGGCAAGGGCAGTATGATTGCCAATATGATCCAGACCCTCGACCCTCGTTTTTTCAAGGTTTACAACACCAAGGACCCTACACCGGAAGAGCAGCGCTATCCTTTCCTGTGGCGTCACTGGAAAAGGACGCCGGAACGCGGCAAAATGGCAATATTTGACGAAAGCTGGTATCCTGAAGTTTCGCGTGCACGTATCGAAAAGGATTTGTGTGTGGAAGATGCCTACAGCCGTATGGACAGTATCAACACCTTTGAACGCCAGCTCTCTCAGGACGGCTATTTGATTATTAAATTTTTCCTCCACATCTCTGCAAAAGAACAGGCAAGGCGTCATGCCAAGCTGATGAGCAACAAAAACACAAAATGGCGCGTGACCGAGCGCGACAAATTCCGCAATAAACATTATAAAGAATATTATCGTGTTTACGATGAAATGCTGGAAAAGACCAACACAGTCTTTGCCCCTTGGCATATCATCAGCGCTATGGAACGCCGCAGCGCAATGAACGAAATCTATGAGATTATTGTGGATTCTATTCGTTCCGCTTTGGATGAAAAGAAAATCATTGTCCCCTCAGAGTACCATGCGCAGGTACATTCTTTCCATCTGATCAAACAGTCCAAGCTGGAGGATGTCCCGCTGTACCGCAATCTGGAAGATGCCACATACCGCACATTACTGAAGAAAGAACAGAAAAAGCTTGCCAAGCTGCATAACATCATTTATCGGGAGCGGATTCCAATTGTGATAGCATACGAAGGCTGGGACGCTGCCGGCAAAGGCGGCAATATCAAGCGCCTGACGGCTGCACTGGACCCGCGCGGATATGAGGTTGTTCCGGTTGCCTCCCCAACCCCGATTGAAAAAGCACATAACCATCTGTGGCGCTTCTGGCAGAATCTGCCCAAAGACGGCCATGTGACTGTATTTGACCGCACCTGGTATGGCCGTGTTATGGTGGAACGTCTGGAGAGCTTCTGCTCTAAAGAGGAATGGAAGCGTGCTTATCAGGAGCTAAATGAGTTCGAATATGAGCTGCAGAAATGGGGCGCAATCCTCATCAAATTCTGGCTGCATATCGATTCCGATGAACAGCTCCGCCGCTTTACGGAACGCCAGAATACACCAGAAAAGCAATGGAAAATCACAGATGAAGACTGGCGCAACCGGGAAAAGTGGGATCTGTATGAAAATGCTGTCAACGATATGATTCGCCTGACCTCCACAGAATATGCTCCATGGACGATCATTGAATCCCAAGACAAAAAATTCGGGCGCATCAAGGCAATCCAAACCCTGAACGATGCCATTGAAGCGAGAATATAGGCAAACCAAAGGCTCCCTGCAACGAGGGAGCCTTTTTCATGTATTTTCCGAATCAATCTGTGATATTTCTGCCATACTGTGCACAGATATCAATGAACTGCTGCAGGCTTGTGCCAAAATACTTGTTTTTATGCCATACAATGGTAAATTGGCGTTCCAGAGAGGCATCTGCCACATGGATTTCCACGAGGCGGCCGGAACGGAGGCGCTCGGAGGCCAGACGGCGGGAAATCACCGTCATACCAAAGCCCATTTCCGTACCGCGCAGGATGGCTTCACTGTTGTTACACACCCACTGGGCATTTACCCGCGGCATGACCGTTTCAAATACCTCGCGGGTACCGCTGCCCTTCTCACGCAGAATAAACGGAATGTCCTGCAGCTCTGCCAGACGGACCGTTTTTTTGTTTCCAAACGGATTTTTATCCCGCGCACAGACCAGCGCAAGTGGGTCATTCATCATAAACTGTGTGACCAGATCCGGGCTGGTAATTTTACCCTCCACAATTGCCACGTCCAACTCGCTTTTTAGCAGCATCTGTTCCATGACATGTGTATTATCAACCACGACCTGTGGCGACTGGTTTCCTGTTTCCCTCATATACCGCTGCAATGCGCCGCCAAGGACACAGGTGCCCACCGTAACCGTCGCGCCCACACGCAGCAGATCGGTTTCATCTGCGTTTTTCAGCCGCTGCTCCATCGCATCATACATGGACAAAATATGCCTCGCATATTCACGCAGCTGTGTACCCGTCGGCGTTATATAGAGCCGGCGTCCCAGACGCTCAAACAGGCGTACACCATATTGATCTTCTATTTCACCAATGGTTCCACTGACAGACGGCTGTGCAATATGCATCTTTTTTGCCGCTTCGCTCATGCTTCCGCAATCAGCAACCGCCAGGAAAATCCGCAGATTCCGTAAGGTCATCCTGTATCATCTCCATCTATTATCTATAACAAAAAGGCTGTGTATATCATCCCTTATCATAATTATTATTATACAGTATATAGTTTTTTTGCACAATGTACGTTTTATACATAAATTATTTTTTGTTGATTTGCACAATGCACAAAAGCAGTATTCATATTTTTTGCAAAAAATATGCCGCACAGGCTGTCCTGAACGGCATATCGGTTATCAAATTGGATTATTCCTGATCCAAATCAAGATAGAAACGCGCATAATCATGGCGTTTTCCCTTTGTAAAGCTGATTGCAGAACGCGGATGCATGTTCAGACGTCCGGTCAGCAGGTAGGCACTGTTGTAGCCCCACTGTACGCCCTCTTCACGCAGCTTGTCCATGTGCTTCTCCAAAAAGCGCAGAACCGGTGTCATATGGTAATTCGGGTTCTTCAGGAAGCCGAGCAGCTGTTCCAGCATACAGTTGCCTGCGCCGCGGCCCATACCGTTCATGGTAGCGTCCAACATGCTGACGCCCATAGCGCACGCTTCAATGGTATTTGCAAATGCCAGCATCTGGTTGTTATGGGCATGGATGCCAACCTGCTTTCCGTATTTGTCCATCTTCTCCATGTACATTTCAGACAAAACGCGGATTTCCTCCGGATACAGGGAGCCATAGCTGTCTACCAGATAAACAGCATTTGCCGAGCTCTGGCCAATCATCTCCAGTGCTTCCAGCAAATCCTCTTTGCGCGCCTTGGAAATCGCCATGATATTGCAGGTAGTTTCATAGCCCATTTTTGCACAATGCTCGATCATTTCGATTGCAGACGGTATCGTGTTGATATAGGTTGCAACGCGGACCAGGTCAATCGGGCTGTTGCTGCGCTCTACAATGTCACGCTTGTAATTGGTTCTGCCGACATCTGCCATAACAGCAATCTTCATATCAGTATCGTTCTCACCGACGATATCATAGATATCCTCATCATGGCAGAACTTCCACTTGCCAAATTCCGCCGGATCAAATAAATCCTTGGAAGCCTTATAGCCAAATTCCATATAATCCACGCCTGCCTCCAGATTGGTCTGATACAGGTCGCGGATAAATTCATCTGTAAAGTAAAAATTATTGCACAGGCCTCCGTCACGGATGGTTGCATCTACAACCTTGATATCCTTGCGGAAGGTCATCAAATTGCCCTTCTGTGGTGCCATGGTAAAAATCCTCTCGAATATTATACTTTAGTAAATTAAACTGTAACTGAGTAAACTGTCAATCCTTTAAAACAGCCTCCTGCACAACGGCAGGAGGCCGCAGGTTATGCATTCAATTTCGTAATTACAAAATTACTTTGTCATGGAAGCAACTTCTGCAGCGAAGTCGTCCTGCTTCTTTTCAATGCCTTCGCCCTTCTCGTAACGGGTGTACTTCGCCAGCTTAATGGAGCCGCCCAGTTCCTTTGCTACAGCAGCGATGTGCTTCTCAACGGAAACCTTGTTCTCCTTAACAAAAGCCTGCTGCAGGAGGCAGTTCTCCTCGTAGTACTTGCCAATACGGCCCATAACCATCTTCTCGATGATGTTCTGCGGCTTCGGCTTAGCAGCGGTCTTGTTCTCCTCCATAGCCTGAGCCAGCAGGATTTCCTTCTCTCTGTCCAATGTAGCCTGATCTACGTCAGACTTGTCCATGAACAGCGGGCGCATTGCAGCAGCCTGCATGCCGATATCCTTGCCCAGCTCAGCAACAGCCGGGTTGCCCTTGATATCATCAGATACTTCCAGAGCTACCAGAACACCGATGACACCGCCCATATGGGTGTAGCCAACGTTTACAGTGCTCTCATCGTAACGCTCGAAACGGCGGATCTGCAGGTTCTCGCCGATAGTCAAAACCTTATCCTGCAGAGCGCCAGCAACGTCGGTATCGCCCATCTTGCAAGCCTTCAGAGCATCAACGTCAGCCGGGTTTTCTGTGATAACTACCTTAGCTACATCAGAAGCGAACTTCTGGAAATCAGCGTTCTTAGCAACGAAGTCAGTCTCAGAATTAACTTCAACAATTGCAGCAGCGCCGCATGCGTCGCATACTTCAATGGTTACAATGCCTTCAGCAGCAATGCGGCTAGCCTTCTTAGCAGCCTTAGCCAAGCCCTTTTCACGCAGAATTTCAACTGCCTTGTCGAAATCACCGTCAGCTTCCTGCAGTGCCTTCTTGCAATCCATCATACCAACATTGGTCTGCTCACGCAGAGCTTTAACATCCTTTGCAGTAAATGCCATGATGTGAGTCCTCCCTAGTATTATTCCGTTTTTTGTGAAAAAAGCCCGCCCGATCAACACGGCGGGCTTTTCCTGATATCATTTCAAAACTTATTCAGCAGCCTTTTCCTCTGCCTCTTCAGAAGCGAGCTGTTCGCCCTGCTTGCCTTCCAGAACAGCGTTAGCCATGGTGGAAGAGATCAGCTTGATAGCGCGGATTGCGTCATCATTGCCCGGGATAACGTAGTCAACTTCATCCGGATCACAGTTGGTATCAACGATAGCTACTACCGGAATCTTCAGCTTGCGAGCTTCAGCAATGGCATTCTTTTCCTTGCGCGGATCAACAACGAACATAGCGCCCGGCAGCTTCTTCATGTCCTTAACGCCGCCCAGGTACTTTTCCAGCTTAGCAATCTCCAGCTGCAGCTTGATAACTTCCTTCTTCGGCAGCAGATCAAAAGTGCCGTCTTCCTGCATCTTCTTCAGCTGGTTCAGACGAGCGATACGGGTACGCATAGTGGTAAAGTTGGTCAGCATGCCGCCCAGCCATCTAGCGTTTACATAGTACATACCAGCGCGCTCAGCTTCCTCACGAATCGCGTCCTGTGCCTGCTTCTTGGTACCAACGAACAGGATGGATTCGCCAGCAGCAGCGGTATCACGTACGAAGAAGTAAGCTTCTTCCAGCTTCTTAACGGTCTTCTGCAGATCGATAATGTAGATACCGTTTCTTTCGGTGAAAATGTACTGCGCCATTTTCGGGTTCCATCTTCTGGTCTGATGACCGAAGTGCACGCCTGCTTCCAGCAGCTGCTTCATAGAAATAACTGACATTGAAATGTCCTCCTTAGTTTTTCCTCCACATCGTTCCATTTGGCAGCGACCCTGCACTCTATGTCTACAGGGCACCACGCCGCTTTACGCGATGTGTGTGTATTTTTCATACCAGATGATTTTATCATATACAGTTGGGAAACGCAAGAAAAACTTTTTTATTTTTTCGAAAAACATTCCTTTTCATCCCGTTTCCGGTCAAAGGGCTGCTTTGGACAAAAGCTGGTCAGGATAATGTCATCCCCGATCCGGCGGATGGCTTCCCATGGAATCACAAAATCCTCCCGCCTTCCCAGAAGACTGAACTTTACCCTTCCCGGCACCACAATAGCTACCAGCCGTCCAGTGCAGGTATCGATTTCCACATCATTGACATATCCCAGCCGGCTTCCGTCACAAATGCTGATAACCTCCTTGCACCGCAGGTCAACGATGCGGCAGCAGGAGCCATGCGGAAATTCCTGCATATCAGCTTCCCTCCTCTATCTGTCCCAGCATCTTCTGCCAAAACTGCTCACTGCTCAGCCGTCCATCGCGGTTGTAGCGGCGGATATTCTTCAAGCATGCCGGATCATGCACAATGCTGGTAATCCCCTCTTCGCAGCTGAGGGATGCCGGAAAACCGCATTCCTCCACCAGCAAATCGGTTTCTTCATTTCTTGCACCGTACGGATACGTGTAACAAACGGGTTTCGGAATGCCCAGTGATACAAACAAATCCTGTGCTTTCTGTGTGTCATCCATAAAAATGGTCCGGTAGGCCGCTTCATCCTCTCCTGTCTGGCGTAAGCAACCTTTACGCGGATTCAGCTCATGAAAATCGTAGGAATGGTTCTGTATTTCTATCACGCCGGAATTAGACATCTCCAAAAGTTCCTCCCGGGTACAGTAAGACCATGCCTCATGCTCCTCCGGATCATCGGTTTCGGAAAATTGCTCCACCAGCGCCCCTACCGGCGACAGCACCGCCTGCATGCCATATTTCTGCAGCAGCGGATATGCATTGCTGTAATTGTTATAGTATCCGTCATCAAAGGTCAGCATAACCGGTTTTTCCGGCAGCGGTGTTCCGTTATTTACATAGGAAATCAGATCGGTAAAAATTACTGTCTCATATCCCCGGTCTGACAGATATTTTAAATCCTGTTCCAGCATAGCTGGTGAAATGACATATTCCCCCGGTGAATCACCTTCATCCGTCACGCTATGATACATTGCCACTGGAAGCATCACAGCAGTATCCTGTGCAGAGGCCGTTTTGGCTTTCTGCCTCTCAATGCCCGCGCCAACCACGGCAAAGAGCAGCAGTATGCCCAGTATAACAGCTTCACAGTGCCATGGCCTTTTTTTCGGTTTTCTCACTATATGCCACCGCCTTTACGGCTGTCGGAATGGCACGCCAAAAAAGTCTGCCGTTGACACCGACAGATTCCTGGCGATATCGCGGATATTGCCTCGAATCCAATTTACGTCATCCGGATTATCATGATAGGCAATTTCAATCAGGATAGCAGGTGCAGCTGTCCGCCGAAGCTCTGCAAGCCGCGTAGTGGGAATGATATCCACTAGCTGCGGTGTTGGTGAAATCAGGCTGAAATTATTGGCAAAAATCTCAGCTGCCCGCTGTCCTTCTGCACTTCCGGTATAATAATAAACATCTGTCCCACGCAGCTGGCCGGCAAGGTTCTCCGGTGCGGCATTCGAATGAAGCGCAAGATGAAACTGTACATTTGCGGCATTGGATTTCTGTGCGCTGGTTAAAGCTGTATCTTCCGTGGTATTGCGTACAACCTGGATACCGGATGCCTCTAAATATGGCACCATCGCGTCGGCGATAAGATTCATATAATATTCTTCATTGCCCACACCATCATAATACGGATTAAACTCCTGTGTGGACGGGCTAAGAAATACCGTTGGCATAGGATTTCCCCTTTCTGGATAATATCTCTCACCATCCTATGCGCAGGACAGCCTCTCCAACACAACAAAAACGTGCAGCCCTGCAACACAAAAAGCCGCCGGAGGCAAGCCTCCGGCGGCATATGGGGATAAAATAGAAAGAAGATTTTTAGAATTTGGTTTCGTAGCTGCCAATGGACATATTGATGCCTTCCTTCTGGCTTTCCTTCGCATACTTGTCGAGCGTCATCTTATCCTTCGGAGAATGGTTAATCACGCCCGCACCGTTGATACAGCCGCCTTCGCATGCCATACCCTCGATAAAGTTTTCTGCCAGACGTCCCATCTTCGCTTTGAGCAATGCAACCTTGCACTGTTCAATGCCGCTGCAGACCGCAGCCTTTGGAACGAAGTCAACTTCCTGCTCCTTCGCGCTCTGTATAACAGCCTCGGTCAGACCACCGGAACGGCCAAAGACACGTCCATAGTAGGATGCATCATTCATTGGCTGATCGCTCTGCTCTTCCGGCGGCAAGCCTGCAGCATCCAGAAGCGCCTGCATCTCCTCGAAGGTGATGACGCAGTCAATCCACGGTCTGACCGTGTCGAGCTTCTGCTCGTATTTCTTTGCTGTACAAGGGCCAATGAAGATCGTCTTAATCGGCCATGCGCTGTTCTCCTTGATATATCTGCCAATCTCAGCCATCGGGGACAGGTTGTGGGAAATATGCTCTGCCATTTCCGGCACATGCTGCTGGATATACCGTACAAATGCGGGGCAGCAGGAGGAGGTCAGGAATCCCTTTTCTACCAATTCCTTCGTTTCCTTCTTTGCAACCATGTCCGCACCCAGCGCCGCTTCGACAACATCATGGAAGCCCAGATTGCGCAGCGCCTGCTTTACCTGCCCAAGGGATGCCTTCTGATACTGGGATGCAATAGCAGGAGCAATGATTGCTACGGTATAGTAACCGCGGTGATCTGCCTGCTTGATCAAATTGATCGCATCTACCATATAAGAATTATCAACCACCGCGCCAAACGGGCACTGGCTCACACAAGCGCCGCAGTTGATACACTTTTCATAATTGATTTCCGCCTTCTGCTGGTCATTCATCTTAATTGCGCCGATCTTGCAAGCACGTTCACATGGGCGGATATTTTCCGTAATCGCGCCATATGGACAGGCCTTTGCACAGCGTCCGCAATGGATGCACTTTTCTGGATCAATTTCAGCCTTGCCGTCGCGGCCCTTGGTGATTGCATTGCGCGGACAGGCTTTCATGCACCGATGGGCCAGACATCCACGACAGGCATTGCTGACAGTATAGCGGTCAACCGGACATTCATCACATGCAATGTCAATAACCTGGATAATATCGCTTCCCTGCTCGCCGCCCAGGGCATTATGTACACGCTCGGTGACAATGGCACGTTCTTTATATACACAGCACCGCATCGTCGGTTTCTTTCCCGGGATAACCTCAAGCGGAACCGAATAATACACATCGTCCATCTTTTCATTCAAGGCATGCTCCGCAACTGCACGCAATACCTTGTATTTTATCTTCTGGACATCAGTCTCAAAATTTCTCATGGACACTTCTCCCTTTCCCAGAAAAATGAAAGTTTGTCGTATTCTTAACAAATGTATTGTATCGTAACAACGAATCATTGTCAAACAGGTGATACCTGCCTTTTGTCAGTACAGATGATGACATGTTGTGTATTCTTTGATGATATGTACCTTACTTTCTGTTATAAAGTGCTGCAAAATGTGACGCCAAACCTGCATCATATGTGTATTTCTTATAATTCCTGTTCCGAATCTTTGTTTATTTATGCCAACTTTCATGATTTTGAAAAATTTCCGTCAAAAATTGGCGTTTTGACACGAACCATTGCATGCCGTATTTCTGTACGGAAATACAGCCGCTCCCGCCATAGCCGGAAAGCGGCATTCCACATGATTCCAATTGTTAAATTTCAGACAAAATACCGGTTAGTCTGCTGTACGGAATGCAGCAATGCCGGTTGCATACAGGCTGCCTCCCTGTGCGTCCATGGAAACGATTGCCGGAAAATTCTCTACCGTCAGACGCTTCACGGATTCACAGCCAAGCTCATCATATGCAACAACCTCAAGCGAACGCACGGAATCTGCAATAATTGCACCTGCACCGCCGATTGCCACCATATAAACACAGCCATATTTCTGCATTGCATCATGTACTGCCTGATTTCGCACACCCTTGCCGATCATGCATACCTGTCCCTTTTGAATGAGAGTTGGGGAAAATGGATCCATACGGCCAGAAGTTGTCGGGCCGCAGGCACCAATGACCTGTCCCGGCTTCGCCGGAGTCGGGCCCGCATAATAAACAACAGAATCCTGAATATCAAAAGGAACCTGCTCACCAGCTTCCAGCGCCGCAATAATCTTTTTGTGCGCGGCATCACGCGCCGTATATACGGTTCCTGTCAGAGATACCGTATCGCCTGCTTTCAACACGTCAACATATTCGCGCAACTGGGACGTTTTCAGATCATAATGTGCCATGTGAAAAACCTCATTTCTTATGAATATTTCTCTATGGTACATTATAGCAGGGAAAATTCGGAAATACAACCGGAAACCTTTTCCCTTTTTATTTTCTTTGCGCATAAGAAAACAGAGGTCTTGTTATTCGTTTATTTTATCGTTATAATAGTGTAATGGCATATTCCTGCAAAATTCGACATACATGAGGGGAATGTATTTTGATTTCAAAAAAATTATATTTTGATACAATCCGGCGGATTGCCCGAATCCTGACACTTTTCTGTGCCTGCCTTCTGGTAATCGGTATTCCGGCATCTGCGGCGCGCATGGGTTCGGTTGACATCAACGGCTCCGAAGTCGCGTATCAGGCGCAGTATAAAGCATATACAGAGGCTGCTTCCGGGGATGATGCAGTTGTCTGCTATTTTACGGTTTCCAATCCGACAGCAGGTAAAAACGGCGCGCTCTGCCGCATTATCCTGCCACAGAGCCAGAATGTCTACCTATATATGGATGCCGGTGACCTCGCTGTCATGCGGTATGACGGCTCGGAATACAAAAAATTTGGTGTAAACTATCAGTTGAACCGCAATGTAACCTATACCCTGTGTGTGTTCCGTGATGGACTGGTGTTTTTCGATGGCACACACTGCTATACTTACAGCGGCAATTTTTATGGCTTCACAGATGTCATTGCAGGCTGGAGTGATGATTCCAATGTTTTTTCGACCAAATTGACAAAAAAAGCATCGACGGAAAAGACAGACAGCGATGATACAGAAGCAGCAGAAACCAGCGCCAGCCTTGAAACAACAGAGGTCCCCGCTGTTAATCCTTACCCACCGATCTGGGTTGTACTTGCACTTCTTCTCGGTACTACAAGCAATTTGTTGGCAATGGCCGCACTGCGTTCCTCCAACATGGCGCTGCGTACTATCCGGCGTTCCATTCCGCACGCCAATCCCCCCCGCAGGCAGCCTGCTGCTGGTCCAAAACAGCCTGTGCATCCTCCACAGCAGACTCGCAAAACACGGAACACCACGCAAAAATCTCCTGCAAAAAAACAGCAGCATACCACGAAACGCCCAGCTGCAAAACCTCAGGCAGCTTCTTCTGCTCCGGCAGGGCGAACACCCTCTCCTGCACCTGCAGCTCCGCGTCCGGCAGAGAAACGAAAGCCAACCCTCTTTTTCCTCGACGAACCAACAAAAAAGGATTCCGGAAAACCATCAGCAGCTCAGAATGCATCGTTCCAGCCTTCTCAGCCATTTGACCTGTATCTCGGTACATTCTGGCGGGCACATACCGATAAAATGGTACCCTATCATTTCGGCAATGCGGGCCTTGGCTACTGCATCTTCTCACCTGGAACAGATCTTTCCACTGAAATGTTTGCCCAAATAAACAAGGGCGATCATATCTGGCTGAATCCGGTACGGTTCCATGCCGATTCTGCAGGCCAGGGTGTACTCCTTCTCATGTCGGAAATCGCCGGTATTGCCATGGCATTTGACTTCTATCATGCGGACACAGGAAAGCGTGAAATGGCAGTCTCCTATGATGCGGAAATGGTCAATTTCCGTCCTGCACGCGTCACAAAAAATAAGCATGGCACGCTGGAACTGACAGAACGCGGTATTATTCTAATCAAACCGGTTCAATAACCCTTGCAAACGATATGGCACAGTGTTAAAATGAAGTCTGGTTAATAATCTATTCAATATGGAGGAATCATCCCTATGATCAGTATCAAGGATATCGATGAGGCTGCGCAGCGTTTGCAGCCTGTTGTTCATTATATCCCGTTGTCCTCTTCCACGACTTTTTCCGGTATGACCGGCGCGGAAGTATATCTCAAATGTGAAAACCAGCAGAAGACCGGTTCCTTTAAGGTCCGCGGTGCTTATAACAAGATTATGAAACTGTACGAGGCAGGCGGACTGAAATCCGTTATTGCTTCCTCCGCAGGCAACCACGCACAGGGCGTTGCATTCGCTGCAAATAAAATCGGCATTCCCGCTACAATTTGCATGCCGCGTTCCACTCCGATTGCCAAAGTATCCGCAACCCAGGGCTATGGCGCCAATGTTGTCCTGTCCGGTTCCTGTTATGATGATGCCTATGCTAAGGCAATGGAAATCGTAGAAGAAACTGGCGCTACCTTCATTCATCCGTTCGATGATGAAGATGTTATGGCTGGTCAGGGTACCATCGGTCTGGAAATCCTGCGTGACCTCCCGGCTGTTGATGTCATTCTGGTTCCTGCCGGCGGCGGCGGACTGCTGTCCGGTGTTGCTGCCTGTGTTAAACAGATCAACCCGCGTATTCAGGTGATCGGTGTTCAGGCAGAAGGTGCTCCGGCAATCGCAGAGTCCTATCATCAGGAAAGCATCCATGCAAGTGCTTCCGTACATACCATCGCCGATGGTATTGCGGTAAAATGCCCTGGTTCCAAGACTATGGAACATATCAATGCATTTGTCGATGATATGATGACTGTTTCGGATGACGAAATTGCATCCACTATCCTGCTGCTTCTGGAGCGTACCAAGCAGGTTGTCGAACCGGCTGGCGCTTCCTCTCTGGCTGCCCTGCTGTCCGGCAAGCGCGATTTCTCCGGCAAGAAGGTTGTTTGCCTGCTGTCCGGCGGTAATATTGATGTAAGCTTCATCCATCGTGTGGTTGAAAAGGGTCTGGTTACCCGTTGCCGTCACATTAAATTTTCCATCATCATGCCGGATGTACCGGGCTCTCTGGAACGTCTGGCAGGCATCATTGCTTCCCAAAATGCAAACATCATCATGTTCCAGCATGACCGTGTCAATGCAAATTTGGATATTGACGAAGCAATTGTCCATGTCGTCTGCGAAGTAGGCGGCAAAGAGCATGGAGACACCCTTCTGTCAGCGATCGAAAGCAATGGCTACAAATGCCTGCTGGGCGAAGGCTGATATTCCCGAAATAAATATACGAAAGCCCGTGTTTACGCTGAAACACGGGCCTTTTCTTTTGGACAAAAGAGCTTATCTGTTTGTACTGTTGTTCGCAGTGTTATTTCCGTTGACGTTATCACCATTTCCGGTCACTGCATCGCCAACATTTTCAGCGCCGTCTTCTACGGCACGTCCAAGGTCATCTGCTGCACTTTCCACATCACCAGTTACAGTGCCATCCGTATCAACGCCTGTGCCTGTTGTTGTGTTGTCATCATAACCTGTGCCATCATTTCCGACGATACCGTCACCATTTCCATCTACAAATCCGGAACCGGTATCTGTGGTCGTATCCGTGGTGGTGGTCGTATCCGTTGTTGTGGACTCCGTTGTATTTGCGGTACCACAGCCTGCCAGCAGCATTGCCATCAGGCAAAGGGACAGAAAAATTGCTCCCATTCTTTTTTTCATGCGTATTACCTCCAAAGGCTAAATTTTGCCTTTAGTTTTCCGGTATACACAAATTTTTATACATCACAGGAAAAAATTACGCTTTTTATTTGCGCTCCACCAGATGCAGATGCTTCATATGCTTCTGTAAAACATCGAGAATTGCGCCGGTGAGAAATCCCACCGGAATGGATGAAACCAGCAGCAGCGGCAAATACGCGATGACATCTGCAGTCTGCATCACCAGCATAGCTGCCAGAATCTGTCCAAAATTATGCATTGTAGCGGATGCCGCACTAATCCCATAAAAAGAAAACCACTGATTGTACTTATGCAGCAGAAGCCAGGTTGTGGTCAATGCCATCATTCCGCCAAACAGGCTGAACAGGAACTGTGTTACACTTCCTGCAAACAACGATGCCAGCACAACACGGCAGAACAGGATGGAATATGCCTCTTTTGGTGTGAGGAACAGCAGCGCAAACATCGTAACAACGTTTGCAAGCCCCAGCTTAATGCCTGGAATTGGGATGAGCAGTTCCAGCGGTATCATACGCTCTGCCAGAGAAAGCGCCAGCGCCAGTGCCGTCAGCATGCCGCATAAGGCAATCCGTTTTGTGTTATTCATAAACGCTTCCTCCTGTCACTGGACAATCATATCAACCGCATCTGTATCATTCGTGTTGCCGGTAATTTTTGTCATAACCCGGTTTGGCAGACAGACAGCAGTCTGCCCTACACGGGACACCCAGCCTGTGTTCTCACAGGTATGGTCCGGACATTCCGATTCCACAAACCGCATTTGCCTGCCATCCACTTCAATTGTGACCTCTGCAGCTTTGCCTTGCAGCTGAATCGTCTGTTTTGTATGGTTACCCAGCTTGATCTGCTGATACAGCTCACCATCCAGCCAGATTTCCCCATAGGTCTGGTCTGTCTGCAGCAAAGCAAGGTGAATCCAGATACCGCACGCCGCAGCTATTATTACAAAAAATATGAGAAAATCTCCCCATCGCAGCAGAAGCTTTGTTTTATCCCGCATAAGTATACTCCATGTTCTGCAGTGTAAATTTATCCTTTAACCCTTCTGTTACATAGACACTATGATCGTCACGGACAAAAACTGCATCGATAGCATTTTCCTCACAGAATTTCTGTGCGGCATCGAATCCCATGACAAACAATGCCGTGGAATAGGCATCTGCGCTGGTAGAATCCTGGGAAACTACTGTTACACTGCGCAGATCGGTTTCCGCAGAATAACCGGTTTCCGGATCAAAAATATGGCAGTAACGCTTACCGTCTGCTTCGAAATACCGCTCATAGTCTCCACTGGTGACAACGGTTGCATCTGAGACTGCCAATGTGGCAAAATAATCGCTCTGATTATCCGGGTCGGTAATGCCAACGGACCATGGCGTACCGTTATCCTTTTCCCCCAGTACATAAATATTTCCGCCCAGAGAAACAATCGCCTTATCGACACCATTTTTTTTCAAAATTTCAACGACATGATCTGCTGCATAGCCCTTACCAATGCCGCCCAAATCGATTTGTGCTTCTTGCGGAATGGAAGCAGCTGTTCCATCCAGCGAAACCTTGGCATAATCAATCAGCGTAAGAACTTTTTCAATTTCCTCCTGCGCCGGAACAGCTGCATCCTCCGTCCCAATGCCCCATAAATCCGACAGTGGTGCAATCGTCGGATCAAATTTTCCGCCTGTTTTTGCAGCTAGATCGAGTGCATCCTGCAAAATGTCTGCTGTTTGTCCCGTTATCTCTGTCCGCTCTCCTTCTGCATGATTGATGGCGTAAATATCACTGTCCTTCCTTGTTCTGGAGATATCTTTCTCCAGTATATTGATATAGGAAATGCTTTCATTTACGGCATTTTGTGCACTGCTGCCATACGCTGTGATGCGCATCACCGTATCCATTGCATAAAAATCCTGTGTATAATAATCCTGTTCTGCCTGTGTACCGCAGCCAGTCAGCAGCAATGCCAGTAAACAGGCCCATACAATGCCAATCCGTCGTTTTTTCATCATAAATCCTCCGTGTAAGCACATATGAACTTATTATAATACGATGCCGCAGTAAATACAATGTTAAAAACATGCACTGCCGTATTGTCTGTGCCATACACAGGCCCTGTAAAAATGAAAAACCCACGCTGCTAAAGCAGCGCAGGTTTTTCGTTGAACATGTATTAGGGATTGATAGAAGGATGTTGAAAATTATTCCTCGTACTGCAGTGCATCATAGCCAACGGCACCGGTACGAACCTTGATAACATTCTGCACATCATAGATGAAGATCTTACCATCACCGATGTGACCAGTGTACAAAACCTTGCGGCAGGTATCTACAACGGTTTCAACCGGGACACGGCTGACAACCATTTCTACCTTCGTCTTTGGATGCAGAGTCGCATTCATCTGAACACCACGGTAATATTCGGTAGCGCCCTTTTCTACGCCGCAGCCCAAAACATTGGTAACCGTCAAACCAGCTACGCCGATATCCTCAAGCGCATTGCGCAAGACTTCCAAACGGGACTGTCGGCAGATAACAACGACCTTGGTCAGCTTGTGACCGTCGGCAGTCGTGGACGGAACCTCTGTTGCGGGAACAGCTTCTTCCACGGAAACCGGAGCAACCGTAGCAAGCTTTTCATCCGGCTTGTAGAAGCCGTTAACAGTCGGAATCGGCATAAAGTCAGCATATGCAGAGGACAGGCCGTGCTCCATGATATCCAAACCGCGAATTTCCTCTTCCTCGCTTACACGCAGGCCAATGGTATGCTTGATAACCCAGAACACGATTGTCATGGTAACAGCAACCCATGCGATAACACAAACAACGCCAAGGCACTGGATCAGGAAGAAATGTGCGCCATGACCGTAGAGCAGACCCTGATCTACAGAAAACAGGCCGGTCAGAATAGTACCCAGTGCACCGTTTACGCCATGCACGCCTACTGCACCAACCGGGTCATCTATCTTGAGAACTTTCTCGACAAATTCAATGCCAAATACGACTGCAATGCCAGCGCAGATACCAATGATTGCAGCACCCAGCGGATTAACCATATCCGTACCGGCAGTGATTGCAACCAGACCTGCCAGGGAACCATTCAGCGTCATGGAAACGTCCGGCTTGCCGTAACGAATCCAGGTAACGCACATAGTAGTAACGGTAGCAACAGCAGCTGCCAGGTTCGTGGTAACATATACCAGAGATGCGGATTCATAAGCGCCGCCGGTCATGGCAACAGTGGAAGCACCGTTGAAACCGAACCAGCAGAACCACAGGATGAATACGCCCAAAGCGCCAAGCGTCAGAGAATGACCCGGAATAGCCTTCGGCTTGCCGTTCTTATCATACTTGCCGATACGCGGGCCAAGGAAAGCTGCGCCAATGAGGGCAGCGACACCGCCAACCATATGGACACAGGTAGAACCTGCAAAATCATGGAAGCCCAGCTGTGCCAGCCAGCCGCCGCCCCAGATCCAATGACCGGAAATCGGATAAATAATAGCACTGATTACCATGGAGTAAATGCAGTAGGAAGCGAACTTGGTTCTCTCAGCCATGGAACCAGAGACAATCGTAGCCGCAGTTGCACAGAATACTGTTTGGAAAATCAGCGTGGTATAACCGCCTTCTCCGCCGTTGGTCATGAAGTCAAAACCGCCAATCAGAGCGCCAGTCCCGCCGAACATAATGCCGAAACCAATCAGCCAGTAAAGCGGCGTGCCAAGAGAAAAGTCCATCAGGTTCTTCATGATGATATTGCCAGCGTTTTTGGAACGGGTAAAGCCGTTCTCAACCATACAGAAGCCTGCCTGCATGAAAAATACAAGCGCCGCACCGAGCAGCGTCCATGAAGTGTCGATGGCAGTGGCGTGGTCCGCCAGTGTCGCCATAATACTTGTAGTGTCCATTACAATTACCTCTTTATCATGTTTTGTGAAACGCAGTATGCCTGCATCCCATATCATATGCCGCAGAAAGCAGATACAGAAGGAAACCCTCTACCTGCTGCAAAACAGCATAAAAAAGGCGTGTATCCTTCCCCGTTTTGGGTTTGGATATCACGCCTTTGTGTCGATAATGAATATATGATTTATAAGTCCTGAGCCTTAGGAGTTTACGCCAAACAGCAGCTTGTCGTAAGCCGGGAACGGCCAGTACTTCGCAGCAGTGTTTACTTCCATTTCATCTGCAACCTTACGCAGCTCTTCCATTGCCGGGATAACTGTGTTGCGCTGATAGTTTGCAGCTTCCTGCATATTCTCGATACCATTGCCACCGGCAATCGCAGCAGCCAGAATGTCGATCTTTGCATCTGCATCAACAGACAGATCAGACAGCTTCTTGATCTCCTTGACTTCCAAAGCAGCATCAATACCCAGCGTCTTCTTGTTGCAGGCAATCTCAGACAGTTCCTTTACATAGGAAGCAACAGCCGGAAGGATATCCTTCTTCGCCATATCAACCATCGTACGGGACTCAATCTTGATCAGCTTTGCATACTCCTCCAACAGGATTTCCTTACGGGACATCAGCTCGGTCTCACTCAGAACGCCAGTTGCCTCGAATACATCTACGAACTCATCGTAGCAAGCCAGTGCCTCCGGCGTGCTGCGCAGGTTCGGCAGGCCGCGCTTCTCAGCTTCTTCAACCCAGCTGTCATCATAGCCGTTTCCGTTGAAGATAACACGCTGATGTGCAGTCAGCTCACGCTTAACCAGTTCATTCAACGCCTTGCCAAAGTCTTCAACGCCTTCCAGCTCGTCAGCATAGCCACGGAATACATCAGCAACAGCGGTATTCAGCATCATGTTGATACATCCGATATTCTGGGAAGAGCCAGGCATACGGAACTCGAAACGGTTGCCGGTAAATGCGAACGGAGAAGTTCTGTTGCGGTCGGTGTTATCCTTCGGGAATACCGGAAGTGTCGTAACGCCCAGCTGGATTTTAGCAGCGCCTGCACCTGCAGTCTCATGGCCTGCGATGATATCATTTACAATGCGCTCCAGTTCATCACCGAGGAATACGGAAACGATTGCCGGAGGCGCCTCGTTTGCGCCCAGACGATGGTCATTGCCAGCGGAAGCAACAGACAGACGCATCAGCTTTGCGTACTTGTCAACAGCAGCGATAACTGCAGTCAGAATCAGCATAAACTGTGCATTGTCCTTCGGGTTGCTGCCCGGATTCAGCAGGTTCTCACCAGCATCGGTGGACATGGACCAGTTGTTGTGCTTACCGGAACCGTTAACACCGTCGAACGGCTTTTCATGGAGCAGGCAAACCATGCCATGCTTCAGGGCAACCTTCTTTGCGATGTCCATCAGCAGCTGGTTGTTATCCGTTGCAATGTTAGTCGTTGAGAAGATCGGTGCAATCTCATGCTGTGCCGGAGCAACCTCATTGTGCTTGGTCTTTGCCAGCAGGCCGTACTTCCACAGCTCTTCATCCAGATCAGCCATGAAGGAAGCAACGCGCGGCTTAATGGTGCCGAAATAATGGTCATCCATTTCCTGACCCTTCGGGCTCATTGCACCGAACAGGGTGCGTCCGGTAAAGATCAGGTCCTTGCGCTGGTCATAGTACTTCTTATCAACCAGGAAGTATTCCTGCTCCGGGCCTACGGTAGTGGTTACGCGCTTTACGTCCTTGCCAAACAGCTTCAGTACACGGCAAGCCTGCTTGCTGATTGCATCCATAGAACGCAGCAGCGGGGTTTTCTTATCCAGAACTTCGCCAGTGTAAGAACAGAATGCAGTCGGAATGTACAGAGTGCCATCCTTAACAAATGCATAGGAGCTCGGGTCCCAAGCAGTGTAGCCGCGGGCTTCAAAGGTAGCACGAAGGCCGCCGGACGGGAAAGAAGAAGCATCCGGTTCGCCCTGGATCAGCTCCTTGCCGCTGAAGGACATGATAACCTTGCCGCCTGCGGTCGGGCTGATAAAAGAGTCATGCTTTTCTGCGGTAACGCCGGTCATCGGCTGGAACCAGTGTGTATAATGGGTTGCGCCCTTGTCTACTGCCCAATCCTTCATTGCGTTAGCAACAACGTTTGCAATGCTTACGTCCAGCGGAGCACCAAGCTCGATGGTCTTCATCAGCGTCTTGAATACTTCCTTCGGCAGCTTATCACGCATTACATTTTCATTAAATACGTTCTCGCCGAAAATTTCCGGGATATTACTCATTTGTACAACGCACCTCCATGCATGTATCTCAATTGCTTACTTTGGCTTACGAATCCTGCAGAATTGATGCAGGATATAATAAAACAGGCGCCGCGGATAAGGGATATCCACAGCGCCGTTGCTGTTTACGATGTCTATTATAGCCCCACTTTTTTGGTCTGTCAACTCAATTTTTTAATCTTTTTGCCTACTTTTCGCAAGTTTTACTATTTTGCCCCATGGATTCTTAATTTTAAGTAGTTTTTCTATGCAAGTTGTATGAAATCCGCAAAAAGAGTCAGTTTTTTTTGCAAGACGCTTGACGTTTTCCTGCATTTATTATAGAATGAGTGCAATGAACAAAGGCGTTCATTCCACAGTATGCTATGCTATATTATAGTAGTACACGCATATTGTGGAATGGACGTTTTTTTCTTTTGTCTGCTTTGCAGCCGGGATGCAATCTACCCGGCTTTTGGTGTCAATTTGCGGCGAAGCTGCATTCTGCCCCGCGGGCAGGCTTCTACTATATTATACTGCTGGTATCATAATAATGTGAGGTTAAATTTAGGAGGAATCTACCATGCTAAAAGAGGGTCAGTACCATATCCCTTCGGGATGTGCGATCTCAGGCATCTTCCACAAGGACGGACGCCGTACCGACGGCACCGAAATCATCCGCTCCATCTCTGTTATGCATGACCGCTCCAACGGTCTGGGCGGCGGTTTCGCGGCTTACGGCATTTATCCGGAATATGCAGACTGCTATGCATTCCATCTTTTCTATGATGAGCCGAATGTAAAGGATGCCTGCGAGAAGTTCCTGAACGAGCACTTTGAAATCGCATCCATGTCCCGTATTCCGACCCGAAAGCATCCGTCTATTACGGATGAGCCGCTGATCTGGCGTTACTTCGTTGTTCCGCGCCGCTACAAGCTGATTGAAACCCAGCTCTCCGAGGACGAGTTCGTTGTACGCTGCGTCACGAATATCAATCATAAATATAAAGGTGCATATGTCTTCTCCAGCGGCAAAAACTGCGGCGTATTCAAAGCAATCGGCTTTCCGGAAGACGTCGGCCTGTACTACCGCCTGGAAGAATATGAAGCTTATTCCTGGACCGCACACGGACGTTATCCGACCAACACTCCTGGCTGGTGGGGCGGTGCACATCCGTTCGCAATGCTGGACTTTACCATCGTACACAACGGTGAAATTTCGTCTTACGACGCCAACCGCCGTTCCATCGAAATGCACGGCTACAAATGTGACCTGCTGACCGATACCGAAGCAATCACCTATATCTTCGATTATCTGGTACGCAGAAAGGGCCTGACGCTGGAAGAAGCTGCTCATGTTGTTGCAGCGCCGTTCTGGTCCACCATTGAGAAAATGCCGCCGGAGCAGCGTGCGGAATACACCTACCTCCGCGATGCATTTGCAGGCCTGCTGATCAACGGCCCGTTCTCAATCATGCTCGGCTTTACCGGCGGTGTCATGGCTCTGAATGACCGCCTGAAGCTCCGCTCTATGGTTGTCGGTGAAAAGGGCGAGGACGTCTATATTGCATCCGAAGAAGCGGCAATCCGCGTCATCCAGCCGCAGCTGGATAAGATCTGGGCACCGCGCGGCGGTGAGCCGGTCATTGTAACCTTAAACGAAGACGCGCAAGGAAAGGAATAATCCATCATGGCTATTGAGTATTTATATCCCCAGTTTGAGGTGCTGCGCAATACGGATCGCTGCATTGCATGTCGGGTATGCGAGCGCCAGTGCTCAGAAGAAGTACATCATTACGATCACGATTTAAAGAAGATGGTTTCGGACGAAAGCAAATGTGTCTGTTGCCATCGCTGTGTGTCCCTCTGCCCGACCCGTGCACTGAAGATCACCAAGACGAACCATCAGTTCCGCGAAAATGCCAACTGGACCGGCGAGGTAATTCAGGAAGTTTACCGTCAGGCAGAATCCGGCGGCACACTGCTGTCCTCCATGGGCAACCCGAAAGACTATCCGATTTACTGGGATAAGATCCTGATCAATGCATCCCAGGTTACCAACCCGTCGATTGACCCGCTGCGCGAGCCGATGGAAATCCGTACCTACCTCGGCAAAAAGCCGGGCAAGATTGAGCGCGATGAAAACGGCAAGATTATCCCGAACCTGACGCCGCGTCTCCGCCTGGATGTTCCAATTATGTTCTCTGCAATGTCCTATGGCTCCATCAGCTACAATGCACATGAGTCTCTTGCCCGCGCATCCAAGGCTATGGGCACCTTCTACAACACCGGCGAGGGCGGCCTGCATGAGGACTTCTATAAATGGGGCGGCAATACCATCGTACAGGTTGCATCCGGTCGTTTCGGCGTAGAAAAAGATTATCTGAATGCAGGCGCTGCTGTCGAGATCAAGATCGGCCAGGGCGCAAAGCCGGGTATCGGCGGCCATCTGCCAGGTGCCAAGGTTGCAGCAGATATTTCCCGTACCCGTATGATTCCAGAGGGCACCGATGCAATCTCCCCTGCTCCGCATCATGATATTTACTCCATCGAAGACCTGCGTCAGCTGGTATACTCTCTGAAGGAAGCTACCGCGTATAAAAAGCCGGTCATCGTTAAGATTTCTGCCGTACACAATGTAGCCGCAATCGCTTCTGGTATTGCACGTTCCGGCGCTGATATCATTGCCATCGACGGCTACCGCGGCGGTACTGGTGCAGCTCCGACCCGTATCCGCGACAACGTCGGTATTCCGATCGAGCTTGCTCTGGCCTCTGTTGACCAGCGTCTGCGCGATGAAGGCATCCGCGATAACGTATCCATCGTTGTCGGCGGCTCCATCCGCAATTCTGCTGATATTGTCAAGGCGATCGCACTGGGTGCGGATGCAGTATATATTGCAACTTCTGCCCTGCTTACCCTCGGCTGCCATCTGTGCCGTACCTGCCAGAAGGGCAAGTGCAACTGGGGCATTGCAACCCAGCGCCCGGAATTGGTCAAGCGCCTGAATCCGGACATTGGCAGCCAAAGACTGATGAACCTCCTCACTGCATGGAGCCATGAAATCCGCGAAATGATGGGCGGCATGGGTATCAACTCCATCGAAGCCCTGCGCGGCAACAGACTGATGCTCCGCGGTATCGGCCTCAACGAGAAGGAACTGGAAATCCTCGGCATCAAGCATGCAGGCGAATAAGGGAGGCTGATCAGGATGAAACGAGTATATGTACCTCAAAAATGGTGTCTTGGATGCCATCTTTGCGAATATAACTGTGCCTTTGCCAATTCGGGCATGACCGATATGGTTAAGGCTCTGAAGGACAGGGAAATCTTCCCGCGTATCCGCGTTGAGGAAGGTGACAGCATCAATTTTGCTGTTTCCTGCCGCCACTGCGACAATCCGCTCTGTGTCAAGGGCTGCATTTCCGGTGCGCTGTCCATTGAAAACGGTGTCATCTCTATTGATTCCAATAAGTGTGTCGGCTGCTTTACCTGTGTGCTCTCCTGCCCATATGGCTGTATCAGCACCTCGGAATCCGGCGCTGTTCAGAAGTGCGAACTTTGCACCAAGAACGCGGACGGTACACCGCAGTGCGTAGCAGGCTGTCCGAACAACGCAATCGTATTTGAGGAGAGGTGAGCAAATTGAAGTATGTAGTTATCGGCAATGCAACTGCCGCTATCGGTACTGTAGAAGGTATCCGTTCGGTAGATCAGGAAGGTGAAATCGTACTGATTTCCAGCGAGCCGCATTTTACCTACGGCCGTCCGCTCATCTCCTATCTGCTGCTGGGCAAGACCACAGAAGACAATATGAAGTACCGCCCGGGTGACTTCTATGAGGCAAACAAGGTTACCACAATGCTGGGCCGTACTGTCACCAAGATTGATACGGATGCCAAGCAGGTTGTATTGGAAAACGGCGAAACGGTTTCCTACGATAAGGTAGCAATCTGCACCGGTTCCCGCCCGTTTGTTCCGCCGATGGAAGGTCTGGATACCGTAGAAGACCAGACCTCCTTCATGACCATGGACGATGCACACCGTCTGGCTGATCTGCTGGGCGACAAGAAGGATAAGAATGTCCTGATTATCGGCGCGGGTCTGATTGGTCTGAAATGTGCAGAAGGTATCCTGCACCTGTCCAAGTCTCTGACTATCATTGATATGGCTCCGCGTATTCTGCCAAATGTACTGGATGAATATGGCTCTTCCTTCCTCCAGAAGTATCTGGAAGACCTCGGTATGAAGTTCTATCTGTCCGACTCCGTTGCCAAGTTTGCTACGCCGCATCATGCAGTCTGCAAGAGCGGTCTGGAGCTTGACTTTGATGTATTGGTTGTCGCTGTCGGTGTTCGTCCGAATACCCAGCTGGCTGAAGAAATCGGCTGTGAAGTAAACCGCGGTATTCTGGTCAATAACCGCAGCCAGACCAATGTAGATGATGTCTATGCCGCTGGTGACTGCACCGTATCGCATGATATCGCAGCAGGCGTTGACCGTATCCTGGCAATCCTGCCGAATGCTTACCAGCAGGGCGAAGCCGCAGGCATCAATATGGCAGGCGGCGACGCGGTATTTGATTCCGCATTCCCGATGAATGCTTCCGGTTTCCTCGGCCTGCATATGATCACAGCAGGCAGTTATGACGGCGAAGCGTATATTACCCGTACAGAAGAGGTTTACAAGAAGCTGGTTGTACGCGATAATAAGCTTGTAGGCTTTATTCTGATCGGCGATGTTGACCGCGGCGGTATCTATACTTCCCTCATCCGCGATCAGGTGCCGCTGGATACCATTAATTTTGACCTGATTCGTGAGCATCCGCAGCTGATGGCTTTTGCCAGATCTGAGCGTGCGAAGAAGCTCGCACAGCCGCACTAAGGGAAAGGACGAATCAAACTATGAAGAAACTCAATGTAGATCTCATGCATTTTAAGGATCTGAATGACTGGGTCCGTGACTGTGAGGATTCCGAAATTTTCCTGGATAATCTCATCGGTCAGCGTTATGTAGCAGCCGGTTCCCAGGGTAAGAATATTATCATCACCGGCACACCGGGCAATGCACTGGGCTGTTATCTGGATGGCTCCACCATTCTGGTGAATGGTAACGCACAGGATGCAACCGGCGATACCATGAACAGCGGTTCCATCATCATCGACGGCAACTGCGGAGATACGACCGGTTACGGTATGCGTGGCGGTATGATTCTGGTACGCGATGATGCAGGCTACCGTGCAGGCATTCATATGAAGCAGTACAAGAACCATATTCCAGTACTGGTCATCGGCGGTAAAGCAGGCTCCTTCCTGGGCGAGTATCAGGCAGGCGGCGTCATTATCGTACTTGGCAAGGGCTGCGAAGGTAAGCAGCCGACCGGCTTCTTCTGCGGCACTGGTATGCACGGCGGACGCATGTTCCTCCGCTGTGATGATGCCCCTGATATCCCGATTCAGGTTAAGGCGGATATTGCTACGGACGAAGACAAGGCTTCTATCCGGAAGTTTGTGCAGGAATACTGCGATAACTTCGGCGGCAATGCAGATGATATCCTCAAGGAAAGATTTTACGTGCTGACTCCAAACACGCACAGCCCATACGAGCGCATGTACACATTCAACTGATTTTTTACTGCATTTGTGGTATAATGACGGACAGCAGGGTGAATATATACCTGCTGTCCGTTTATGGTTTTTCATCCTGTCAAATGACAGGGATTCAAATTTTTTACAAGGATATAGGAGGATTTTATGAACGATTACACGTTCCGCGAGGTAATGCAGTATGTCTCGGAGAATGATGTAAAATTCATTCGTCTGGCGTTCTGTGATATCTTCGGCACCCAGAAAAACATCTCCATCATGCCGCGCGAGCTGTCCCGTGCCTTCGAGGAAGGTATTTCTTTTGACGCTTCTTCCATCCGCGGCTTTATGAACATCGATCAATCTGATTTGCTGTTGTTTCCTGACCCAACTACCCTTTCTATTCTGCCTTGGCGTCCGTCACAGGGACGTGTGGTCCGTTTCTTCTGCGACATCAAATATCCGAACGGAACACCTTTTGAAGGAGATGGCAGACAGGTGCTCCGCCAAGCGCAGAAGGATCTGAAACAGCTGGGTTATTCTGCAAAAATCGGCACAGAATGTGAATTTTATCTGCTCAAGCAGGATGAAGACGGGCTTCCGACCAAAATCCCGCACGATACAGCATCGTATCTGGATATTGCACCTCTGGATAAGGGTGAAAATGTCCGCAGACAAATTTGCCTGACCTTGGAGGAAATGAATCTGCGACCGGAGGCGTCTCATCATGAAACCGGTCCGGGTCAGAATGAGATTGATTTTGCATACGATTCTGCGGTTGCTTCTGCCGATAACTTGGTTACGTTCCGTGGTGTTGTCAAGACACTGGCTTCTGTCAACGGCCTGTATGCATCCTTTATGCCGAAACTGTTCCGCGACCATCCAGGCAACGGCCTGCATATCAATCTTTCCCTGTTCCAGCACGGTGAAAACGTGTTCCGTTCCTCCGGCGAAGAGCATTCACCTGTTGCGGAAAGCTTTATCATGGGCATCCTGACCCGCTGCTATGAGATTTCCGCATTCCTCAATCCGCTGGTAAATTCTTATGAACGCCTTGGTTCCTATGAAGCGCCGCATTATATCACCTGGAGCCATCAGAACCGTTCCCAGTTGATCCGTATTCCGGCATCCCACGGCATCAACCAGCGTATGGAGCTGCGTTCTCCGGACCCGTGTGCAAATCCGTATCTCGCCTTTACCCTGCTCATCCGTGCAGGCATGGAAGGTATAGAACGCGGTCTGAAGCTGTGCGACCCGTGTAACATGAACCTATACGATGTGCCGGCTTCTATGGTTCGTGAATATGATTCTCTGCCCAACACACTGATCGAGGCAATCCGTGCTGCAGAAAACAGCGATTTTGTCAAACGTGCGCTTCCGCAGAAAATTATTGATGCATATCTTTCTGCAAAAACCAGCGAATGGAACCGCTATTCTGATGCATCGGATAAATCCTCGATGATTGACTCCCTCTACTTCCATTCGTATTAAATTGTATGCGTGAAACGCTGGCAGCCCCAATACTGTCAGCTGTCCACATACCAGCCCTACAGGGGAGGTGTTAATTTGGAGAATATTCTACTGGTTACCGCATCGAAAAAAAGCGCGGATATGCTGCTGAATCTGATTCGGGCCGACGGATGGCAGCCAGCCCGGATTCTCATCGCTGCTTCCTGTAATGAAGCCCGCCGTCTTCTGATTGAGAACCATGTTGACCTCATTCTGATCAACACACCTCTTTCCGATGAATTTGGTCATGACTTTGCTGTGCATGCCTGTCAGAATACCCTTTCCGGTGTCCTGATGCTTGTTAAGTCCGACCTCGCAGATTCCGTTTCCCAGCGTGTGGAACAGGAAGGCGTATTTGTCATAACAAAGCCAATCTCCCGTTCCGCGTTCTATCAATCTCTGCATCTGGTCAATTCTTCCCGCATGCGTGTTTATGCCCTGCAGAAGGAAAACCGCAAGCTGCGCGAGCGTATGGAAGATATGCGTGTTATTAACCGTGCAAAATGTCTTCTGATTGCAGAAAAGCATCTGAGTGAGGATGATGCGCATTCCTACATCGAAAAGCAGGCAATGAACTACCGCCAGACAAAGCGGGATATTGCAGAGGAAATTATCCGTTCTTTCACATAATTATTTTGAATAAAAACCATCGGCAGGACTCCATACGAATGAAATCCTGCCGTTTTTTATGCACCATTTCCACTCCCTTTCCCGTTTTCTTTTTGCACCACGATTACCGGTATTCCGGGATTTATGTCTTCTCCGGACAACCTGAATCATAATTTTCCTCGAAAGTTGTTGTTTTACTCTCTTGCAATGAATGGATATTCAAGGTATAATTGATCTGAATGTATTTCAGGCACCAAAACTGGTGTCATTGTATCAAATTTTACAGATTTTAGTTGAGGATGACACGCAAATGAAGCTGAATTTCACTAAAATGCACGGCTGTGGCAACGATTACATCTATTTTAACTGCTTCGAGCAGGCGGTTGCCGATCCGGAAGCACTGTCCATCCGCCTCTCCGACCGCCATTTCGGCATCGGCGGCGACGGTATTGTCCTAATCTGC
The DNA here is from genome assembly GCA_021205365.1 of Clostridia bacterium. GTDB lineage: Bacteria > Bacillota > Clostridia > Oscillospirales > Butyricicoccaceae > Butyricicoccus_A. The sequence goes on from JAJPXP010000050.1 coordinate 48,674, forward strand.
CCATCTGAGGTTGCAGACGCAAAGATGCGTATGTTCAATGCAGATGGCAGTGAAGGCAAGATGTGCGGCAACGCAACCCGGTGCATCGGCAAATATATGTACGACCACGGCATGATCGAAAAGCCGGAGATGACGCTGGAAACCCTCAGCGGCATTAAGCTGCTGAAAATGCAGGCAGAAAACGGCAAAATTGTCCGTGTCCGCGTTGACATGGGCAAGGCGATTCTCAAGCCGTCGGAAATTCCGACGAAATATGAAGGCGAAACAGCAGTTGCTGTTCCGCTGACAGTGGATGGTGCGCAATATGCAGTCACCTGTGTTTCCATGGGCAATCCGCATTGTGTTGTCTTTATGGATGAAGATGTCAGCAAGCTTGACCTGCCAAGGATTGGTCCATCGTTCGAGAACCATGCGATGTTCCCGGAGCGTATCAATACCGAATTTATCCGTGTCATCGACGAACATACGCTGCAGATGCGCGTTTGGGAACGCGGCAGCGGTGAAACCTGGGCATGCGGCACCGGCGCATGCGCGGCTGCAGTTGCAGCTGTCCTGAATGGCTACTGCCCAAAGGGCGAGGATATCACCATCCATCTGCGCGGCGGTGATCTTACTATCTGTTATACCGATGAGGCAGTGTTCCTCAGCGGTTCCGCAACTACAGTATTTGAAGGGAGCGTAGAAGCATGACAAAGTATATCTTTGTAACTGGCGGCGTTGTTTCTGGCCTTGGCAAGGGCATTACCGCAGCGTCCCTCGGCCGTCTTCTTAAGGCACGCGGTCTGAAGATTGCCGCACAGAAGCTTGACCCGTACATCAATGTTGACCCGGGTACCATGAGCCCGTTCCAGCACGGTGAAGTCTATGTCACCGATGACGGCGCTGAAACGGATTTGGATCTCGGTCATTATGAGCGTTTTATTGATGAGGATCTGAACAAATTCTCCAACCTGACCACCGGAAAGGTCTACTGGAATGTACTGAACAAGGAACGGAAGGGTGACTATCTGGGTGAAACCGTACAGGTTATCCCGCACATCACGGACGAAATCAAGTCCTTTATCTATTCCGTTGGTAAGAAGAGCAATGCCGACGTTGTCATCACCGAAATCGGCGGTACTACTGGTGACATCGAATCCCAGCCGTTTCTGGAAGCAATCCGTCAGGTATCCACAGAAGTTGGCCGACGTAACTGCCTGTTCATCCACGTGACACTGGTACCGTTTATTTCCGGTTCTGACGAGCCCAAGTCCAAGCCGACCCAGCATTCGGTAAAGGAGCTGCGCGGTCTCGGCATCCAGCCGGATATGATCGTCTGCCGTGTTGACCAGCCGCTGACCGATGACATCCGCCGCAAGATCTCCATGTTCTGCAACGTACAGCCGGATTGTGTCATTGAAAACCGTACCGTTCCGGTACTGTATCGGGCACCGCTGATGCTGGAACAGAGCCATTTCTGTGACATTGTATGCCGTGAGCTGGCGCTCGCCTGCCGCAAGAGCGACATGTCCGAATGGTATGAAATGATTGACCGTATCGATAACCGCAAAGGTGAAGTCAAAATCGCACTGGTCGGCAAATATGTCCGTCTGCACGATGCGTATCTCTCGGTTGCCGAAGCATTGCAGCATGGCGGCTTTGAAAACGGTGTAAAGGTTGATATTGATTGGGTTGATTCTGAAGAAATCAACGATTCTACTGTGGATAAGCTGCTTTCCGGCAGCGACGGTGTCATTCTGCCGGGCGGCTTCGGCCAGCGCGGTATTGAAGGCATGGTATGCGCAGCCAATTACTGCCGCGCCCGCAATATCCCATACTTTGGTATCTGTCTCGGCATGCAGATTGCTGTTATCTCTTATGCACGCAATGTACTCCATTACAGCGATGCAAACTCCGGCGAGTTTGCTCCCGATAGCGCACATCGTGTGATTGACCTGATGGAAAGCCAGCAGGGCGTTTCCAAGAAGGGCGGCACCATGCGTCTGGGCGCTTATCCATGTCAGATTCGTCCGGGCACCAAGATGGCAGAAGCTTATCAGGAAGAGCGTATTTCTGAACGCCATCGTCACCGTTACGAATTTAACAACCAGTTCCGTGAGGAAATTGAACAGGCTGGCATGATGATATCCGGTACTTCCCCGTCCGGCGAGCTTGTGGAAACCGTTGAGATTCCGGGACATCCGTTCTATGTCGGTGTTCAGTTCCATCCGGAATTCAAGTCGCGTCCGAACCGCGCTCATCCGCTGTTCAAGGCGTTTATTGCAGCATCTAAGAAAAGGAGCCAAGAAACCCATGAAAATGAATCATAATTTCTCGAACATCGCACAGAGCTATCTGTTCTCCACGATTGCAAAGAAGGTTGCGGATTACACCGCAGCAAACCCGGACAAGAAGGTAATCCGGCTGGGCATCGGCGACGTTACCCTGCCGCTGCCGCAGGTTGCCATCGACGCAATGCACGCTGCTGTTGATGAGCAGAGCAAGTCCGGCTCTTTCCGCGGTTACGGCCCGGAGCAGGGCTATGACTTCCTGAAGGAGTCCATTCAGGCTTATTATGCCACCCGCGATACCAAGCTGGAGCTGGATGAAATCTTTGTTTCCGACGGCGCAAAGTCCGATGTAGGTAACATTCTGGATCTGTTTGATAAGGATAACCTTGTTCTGGTTCCAGATCCGGTTTACCCGGTATATGTGGATACCAATGTTATGGCAGGCCGTAAGATCGCTTATATGAATGCCAATGAATCCAATGGCTTCCTGCCGCTGCCAGATCCAGATGTAAAAGCAGATATCATCTACCTGTGCTCCCCGAACAATCCGACCGGCGCTGCATATGATCGTGCTGGCCTGAAGGCTTGGGTTGATTATGCGCTGGCAAACGATGCCATCATCCTGTATGATGCAGCCTATGAATGCTTCGTAGCAGAGGATTGTCCTCGTTCCATTTACGAAATCGAAGGCGCAAAGGATTGTGCCATTGAATTCTGCTCCTTCTCCAAGACGGCAGGTTTCACCGGTACCCGCTGCGGCTACACCGTTGTTCCTGTGCAGCTGGAGCGTGAAGGCATGAACCTGAATAAGATGTGGCTGCGCCGCCAGACCACCAAGTTCAACGGTGTCGCTTATATTGTACAGCGCGGTGCTGCTGCTATCTTCACAGAAGAAGGCGTAAAGCAGGTTCAGGAAAACCTGAATTACTATCGTGAAAATGCACGCATTCTGGCAGAAGCTATGGATGAGCTGGGTATCTGGTACACCGGCGGCAAGAATTCCCCGTACATCTGGCTGAAGTGCCCGAACGGTATGGAATCCTGGGAATTCTTCGATTATCTGCTGGAGAATGCAAATGTTGTCGGTACACCGGGCGCTGGTTTTGGTGAAAACGGCAAAAACTTTTTCCGTCTAACTGCCTTTGGCGATCGTGAGAACACCATTGAGGCTGTTGAGCGCATCAAAAAGCTTCTTTCTTGAACTTTTTTGGAACATTTAAACGTTATTTAACTCAGTTTTACGATAATTATACATTTTCACAAGGGGACGTTGCGTACCATTCGCAGCGTCCCTTGACTTTTTTCTAGCGAAACGTTATAATAACCGTGTTTTAAGTCCAATGGAGGCGCTTTTCGAATGAAAAATAAGTTAAGTTTGTGTAAGAAGTTCCTCGCGTCCAATATGCAGAATATCTTCTTTTATCTGTCACCGCTGGCGACATTTATCATGGTAGAAATTCTGGAATTTGGTGGAACGGACAGCCAGTGCCTATATCCAACAAATCTGTCATTTTGGGCAAATATCCTATTTTATTATGGTATTTTCTTGCTGTTCCGTGCTGTTACCGGACGCCCCCGTTTCACGATCATTTTCCTCAACTTCGTCTTCCTTGTCTTTGCCATTTGCAATCACTACTCGATAGCAATCCGCAATGAACCGATTGTTCCATGGGATCTTTATGCAGTCGGCACTGCAGCAGAAGCTCTGGGCGGTTTTACCTGGACCATCCCGGCAGAAATCATTGCGTGTTCTATCGGCTGTATAATCTGGTGGTTCATTACCATCAAGTTGATCAAGTTCCCAAAACAGAAGGTTCGTGCCCGTGCAGGCAGCTTTGCCCTTTCCGCAGTTATGCTGACCGGCTTCGTCCTGTTTGGAACGATTGGCAGCGGTAATTTTTATATCAGTGCATGGCGCCAGGTCACTGCTAACCGCAGAAATGGTATGGCACTGAATTTTACCATCAATATGGATGCGCTGTTCGTTGAAGAGCCGACAGACTATTCCAAGGAAACTGCATCCACGATTCTCTCTTCCGTATCCTCGGAAGAAACCAGTACATCGGAAGAAAGTGTTCAGCCGAATATCATTGTTATTATGGATGAAACTTTTGCTGACTTATCCATTCTCGGCGATCTGGGCCTGAAAAACACAAATGACGTTATGCCATTTGTCCATTCCCTCAGCGGGCAGGAAAACACCATTACCGGTCAGCTTGTTGTCCCTGCTTTTGGCGGCGGCACCTGTAATTCTGAATATGAATTTCTGACCAGCAATTCCTACGCATTCTTTAAATCAGGCAGCTATCCGATGCTGCAGTATATTCACAACGATACAGAATCTATGGCTTCTGTTCTTTCCAAGCAGGGCTATAACACCGTTGGTATCCATCCATATTACGGCTCCGGCTGGAACCGTCAGAATGCGTATCCCCTTCTTGGTTTTGATACGTTCCTGGATATCGATGATTTCGATGATGAAACCACAGAGTATCTCCGCCGTTATGTCAGCGATAATTCCTCTTTTGACAAGGTAATCGAGACATATGAAAAGAACAATGCAGAATCTGATGATCCACTGTTCCTGTTTAACGTAACGATTCAGAACCACTGTGGTTATGATACTACTTATGCAAATTTCTCGGAGGATGTGGAATTTGAATTTGATTCCCTGTATCCGTACACCAAGCAGTATCTGTCTCTGATTCAAGAATCTGACCGTGCTATTGAGCGTCTGGTAAACTACTTCAGTGAACAGGAAGAGCCGACGATGGTTGTCTTGTTTGGCGACCATATGCCATACATCGAAAATTCTTTCTATAATCATCTGTCCAATGGCTCCCTCAAGACTGCTGCAGAAACCGAACTGGATCAGCATACGGTTCCGTTCTTTATCTGGGCAAACTATGACATCAACGAAGAGGATTATGAAGATGTTGGACGCATCAGCGCCAACTACCTTGGGCCTTTGACAATGGAAGTCGCTGGTGCACCGCTCAGCGATTATCAGGAGTATGTTTACAGCCTGATGGAGCAGTACCCTGTTATTTCAGTATCCGGCTGTCTGAACAGCGATGGCGTTTATGTCCCGCTGGAAATGGCTGCTTCTGATCTTCATGATTATAAAATCGTGCAGTATGAGAATGTATTCGACCATGATACTACTTCCAAGTCCACCAACGGTTCGGCAGATGGCAGCGGAGGATAAACAAACGTTTAACACGCGTAGTGACAATGTGATCACTGGTAAAAAACAACCATAAAAATGCAAAGTGCATCCAGTTGCGGGAAATGCAATTGGATGCACTTTTTTCGTAAAAATAATATGGATAAAGCGAACAATCATTGTCACTCAATATACCAAAATCATGCTATTTATATATTTTATATTACGTTGCAAATCCAGCATATTGTGTCATATACAGCTCGTAGTATTTTCCCTTTTGCGCAAGCAGTGCATCATGGTTTCCGTTTTCTACAATTTGACCATGATCCATTACAACAATCCGATCTGCATCCCGGATGGTGGATAACCGATGTGCGATTACAATGCTGGTACGGTTTTGCATCACCATCTGCATGGCATCCTGGATGGCCTTTTCGGTACGGGTATCTACGTTTGACGTTGCTTCATCCAGAATAAGAATTTTGGGATCTGAAACAAATGCCCGGGCTATTGCAAGCAGCTGCCGCTGTCCCTGACTGATGTTTTCTCCAGAGCCAGTCAGCACTGTATCATATCCCTGTGGCAGCATGGCAATCATATCGCTGCAGCGGCTCATCTCCACTGCCTCTTGCAATTGCGTTTCGGTGACCGCTTCATTGGCATATTTCAGATTATTCTTTACCGTATCAGAAAACAGTACGGTATCCTGTAAAACGATCGCAATGTCTTGGCGCAGGCTCTCCCGGGAAACCTCGCGGATGTTTTGGTCATTGATACAAATCATTCCGCTGTCAATGTCATAAAACCGCATCAGCAGGTTTACAATTGTTGTTTTGCCGCTTCCGGTAGAACCGACAAGCGCCACTGTTTTTCCGGCTGGAACCCGCAATGTAAAATCCTGAATAACAGGATTTTTTCCATCATACGAAAACCGGACATTCTGGAAGGTAACATCCGCAGTTTCACACTCATGAAGAGGCTGGCCTGCTTTTTCCTCATTATCTTCATCCAGCACAGCAAACACGCGCTCTGCACCGGCGATTGCCGTTTGAAGCTGGCCATAAATTTGCGCAATCTCGTTGATGGGACGGCTAAACTGTTTGGCATATACAATAAATGCCGAAATAACACCGACAGAAATCATTCCATGAACGGAAAAATAGCCGCCAAAGGCTGCAATGATAACAAATCCAATATTTCCGATGCAATTCATTACCGGGCCCATAACGCCGCTAAAAATATCTGTCCGGATACCGGCTTTTGTCAGGGAATCGGAGGTAGCACAAAAATCCTCCGTTGTAATTTCCTGATGATTATAGGCAACCACAGTGTGGTAGCTTGAAATGATTTCCTCAACTGTGCCATTCAGCTGTCCCAGCAGCATCTGCCGTTTGCGTGAAAATTTGCGTACATTGTGAGAAAGGATTTTAGTAGCCAGCAGGGTTAGAATAACCGTCGCACAGCTGAGCAGCGCCAGCTGCCAGCAATACCACAGCATAATGGCCACTGTGCCAATAATCATTAACACTCCTGAAAAAAGGGATGGCAGGGACTGTGAAATGGTGGTAGAAATATTTTCAATATCATTGGTCATCCGGCTCATCACATCACCGTGGGAGTGGGTATCCAGATACCGGATCGGCAAATCTACCAGCTTGCCAAACAGCTCTTCCCGCATCCGCTTGACAATACGCTGGCTGAGTTTTGCGCTGAGTATCCCCTGAACCAGCTGTAGGCTGCTGTAAAGCAGATAAACAAGCAGCATGAGCATCAACGTTTGACGCAGATTACCAGCATGGATACCAGCGATAATGTCAATCGCCTTGCTTTGCAGGCTGGGTGCATAAACACCACAAAGCGTATCAAATACCACAATGGTGAGCATCACAAATACAGTCGATTTTTCATGGATAAAATAAGAGGCAATTCGTTTTAATGTAGCGCCGACATTCTCTGCATACTGTACCTCAACAAAACGGTTTCCCCGGTTCATCATGCCAGGAATATTCCGTTCCACCAGCTTTTGCTCTCTCTGTTTAGGCATAGCTCTCTACCTCCTCTCCAATCTGGGAATGGTAAATATCCTGATAGGTTGCACAGGAACGCAGCAGCTCTTCATGTGTACCACAGGCAGCAATTTTACAGTTTTCCAGAATCACAATCCGGTCCGCACGGCGAACAGATGCAATGCGCTGTGCAATGATAATTTTGGTACTGTGTGGATTGGCTTTTTGCAGTGCTTCGTACAAGTTTGCCTCTGTTTTCAGATCAAGAGCACTGGTGGAATCATCAAAAATAAGAATTTCTGCATTCTTTAAAACTGCTCTGGCAATAGAAAGACGCTGCTTCTGCCCTCCAGACAGGCTCATACCACGTTCCGCTACCGCGGTGTTATATTGCTCCCCCATAGCACAAATAAAATCGTCTGCCTGCGCCACAGACGCCGCATTCCGGACTTCAGATTCCTCTGCATCCGGATTTCCCCATGCGATATTTTCCAGAATTGAAGTACTAAACAGTTCACTTTTCTGTAATGCAATGGCAATCTTATCGCGTAATGCCTTCTGCGGGTATTGCTGGACATCTATGCCATCCACCAGAAGACTGCCGCCTGTAACATCGTAAAAACGCGGAATCAGATTGACCAAGCTCGTTTTGCCACAGCCAGTAGTACCCATCACTGCAATCGTCTCTCCACTATGAATGCGCAGATTGATATGATCGAGTACGGTTTTATTGCTGCCAGGATAAGCAAAGGAAACATCACGAAATTCAATTTCCCCTTGCAGGGAGGGTTCTGTAACAAGATTGCCATCCTTCAAATCAGGCTCACTGTCCAACACTTCCCTGACACGCTTCCATGAAGCAATACCACGGGAAATATTCTGGAATAGCATAACCAGCATCAAAATACCATTGAGAAGCTGTGTCGTGTAAGTAATCGCTGCCATAATGGTGCCCGGTGTTGCACTGCCTGCCTGTACTTCATATGAGCCAGCCAGCAGAATAAGCGCCACGACGATATACATCAGCGCATTCATAATCGGATTCATAAAGGCAAAGATAACCAAGACCCGAAGCTGTGTCTGGATGAGTGCATCATTGGCCTTACCGAAACGCACTTTTTCATAAATCTCCTGCACACAGGCTTTGATGATACGGATACCTGAAACATCCTCCTGCATGATACCATTGATGGTATCCAGCTGTGCCTGTAAACGGGTAAACAATGGGTTTGCCTTTGCCAGACAAAATACAAGGCATCCGGCAATTATGGGGAATGCACACAATACGATAAGACCAAAATCACGGTTCAGCCGAAACATGAAATAAATACTGCCGAACATCAGCATAGAGGTACGTATCATACCTCGTACAAACTGTGACACAAAATTCTGTACCTGCGTGATGTCATTTGTCACGCGAGTGACCAGAGAACCAGTGCCATACTCATCAATCTGCGGAAAAGAAAAGGTCATAATCCTGCGAAAGCAGTCTTTACGCATTTCATTTCCGATATTCTGTCCGGACAAATGCACAAATGCATTGTTGAGAGATCCGCAAAGCCCCCCAAATAGAACCATACAGATCATCCGCAGTCCAAGCGACCAAATCAGATTCATATTGCTGATTCCATCATTGCTCAGACCCAAAACGCCCTCATCCACGATCTGACTCATGACACCGGGCTGAATCAGATCCATGAGCACTTCACCAAACATGAAAAGCGCCGCCAAAATAGCAAAGTGCAGATATTGTTTGACATACTTCCACATCTTAGCTTCCCTCACTTTTTTTCGGATATCTGTTTTTCCAGTCTGTGCAAACCTTCTCCATCAGGGCAAGAAAGGTCTGTTTTTCATCGTCAGAAAGACAGGAAAACATTTCTTGATGCCGTTTTCTGCGCTGTACAGTGGCTTCTTCCGCCAATACCCTGCCAGCTGCAGTCAATTGTATGTTTGTAGTTCTGCGGTCGATACAGCTGGCTGTGCGTTCAATATATCCGGCATGTTCCAGTTTTGCAAGCACTTCACTCACAGATCCCGGCTGAATACCCAGCCTGATCGTCAAATCCCGTTGCGTAATACATCCAACCTCCTGTAGAATAATAAGAATCCGCTTCTGGCTTCCCTTTCCTTCATAAAGGAAATGCATGATATGCCCCAAATCACGCAGATGTATAATCATCTTATCGTTGATATCACCTGCATCCTGGTGCACCATGCACGGTTCTATTTTTTCCTGTTCTTTCATAGACATGATATTCTCCATCTTCCCTTTTCTTTCCCTTTATTAGGTACCTTGATATTATATCAAAGACCATACTATATTTCAAGGTACCTTATAAAATTGCAAACCCGCAGACCTTTTATAGCCTGCGGGTTTGCTTTGGAGAAACTAATATAAATTATCAGATGGCATCAACGGTAATCATAGTGCTTATAATCAACTGGAGCAACTGCATCAGCATGCTTCATGTGTGCCGGAATCATACCAACAATCGGCAACACAGTAATCAGTAGAATCATTGCAACTGTCATAATCTATTCCTCCCTTTATCTATCAAAATACCGAATAAAAAAATCTTCCCCATATACAGGAAAACGGACAACCATATATCCCCGGATTATATAATATACAGGAGAATAATAAACGGGAATGTCATAACATCAGCCATCCAGATCCTATATTTCTTATCAATTCGAGTTTTGAATCTTTTGTACTCTTTTTGTGGAA
>JAJPXP010000067.1:0-55532 GCA_021205365.1 Clostridia bacterium
TTTGCAGCATGGTATGATGTATTATAATATCAGACAAACAAATGAGCAAAAAAAGGTCAGCTGCCCGACCAGAGGTCCAACTCAAATGTGGCAGACAAAAAGCTATCTCCCTTCGGTGGTTATACCGACTGTGAATTTATATATTTCTTCTTTCTTTTTTTCACCTCTCTTTTCTAACTCCTTTCATTTTGTAAAAACACCGCAGTCTCTGGAATGATTGCGGTGTTTTTATATTCATTTTTGTTGTTCATCTTTTAGAAACATTTTTGTCTCAAACTATTAAAAAAATGTTCTCATTTCTGTCACCCAAAGTCATGAAAAATCATGTATGATAATACCAGAGTTAAGAAATACACGGACTTAAAACAAAACGATGACTCACGGCCAGCTGCCCGGCCGGAATCCCAACGATTCAAAAGCGGCAGACAACCAACTCGCTCCCTCCGGCATATATGCCGGTTGTGAATTAACATACCCCCCTCTTTTTCTTTTTTCATTCCTTTCATACGAAAATACCGCAGCTTTCAAAAAGACTGCGGTATTTTTCTGTCCATTTTTCTGTTCATTTTTTAGATGCAATTTTGTCTCAAACTCTTTATAAAATCTTCTCATTCTGGTCACCCAAAGCTAGAAAAGATCGTGTATGATAATACCAGAGTTCAGAACTACATGGCCTTAAAAAACTCACGGCCAGCTGTCCGGCCGGAATCCCAACGATTCAAAAGCGGCAGACAACCAATCCGCTCCTTCCGGCATTGGCCGGTTGTGAATTGATATAAATAGCCCTCTTTTTTCTTTTTTTCATTCCTTTCATATGAAAAATCCCGCAGGCGATAAGCCCGCGGGATTTTTCTCTATATTATGCAGCAGCTTTCGCTTCTTCACGAATGGTCTTGAAGCGTTTTCCAAACAATACCTGCACAATCAATGGCAGAACCATGATACACCAGATAATCGGTTCCGAGATAATGACGCCCATATAATCCAGATGCGGAACCAGGAGCATAACCACCAATACCTTGCCAACCAGTTCGATTCCACTGGAAACCAGCGGTGTTACCATATCGCCCATGCCCTGCAGGGAATTGCGCAAAACGGAAATGACAACCGTGACAAAGTACAGTATGGTATTGATTCTCAGATACAGGGTTGCTGTATCAATAATTTCCTCCGTATGTGTACCCGTTACCATGTAAATCAGCATCGGAACGATGGTATACGCAATCACAATGACAATGCCGCACCAACACCAGGACAGGATCAGCGCACGCCAGATACCCATTTTTATGCGGCTTAATTTGCCTGCTCCAAGATTCTGGCTGCAATAGGTTGCCATGGTTGTTGCAAGCACAGAAAACGGCATCATGAACATTTCTGTCAGCTTGCGTGCTGCGGTATGGGCAACAATTGTATTGGCACCAAAGGTATTGATTGCGCTCTGCAGTACAACCGAGCCGAGATTGACCAGTGAGAGCATAAAGCCCATCGACAGGCCGGTGCTGTACATCCACTGGAAAACATGGCGGTCATGATAAAACCGCATAAAGTCATCCCTGTCAGGTACTAGATCAGGATAGCGGAATTTGATAAACACCAAACACATGATAACAGAAATTCCCTGTGCACAGACGGTTGCAACAGCTGCACTGGCAACACCCATATGAAAGCCACAGATCAGCAGCAAATCCAATCCTACATTAAATACGGTTGATATAACAAGGAAAATCAATGGTGTGATGCTGTCACCTACTGCACGCAGAGTTGCCGCACAGGCATCATAAAATACTGTTACAATCATGCCTAATAAAATAATACGGAAATAAGACGAAGATTGCGCCAGCAGTTCATCTGGTGTATTCAACAGCTGCAACAGCGGCTTCAAAAATGCTACCGTCACAAGAGTCAGCAGGATAACTGTAAATGTACTGAGCAGAATAGTACCAGCAATGGCTTTTTTCATACCTTTGTGGTCTCCGCCGCCAAAATACCGCGCAGTGACAATGGCAAATCCATTGGTCATACCCATCAAAAAACCGATCATCAATGAGTTTAAAGAATTGGTTGCGCCAACAGCTGCCAATGCATTTTCTCCAAGAAAACTGCCGACGATGCGGGTATCGGTCAGGCTATATACCAGCTGGAACAATTGCCCAACCAGCAATGGAATAGCAAATTGCAGGATCAACCGGGTCGGGTTGCCTTTCGTCATATCCTTCATGGAAATTAAGTCCTTTACATAAAAAATCTGGTGCGGATTTCCGGCACCAGATTATACTATCACTTTTATTTTTTATTTACAATCTGCATTCCATACAAAAAATGTCAGCCGCCAATCAGAAAATCCAACACATTCCAGCCTGTGGAAGTCTTCGCTTTATACAGCTCCGTAAATCCGCATTGTGCACAGGAAATTGTGATGAATCTCTTGTTCTGTATGTCAAATAGCTTTGCCATATTGCCGCCTGTTGCCTGAAACTGGTCATGCTCATACTGCCGGCAGCCACACTTTGGACAAATATACTGTTTCTGTTCGTTCATACTCAATCCTCCCACGGACGGATACGGTAATGTGCACCGATTTTTTCACAGATTTCGCGGCACTGTTCCTCTTCTTCATGAGAAATAGTGGTATCCACTGTTGTCATCACAACCTCCGGCACCGTCTTTACACATGCTTCTGTAAAGGCAATCATCGCATCAAAAGACTTTTCCCCAAACTTACTGCGCGTCAGCTTGAGATATTCCTCTGCATTGGGCGTGTTCAGGCTGACAGATACCACATCTATCAGACCTTCCAGTTTTCCTGCAATCGGTTCGCCACATACCAGATCTCCGAGCCCATTTGTGTTGATACGGATTTTTTTATCCGGACATTGATCCTTTATATATTTTGCAACCTGCAGCAGGGTATCCAGACGCTCTGTCGGTTCACCAAAACCACAGAAAACAACTTCTGCATATTTTTCGAGATCACAGCTGTCGATCGCATCTGTTACTTCCTTATAAGATGGCTCATGCTCCAGCCACAATCCGCCGGAACTCCCCACGCTGTCCATCGTCTGACGCAGGCAAAAGGTACATGCACAGGGACACCGATTGGTCAGATTGATATACAGGCCGTTATGCACATCGTATACAATCGTCATTTCTCTTTTCATCAGGAAAATTTCTCCTTTTATTTTAATGTAGTCAGAAATTCTTCAAAGCAGACGCCATCTGTCTTGGGCAAGCCAAGCTCTATAGAGCGCAGAATACATTTTTTGATAAATCGGGATGCCTTGCGTACGGATTCTTCAAACGGGACATGATTGACTGCATCTGCAGCAACAATAGACGAAAAAACATCGCCTGTGCCAGAGCGTTCACTGCCAATGCGCAGCGTACGCAGCAGCTTTGTATCCCCGCCCTTTTCAAAAATCAGATTGGATACAAATTTCTTCTGCGGCACACCGGTAATGACAATCTTTTCCGGCCCCTGTTCTGCCAGTTTATGTGCCAGCCGATCCAATTCCTTCATCGTCCAATGGCCTTCATGGAACGGTGTATCGGTCAGAATACAGGCTTCTGTCAGATTTGGTGTCAGGATATCTGCATAGTACACCAGCTGTTTCATGGATTGGCAAAGCTCCGGCGTATAGGTCGAGTATGTCGTGCCATGATCGCCCATAACTGGATCAATGATAATAACCGTCCCGGGTGTGCAGAAATCTTCGATAAACTTCTTTACAATTTCAATCTGCTGCTCTGAGCCGAGAAAACCAGTCTGGATGCCGTTAAATTCCAGATTCAGCTTTTTCCAGTTATCAATATACAGCTGCATTTTTTCCGTATAATCTTCAAAAAAGAACTCCGGAAAGCCAGTGTGATTGGAAAAAATAGAAGTCGGTACCGGACAGCACTGCACCTTCATTGCCGAAATAATGGGCATCGAAACTGCGATGGAGCACCGTCCGAAACCGGAAATGTCATTGATAACAGCGATTTTTTTCTGTCTATTGTGGTCAATCATGCGTTACCCTTCCTATCCGCTGCCAAGAGCGGACGAATCTTTGCTTTTTCAAACAGCATACCCACAGCATAGCAAATAACCAGATTCAGTACACCCTTTACTGCCAGTCCGGGAGCAGAAGACAATCCAGCGGCCACACTGCCATACAAAAACATACCAGCTACTGTGTAACCGACTACCATCCACACCATACCCAATACACAGGCAATCCATGTACGCGCAGAGAACAGGGAACAGGTTTCATCCTTTTGATAGGCTATTTTTCCAGTCATCCATGCCATCAGAGACTTAATGATAAAGGTTGGGATCGCCCAGTACGCATAACCGGTCAACAGGTCAGCCAGCGCAGATCCAATGCCCCCAGCCCAGAAACCGGAGCGCTTTCCGACAAATAAAACCGTCAGCAGAATAAAAGCGTCACCTAAATGGGCATAACCCAGTGGAATCGGAATCTGGATCACCATTGTCATAATGCAGACCAGCGCTGCCATGACAGCTGTCATGCACAAAAAACGCACGGAATATTGGTTTGACTTCATAACAAAATCACCTCATAAAAATTTAAAAGAATGAAGTAATTATAGCGTATAACTGACCACTTTGAAATGGACAATTATACGCTATTTTGTCAGCACAGTTTTCTATTGTCTCCGGTTGCCATTTTTATCAAAGGTCTTCCGCAGTGCAATTTCAATCGGGATAATCGGATAAAGCACCAGAACCAGCTGCAGCAGACATAGGATACCTCCGCAAACACCTACAAATTCTGTTGATCTTCCCATGTAAAACAGCGGTACAATAGCAGAAATAATCAGCGTCGGCCAGCCCAGCTTCCACGACAGGTTTCCATAATAACGCTGGGCAAACTGCCAAGTATCCTGATTTTTTGTTGACATCGTCGTCCTGTAGCCAAACCAATAATTGATATTTTCAGGGGGATATCTCCGAAAATACCAGCCAAAACCAACCATCAGCAGTGGGATCAACAGGTCACAGATATACATAAAAATCCAAAATGCCATGATAACCCCTCCTCACCGCAGGGCGGAAAATCAATTATTTATATTCCCGCAGCTGTACAGAGACACCGTCCGGATCATACACATAAAAGTAACGTGCATTCGGCCCCGGCTGGCGGATATCAGAAGGCTTCATGCCTTCTGCCACAGCCCGTGCATGTGCAGCATCCAGTTCGTTTGTACCAAAGCAGAGAAACAAGCCCTTGCCCTCAAACTTATCACCTACAGGCTGGCAGATGAGCTCAATCATCGTCCCGCCTTGCGTATCCTGAATATATGCGCATTCACCCGGATTTGCATCAAAACGTTCTACAACCTTCATCTGCGTCAATGTTTCATAAAAATGAAGGGATTTTTCTATGTCGGCAACCCGAAGTGCCAGATGATGAATCTGCATATTTTTCTCCTTTGTGCAATCCGTTTATAATTCGTTGATAAATTCCTCTATACGCTCCATCGCGGTTTCCAGATGCATCATAGAATAGGAATACGAAATACGTACATGTCCGCGTCCGCTCTCGCCAAACGCACTGCCCGGAACAACGGCTACCTTTTTCTTATGCAGCAGCTGGTCACAAAATTCTTCGTCATCCTCCATGTAATTCTGGATGGACGGGAAAATATAGAAAGCGCCTTCCGGCTCAAAACACGGCATACCGATTTCCTGCAGACGCTGATACATGAATCTGCGGCGCATATCATACTGCTCACGCATGTATTCAATGTCCTGTCCGCCGGTACGCATTGCTTCAACGCCGGCAAACTGGCTTACAGTCGGTGCAGACATAATGCCAAACTGATGGATTTTTACCAACGGTTGCAGCATCTCCCTTGGTGCCATAACCCAGCCCAGACGCCAGCCAGTCATTGCATACGACTTGGAAAAGCCGTTGATCACAATGGTGCGCTCCCGCATACCCGGCAGCTCTGCAAAACAGACATGTTTTTTGCCACCATAGGTCAGCTCACAATAAATTTCATCTGAAATGACAACAATATTGGTACCGCGCAGAACTGCTGCAATCTCTTCCAGATCTTCCCGGGTCATGATGGCGCCGGTTGGATTGTTTGGGAACGGCATAATCAAAACCTTTGTTTTCGGGGTAATTGCCTTTTTCAAAGTTTCAGCCGTCAGCTTGAATCCATCTTCCATTTTTGTTTTCAGTGGAACCGGCTTACCGCCTGCCATGATCGCCAGCGGTGTGTAGCATACAAAAGATGGTTCTGGAATCAACACCTCATCGCCTTCAGAGACAAAGGAACGCAATGCATTGTCAATTGCCTCCGAACCGCCAACAGTCACAATAATTTCCTTGTGGTAATCGTATTCAAGATGATAATTCTCCCAGGCATACTTGGCAATCTGCTTGCGCAGATCAGCAAGCCCCCAATTTGAGGTATAGAACGTTTTTCCCTGCTGCAGGGAATCAATACCTGCGCGGCGAATCTGCCATGGCGTCTGAAAATCCGGTTCACCAACGCCAAGAGAAATTGCATCTTCCATCGTGCTTACAATATCAAAGAATTTCCGGATTCCGGACGGCTTGATGGTTTTTGCTTTGTCCGAAATCAAGGATGAATAATCAATCATCTCGGAAGTCCTCTCTTTCATCTATAGGATTAAAATCAATACCGGCATTCTTATATGCCTTCAGTACAAAATGGGTAGAAGTGGAAACAATGTTCTCCATCGGGGCAAGGTTTTCCGAAACAAAGCGGGATACCTCCTGCAGAGAGCTTCCGTTTACAATAATAGTAAAATCAAAGGAACCACTCATGAGATACATATCAACAACCTGCTTATGGTTATAAATACGCTGCGCAAGCTCATCAAAACCGGCGCCGGTCTGCGGCCTGACACGTACTTCAATCAGGGCTGTAACATTGTCACGCTTGATCTTGCTCCAGTCGACAATCGCCTTATAGCCCAGAATAACATTGTCCTTTTCATATTTATGAATGCTGTTATTTACCTGCTGTTCTGTCATCCCCAGCATCTTGGCAATGCGGGCAGGGGTAATACGGGCGTCCTGTTCCAGCAGCTGTAAAATTCTATGCATAAGATAACCTCCTGTGAGTCTGGTGCATGAAATCTGCAGATTTCATGCTTCAAATCAATTCCTTTCGTGCAAAATCAGAAATCAGAATTTCTTATAAGTATACAACAGAATCACGATAAATGAAAGCACTGTTCCCACAAAAACTGAATTTTTCCATAAAAAGTTTGAAACAGCGCCAAATATGCGGTACAATATGATACAGTTACCCAAAGGAGACTTTTATATGATTTTTAATAAATTCACCCCGCAGATGCTGGATTTTCTGGCTGAAAACCACATCCGCAACAGCAAACAATGGTATGAGGAACATAAGGATGTCTGCCGTTCCCTCGCCATTGAACCGTTTCATATGCTGGTAGAGGAAATGGCTCCGACTATGCTGGAAATTGATCCCCAGTTCGTTGTCATTCCATATAAAGTCCTTTCCCGTGTACGCCGTGACAACCGGTTTACCAAAAATAAGGATTTATACCGTGACCACCTCTGGCTGACCTTCCGCCATCCGAAAAAGCATCTCAGCGATTCTCTTTGTTATTATTTTGAAATTGAACAGGAAGGCTGGGGCTACGGCGTCGGTTACTATAACATCCCATCGAATGTTCGTGAGGAATATCGCCAGATGATCTTAACCCATGACATCCATTATCTTGCTGCCAAAAAAGCGCTGGAGGAAACATCAGCCTTTACCATGTATGGGAACTGCTATAAACGTCCTCCCTATCCGGATGCTCCGGAGGAGGATCAGCTCTGGCTTAACCGAAAAAATATCGGCGTAAGTTTCTTCTGTGAAGACCATACCTCCTTGTTTGATGGCACTTTCTATGATATAATGTTAGATAACTTAAAGCGAATTGCGCCTTTTTATTATTTCCTTCGCACTGCCGAAGAGCGGGTTCGCCGTCAGTAAGTTTGGAGGCCTGTTCGTGAAATTCACCGCAATAGATTTTGAAACAGCAAATGCGTCTATGCTCAGTGCCTGCTCCATTGGTGTCGTTGAATTTGAGGATAATGTCCCGGTGCGGGAAACCATTACCTTAATCCGCCCGCCGGAGGAATGCAGCAAATTTAACTGGTATAATGTCCGCATTCATGGCATCAAAGCATCTATGGTAAAAAATGCACCAACCTTCGATCAGGTATGGAAACAAATCCACAGCAGTATTGAAAACCAGACTGTCATCTGCCATAACGCAGCATTTGATACGGTCGTTCTATGCAAGCTGCTGGAATATTATCATATTCCGCTGCCGGAATTTGATTTTATCTGTACCGTTAAGGTTTCCCAGCTTCTGTGGCCGGAAATGGAAAATCATAAGCTGGATACGGTATGTAATGATTTAAATATCCGTCTGAATCATCATGAGGCATTGTCTGATGCCCGTGCCTGCGGTCTGATTTTTGCTGAAGCACTGAAAAGCCAGCATTGTTTCCACATTCCCGACCTGATGGAAGCGCTGGAAATGCGCATTGGCCACGTTTCACCCGAAGGACGTTTGTCCTGCTCTACTTCGGAAGAAATCCGCAGAAAAATCATATCAGAAAAGAAAAAACAGGAAAGCCGCCGGAAATATTTTGCCCGCCGCCATCTTGCCGCAGCAGATAAGCCGGCACCGGAGAAAGGAGTTAAATCCTCATGAAAAATTGCCCTCTTTGCCAGAAAGCAGGCCAATACCGTGCGATCGCAGCTTCTAAGTTCGGCGATGCACGTGAGTATGCAGCGGCAGGCTACAGCATTGCCCAAAGTCATATTGCCGCATTGCTCGGCAGATTTGTCCTCTCAGAAGTCTTTGTTCTGAAAATGATGTTGATTTCCCTCGGGGTTCTGATTGGTACAATGTTCTCTGACTTCTTTAAGAAGCACCGCGCCATTGTCATCGTCGCATTCCTTGCATCCGTTGCATTGTTTGTCTACAAGACCTTCCAGCTGATAAGCGATCTCGAAGATTCTGCCGAAGATTTCTAAATATCGAACGTCCGGACTTTTTCCGGACGTTTTTTCCCACAGCAAATACGCAACATGCTTTTCCAATGGAATCGTACGAAGCAATTCCGGACTATTCCATGTTCCCGGAGATTTTGTTCAAAAAAACACTTGCAACTTGCGGCATTCTCTAGTATAATAAACACGTTGCATGCCGGTGTGATGGAATTGGTAGACGTAGTGGACTCAAAATCCACCGCTGGCGACAGCGTACCGGTTCGAGTCCGGTCACCGGCACCATGCGGAGCAAACATATATTGTTTGCTCCGTTTTTCTATTTTAAACCGAACCATATGCAGTGACGCTCTGTATGGTAAGTTGTATTACACCTGTTTCCAAATGATCAAAAAAGCCGCCTAAAGGCGGCTTTTTGTATTCCATATCATCTTTACGAACGAATTGTGTATCCGATTCCACGCACGGTACGGATCATCGTTCCATCATCCTGCAGCTTTCGCCGCAGAGTATTGATATGAATATCAATGGTACGGGTTTCTACATCAAAATCTGTCCCCCATACATATTCCATAATATTCTCCCGCGTGACAACATATCCCCTGTTCTCCAGCAGGAACCACAGAAGCATAAACTCTTTTCGCGTCAAATGGATTTCTTTTTCGTGCAGTGTAACAATATGCCTTTCCGCATCGATAACCAAATCCTCATACCTGTGAAACCGTCCCGCTGTCAGCCCGTTTTTCCTCTCCGTGCGGCGTGCGACAGCATTGATGCGGGAAATCAGTTCCAGAATACCAAACGGTTTGGTAATGTAGTCATCTGCTCCGGAATCCAGTCCAATTACCTTATCCATCTCAGAGGATTTTGCCGTTGCCATAATAACCGGAATATGGGCTGTCCGTTTCGACACTTTCAAACGTTTCAGAACAGATAAGCCGTCTTCTCCTGGAAGCATAACATCCAGGAGAATCAAATCCGGCAGTTCGATACGCATGGCTTTATCAAACGCTTTGCTGTCAGCAAATCCTGATACATGAAATCCCTTTCCGGTTAATGCATAAATCATCATTTCACGGATGTTGGTGTCATCCTCCACCAGATAAATATTCATATGTTTCTGCACCCGATCTCACAGCACGCGGATATTCTTATGTGTGCCTGTAATGGAAAATTCAACCCATTCGGAAATGTTTACAGCATGGTCGCCAATGCGTTCGAAGTATTTTGCAATCATCATCACATCCATTGCCTGTTCCGCATCCTCCATGGATGTATGGATACTTTCAATCAGCTCCTTTCGGGTTTCCATAAACAAACGGTCTACAATATCATCATATTCGATGACACTGTGTGCCTTTACCAAATCCTTCATAATAAAGGAATCAATGGCGTCACGTACCATTTTTATGGTTGCCTCTGCCATATAAGACACCTGCTCAGGTGCAGTATAAGCCGGACGCTCGCAGAGGAACAGTGTCACCTCTGCAATATCCTCTGCCAGATCGCCAATACGTTCCATATCGGTAATCATTTTCAATGCGGTGGAAATTTCCCGCAGGTCACGTGCTACCGGCTGCTGCTGTAGTAACAGCTTCAGGCAGCTGCTTTCGATATTCCGTTCTTTTTTGTCAATTTCCTTATCTCCATCCATGGTCTGCTTTGCCAGCTTTGCATCCCGATACTTTAATGCTTCCACGGCCCGGCTGATAGCCGTTTCCACCATTGCCGCCATGGAAATCAGATCATTGTGCATGGCACTCAGTTCCTGATCGAATCGCACTCTCATTTTTGCCCCTCCATCAGCCAAATCGTCCGGTAATATAGTTTTCTGTCCGCTGATCCTTCGGCATCGAAAACAGTTCCGAGGTCTGGTTAAATTCTACTACTTCACCCAGCAGGAAAAATGCCGTTTTATCCGATACGCGGGTTGCCTGCTGCATGTTATGTGTTACCATAACAATGGTATAGTTCTGTTTCAGCTCCTGTACCAGATCTTCCACCTTCATCGTGGAAATCGGATCAAGTGCACTGGTCGGTTCATCCATCAGCAGGACCTCCGGTTCAATGGCAAGTGCACGTGCAATACACAATCTCTGCTGCTGCCCACCGGACATACCCAAAGCACTTTTGTGCAGACGATCCTTTACTTCATCCCAGATAGCGGCATTCTGCAGGCTCTTTTCCACAATTTCATCCAATTTGGATTTGCTGTGAATGCCATGGGTACGCGGGCCAAAGGCAATGTTATCATAAATACTCATCGGGAATGGATTGGGCTTCTGGAAAACCATACCAACACGGCGGCGCAGAATATTGACATCCATACGGTCAAAAATATCCTCTCCATCCAGCCGGACAGTGCCATCAATCCGGCAGCCTTCTACCAGATCATTCATACGGTTCAGCGTCTTCAGCAGCGTGGATTTGCCGCAGCCGGACGGTCCGATGAACGCTGTAATTTCCCTTTCCGGCAAGTCCAGGTTGATGTTTTTCAACGCGTGAAATTCACCGTAATGCAGGTTCAAATCCTGAATTTTATATTTTACATTCATACTCATAACATATATCCTTTTAATTTTTTGTCAGCTTTCTTGCGATCAGCGCGGAAATCGTATTCATTGCCAGTACAATCAACAGCAGGACAACTGCAGTGGCGTACGCCTGATTGGTATGCAGTCCTTCACTGGACAGACAATACATATGAACAGCCAGCGTACGTCCGGAGGAAAGCAGCCCTTTTGGCAGATCTGTGGCCGTACCTGCTGTATAGATCAAAGCGGCTGTTTCGCCGACAATACGTCCAACTGCCAAAATAACACCAGCCAGGATACCCGGCATAGCAGATGGGAGGACGATACGGAATACCGTACGCAGTTTGCCTGCCCCCAGACCAAAGCTTGCTTCCCGATACATATCCGGTACTGCCAGCAATGCTTCCTCTGTGCTGCGCATAATCAGCGGCAAAATCATAATTGCCAGTGTCAGCGAACCTGACAGCAGGGACAATTTCCAGCCCAGCTGGGTGACAAAAAACAGCATGCCGAACAAGCCATATACAATAGACGGAATGCCGGACAGTGTTTCCGTTGTCAAACGCATCAGTCCCACCAGCTTATTCCCCTTCTTTGCATATTCCACCAGATAAATTGCAGTAAACACGCTGATCGGAATGGCAATCACAAGGGAAAGCAGTGTCATTTCAACCGTCGTTACAATGGATGGCAGCATGGAGCAGTTTTCCGATGTATATTCAAGCGAAAACAGATCCGGTGTGAGATATGGAATACCACGGATCAGGATATATCCAATCAAAAAGAGCAGTACAGCAAAGGTAAAAATCGCTGCTCCATAGACCAGAAGCCGCAGAATCAGAGACTGAATCCCCTGTGTCGGTTTTGGCGCATTGCCTTTTCGTCCCATGCGAACCTTCTGCTGTGGTAACGCCATGACAGAATCCATCGGCTGGCTCATACCTTCTCACCTCTCTTTTTTAATGCAGCAAATGCCAGATTGATAATCAAGATAAAGATAAATAGTACAACGCCGGTTGCAATTAGCGCTTCTCTGTGCAGCCCGGTTGCATAACCCATTTCAATCACAATATTGGCTGTCATGGTACGGATGCCCTTGAAGATACTGCGCGGCAGGATTGGCTGGTTGCCTGCTACCATGATAACCGCCATGGTTTCACCGATGGCACGTCCGATGCCGAGTACCACAGCTGCGAGAATACCGGATTTTGCCGCCGGAAGAACGGCAAAGAAGACAGATCGTTCATGTGTTGCACCCAAGGCAAGTGCGCCCTCATAATAGCTGTTCGGCACAGCATTGATCGCAGATTCACTCAGGTTAATGACGGTTGGCAGAATCATGATACCCAGCAACACGGCAGCTGTAACCATACTGACGCCAGTACAGCCCGGAATCATACGTGCCAGCGGAACCATCACAACTAGGCCAAAGAATCCATAAAGGATGGATGGAATACCTGCCATCAGCTGAACCAGTGGTTCCAAAAGGCTGTGCAGCTTTTTCGGGCAGAAACGGGACAGATAAACAGCTGTCAGCACACCAATCGGTACACCGATAATAACCGCACCAAATGTGACACATAAGCTTCCGACAATCATTGGCAGGATGCCATAGGAGGCTGGATTATTTTTTGGTGCCCATTTTGTGCCAAACAGGAAGTGAAATACTCCTATTTCTTTCATCGCAGGAATGCCATTGGCAAACAGAAATACACAAATGAGCGCAACTGCTACAATAGACATACAGGCGCACAGTGCGAACAGCCATGACATGCCCGTTTCCAATGTTTTTCGTTGTTTCATAGATAAACCCCTTAAATGATTGGATAAGCAACTTCCCTCCGGTGCGGCTGTCCGCATAACCCGAAGGGAAGAAGAAATTATTTAGCCGATTTCGCTCCAGTCGGTGGTTGCGCCAGTAAAGATGCTGCGTACCTGAGCGGAGGTCAGCTCATCTACCGGGTTCGAAGGATTCACGATCACTGCAATACCGTCCAGTGCAATCTGTGTCGGTGTCAGCTCTGCCAGTTCTTCTTCACTCAGTTCACGGGATGCCATACCGATGTCGCATACGCCTTCGATTGCGTTGGTCATGCCAGTGGTGGAATCAGATTCCTGAATGGTGATATTGACATTGCTGTTCACTGCCTCATATGCTTCCTTCAGTTTTTCCATAACCGGAGTAACAGAAGAAGAACCTGCAACTGTTATGTCTCCAGAAGCGCCATTGGATGTAAATTTCTCTGCATCCGCACTGACCGGAATGTAGCCGTTATCAGCAACTACCTGCTGCCCGTCAGCGGAAAGGATGTAATTCATAAAATCCTGAGCTGCTTCAGAAAGATCTCCCTTAGTTGCAACGTTAAATGGACGGGAAATGGTATAGCTGCCATCCAGAACATTTTCAGTCGTTGCTTCTGCGCCGTCAATCTTCACAGCTTTCACAGAATCATTCAGGGAACCGAGCGATGCATAGCCAATGGCATTCTCATCACCGGATACATTCTGCATCATAACCTCGGTCTGGTTTGCAATAATTGCATCCGCAGTGGTATTGTCGATCTTCTCATCGCCGTTCTTTTCCTCAATGCCAAATAGCTCAATAAATGCGCCGCGGGTACCGGAGCCATCCTCACGGGATACAACATCAATGGCGCCGCTTACAGAGGCAGCGGCAGAACCGTTATTGGTATCACCCACATTCGAGCTGTTGGAACCACAGCCTGCCAGTGCACCCATCAGTACCATGCCTGTCAGTGTCAGAGCACTGAGTTTCTTCATCGTCGTTGAAAATTTCATGTCAGATTTCCTTTCATTTTCAGTTTTGATGTTTTCATTCAACAGTGCCTATTTTATACTTCACATGTAAAATTCTCTATGCAGCACGGGTAAAATATTTGTATTCTGCAAGCGGCACACGTAAAATATTGGTAAATGTCCCACGATACAGGAAAAAAGAAATCCAAACGGAACTGTTAATTGATGTCGAAGAAGTGATTGCCGTATCCCCCTGTTCTTTCCTGCGAAAAAATATCCGAAAATCTTGACAAAAATTTTTTACGGGCATATAATAAAAACAATTCAATGACTTGAAACCTGTGAAGGAGAGTAGTAACCGGCAAGGCGAACCTTTAGAGAGCTCTGGATGGTGGAATCAGAGTGGTGAGCGGTCGTGCGAATGGACTCCTAAGGGCGGCTTGAAAAGGAAACTGAGTAGATGCCGACGGGCTCCCACCCGTTATCCATCGGGTACGCGTGAATGCGCGGAAAGCGAGCGGGCGTTTGACGTCAATTTGGGTGGTATCGCAGGAATTTTGGTTCTTGTCCCTGGTAAGGGATTGGAGCCTTTTTTATTGCCATTCTTTTAGGAAATGCCCAAACAAATCTATTTGGAGGATAAAAACATGAAAACAAACTGCATCATGAAACGACTTGCAGCAGCTGCTGCCGCTATGGCTATGCTGGCTTCCCTGACCGCATGTGGAAGCAGCAGCACTACCACCTCCGGCTCCAGCACTGCAAGCTCTGACACCAGTAAGACCTATAAGGTAGGCATCTGTAATTATGTTGATGACGCTTCTCTGAACCAGATTGTTGACAGTCTGGAAGCTCAACTCGAAGAAATCGGCAAGGAAAATAATGTTACCTTTGCGGTTTCCTATGACAACAGCAATGCAGATGCAAATGTGATGAACCAGATTATTGCTGATTTCATTGCTGATGATGTTGATCTGATGGTTGGCGTGGCAACTCCGGTTGCTGTAGCAATGCAGGCCGCAACCGAAGACAATCAAATTCCGGTTGTATTCTCTGCTGTTACGGACCCGGTCGGCGCTGAGCTGGTTGAGTCTCTTGAAGCACCTGGCGCCAATCTGACTGGTACTTCTGACTATCTGGACACGGCTTCCATCATGAACCTGATTTTTGCGGCAAATCCGGACGCAAAGAAGATTGGCCTGCTGTATGACCAGGGCCAGGATTCCTCTACTGCCGCAATTGCAAGTGCAAAGGAATATCTGGAGAAGAACAACATCGAATATGTAGAACGCACCGGCACCACCAATGACGAAGTTGCACTGGCAGCCGATGCACTGATTGCTGATGGCGTTGATGCTGTATTCACTCCGACGGACAACACCATTATGACTGCCGAACTTGGCATTTATGAAAAGTTCATTGAAGCCAAGATTCCACACTACACCGGCGCTGATTCCTTTGCTCTGAACGGTGCTTTTGTCGGTTACGGCGTCGACTATGCAAATCTGGGTGTTGAAACCGCAAATATGGTCGCTGACATTCTGATGAACGACAAGAACCCGGCAGAGGTTGCTGTAGAAACCTTTGACAACGGTACTGCAACAGTCAATACCGAAACCTGTGAAGCAATTGGTTTTGATTTTGAAACCGTCAAATCCGCTTTTGAGCCGCTTTGCACGCAGGTGAAGGAAATCACCACCGCTGAGGAATTCAGTGATCTGGAAGAGTAATTTCAAAAGAGAATACCAATATATGAGCCTGGGGATACAGTCTCCAGGCTCAATTTCACACACAGTACATGTAACTTATCAAAAAAGGAGGAATTCCCCTTGTCGCTTACAACTGCGCTGTCTCTGGGACAGACAGCTCTGGAGCTTGGATTGATCTGCTCCCTGACGGTACTGGCGCTGTTCCTCAGCTATTCCATGCTGAATGTCTGTGACCTTTCCACAGACGGCTGTTTTACGCTGGGTGCTTCGGTAGGCGCGGTTGTCGCCATTGCCGGTCATCCGTTCCTGTCGCTTCCGGCAGCGATGCTTGCCGGCGTTTTATCCGGCTTTGTTACAGCACTGCTGCAGACCCGCATGGGTATTGACAGCCTGCTTGCCGGTATCATTGTCAATACCGGATTATACTCTGTCAACATCGGTATTATGGGAGGCTCTTCCCTGCTGAATCTGAACCGTACCGATACCGTTTATACATTCGTCAAGGATCTGCTGAAGGATACCCCGCTGCAGGGCAAACAGACATTGATTGTCTCTTTCATCGCAGTCGCCCTGATTATCCTGTTCCTGACATTGTTTTTGAACACCCGGCTTGGCCTCGCAATTCGCGCTACAGGCAACAATCCTGACATGGTACGCTCTTCCTCTATCAATCCGATTTTTACAACAACCGTTGGCCTGTGCGTCGCAAATGCCTTTACCGGACTCTCCGGCTGCCTGCTGGCGCAGTCCCAGAAATCCGCTGATATCAATATCGGTACTGGTATGGTCACCATTGCCCTTGCTTCCCTGCTGATCGGTGGAACCTTCCTCGGCAAAGGCGGTATCTGCCGCCGTGCAATCGGTGTTGTCATCGGCTCGTTTGTCTTCCGTCTGGTCTATACCATTGCCCTGCGCTTCAATATGCCGGCATTTATGTTGAAACTTGTTTCTTCTATCATCGTTATTATTGCGATTTCCGGTCCGTATCTCAAGAAGCAGTGGCCGATGATCTGCCGCCGGTTTGGCTGGGCGCAGAAAGGAGGCATCCGGTAATGCTGAAAATTACCAATATTTCCAAAACGTTCAATCCGGGAACCGTCAATGAGAAAACTGCGCTGTCCAATCTTTCTCTGCATCTGAATACCGGCGATTTTGCAACGATTATCGGTTCCAACGGCGCAGGAAAGTCCACCTTATTTAATGCAATCTGCGGCGATTTTCTGACGGATAACGGAAAAATCGAACTGGCTGGAAAAGATATTACTTTCCAGCCCTCCCACGCCAGAGCACGCAGTGTAGGACGTCTGTTTCAGGACCCGATGCGCGGCAGTGCACCAGGTATGAGCATTGAAGAAAATCTGGCATTGGCGGCTGGACATGGCGGCTGGTTTTCCCGTATCAGCCGTGCAGATAAGCAGCGTTTTCGTGAGCAGCTTTCGCTGCTGAATATGGGACTGGAGGACCGCATGAAGCAGCCGGTTGGACTGCTTTCCGGCGGACAGCGCCAGGCACTGACCCTGCTGATGGCTACCATGGACCCGCCGAAGCTGCTGCTTCTGGATGAACATACAGCGGCGCTCGACCCTGCAACGGCAGAAAAAGTTCTGCAAATCACGCGGGATGTCGTTGAAAAGCACCACATCACCACCCTGATGGTAACGCACAATATGCAGAATGCACTTGACCTCGGAAACCGTACCCTGATGATGGACAGTGGTCATATCGTCCTTGATATCCAGGGAAGGGAACGGGAAGGCCTGACCGTAAAGGATCTGCTGGAACGCTTTCAGGTTGGTGCCGGCAAGACACTGGATAATGACCGCATCCTGCTTTCCGAATTTGAAGAAAAATAAACCCGTTGTTGCCCATCATAATCCCGAAATCTTCTGGTTTCGGGATTTTTTTTTCGTACTTTCTACCGATTGACAAGTGATTTTGGGTATACTATACTGATACAGTATATTGGCGATGACGAAGAAAAGTAACGCTCTTTATCGCTTCCAGTGAGCAGAGGACAGTGCAAACTCTGCAGAATGAATGAGCGCGAAGAACACTTCACCAGCCGCAATCTGAACCTTCCGTTTCATCGGATCAGTAGGTGCGCCGTTTTGTCATGCGTTAAATGGCTCTCTTGAGTGACCGGGTTCTTTCCGGTAAATCAGGTGGTACCGCGGACAGTTTCCTGTTCGTCCTGAACCGTATCGTTTGGGATGGGCAGTTTTTTTATGCTTACTTCCCGAAATAAATGTTCCGAAAGGAGTAAAATATGAACACATCCAATCTTTATCGTAACAAGACCATGGATCAGATCAGCGAAGCGGATGTCGGCTCTACCCTGCGCATTGCGGGCTGGGTTGAAAACATTCGAGACCATGGCGGCGTATCCTTTATTGACCTGCGTGATATGTACGGCGTAATGCAGGTTGTCATGCGTGATACTACCCTTCTGAAGGGCATCAACAAGGAAGACTGCATCTCTGTTGAAGGCCCGATTCAGCATCGTGACGAGGAAACCTACAACCCGAAGATTCCGACTGGCACCATTGAGCTGGAAGCACATTCCGTTGATATGCTGGGCAAGGTTTACAGACAGCTTCCATTTGAAGTGATGACTTCCAAGGAAATCCGCGAGGACGTCCGTTTGAAGTATCGTTATCTTGATCTGCGCAACAAAAAGGTCAAGGACAACATTGTATTCCGTTCTCAGGTCATTTCTTTCCTGCGCCAGAAGATGACCGATATGGGCTTTTTGGAAATCCAGACCCCGATTCTGTGCGCTTCTTCTCCAGAGGGTGCACGTGACTATGTTGTACCTTCCCGTAAGTTCAAGGGAAAGTTCTATGCTCTGCCACAGGCTCCGCAGCAGTATAAGCAGCTGCTGATGGTTTCTGGCTTTGATAAGTATTTCCAGATTGCCCCCTGCTTCCGTGATGAGGATGCTCGTGCAGACCGTTCTCCTGGTGAATTTTATCAGCTGGACTTCGAGATGAGCTTTGCTACACAGGAAGACGTTTTCCGTGCAGGTGAGGAAGTCCTGACTGCTACCTTTGAAAAGTTTGCCCCGGAAGGTGCTTCTGTTACAGCGGCTCCGTATCCAGTCATCAGCTATAAGCAGGCTATGCTGGAATTTGGTACCGATAAGCCGGACCTCCGCAACCCGCTGCGCATCATTGACCTGACGGAGTTCTTCCAGCGCTGCACTTTCAAGCCGTTCCTGAAGAAGACTGTCCGTGCCATCAAGGTTCATGCAAACATGTCCAAGGGCTTCCATGAAAAGCTGCTGAAATATGCACAGTCCATTGGTCTGGGTGGCCTGGGTTACCTGCAGGTAAAGGACGACATGTCTTATAAGGGCCCGATTGATAAGTTCATCCCGGATGATATGAAGACTGAAATTGCAGAACTGGCTGGTCTGGAACCGGGTGATACCATCTTCTTCATTGCTGACCGTGAGAGCAAGGCTGCAAATTATGCTGGTCAGCTGCGTAATGAGCTGGGTGTACGCCTTGACCTGATTGAGAAGAATGCATACCGTTTCTGCTTCATCAATGATTTCCCGATGTTCGAGTTTGATGAGGAAGAAAAGAAGATCATCTTTACGCATAACCCGTTCTCCATGCCGCAGGGCGGTCTGGAAGCACTGGAAACCAAGGATCCGACTGAAATTCTGGCTTACCAGTACGATATCGTCTGCAACGGTATTGAACTGTCTTCCGGTGCAGTCCGCAACCATAACCTTGAGATCATGGTAAAGGCATTTGAGATTGCCGGTTATACCGAAGAAGACCTCAAGACCAAGTTTGGTGCACTGTACAATGCATTCCAGTTCGGCGCACCTCCGCACGCTGGCATGGCACCGGGCGTTGACCGTATGATTATGCTGCTGCGCAATGAGGAAAACATCCGCGAAGTTATCGCATTCCCGATGAACGGCAACGCACAGGATCTGATGTGCGGCGCACCGGGTGAAATCACCGAGCACCAGCTCCGTGAGGTTCACATCAAGGTTCGTGACTGATTCTTATTCGCGTATATTTGGAGCAGGACGCTTGTCCTGCTCCTTTTGCATGGTATACTTGTATTTATGTAAAATAATATAATGAATTAACAAAATGGAGGTGAACGGAATGGCACGCAATATGATTGCAGATGCACGCACCGGTCTGCGACCTTTGCAGGATGAACTTATTCTAACCGGTATCTTTAACGGCGACCTGTGCGCATTAGAGCTGGAAAACGGCTGTGTCATTTTCGACGATGACCGCCCCAATTATCACACAAGAGACGGACGTGAATTTGCGGAAGTCCTCGAACTAGAGGACGAGACGGACGGTATTTCTGGTCTGGTCATCGGATATGTAGAAGTAAAATAACACAACAGTAAAAACCGGAGAGAAGGTCTTTTCAAAACCATCTCTCCGGTCATTTTTTACGCAAGATGAAATTATTCGATGCCCAGTACTGGATAATCCTGTGCTTCAACTGCATTTTTCAGCACATCGTTTGTTACATCCTTGCTCAGCGTAACAACAGCTGTATCTGTTTCATGATTTGCTACTGCCTCCTCCACGCCTTCAATTGCTTCCAGCGCCTTCTTGACACGTGCTTCACAATGCTGGCACATCATGCCCTCAATTTTTAACGTCTTTGTCATTGTCTTTTTCTCCTTTTCTTTAACAGCTTTTACTTTTTTATCCTTTGCCGCATTGCGGATATCAAATAGATTCAAACGCAATGCATTGGAAACAACACAGAAGCTGGATAAGCTCATCGCTGCAGCGCCGAACATCGGATTCAGCTTCCAGCCGAACAGGGTAATAAATACACCTGCTGCCAGTGGGATACCACACACATTATAGGCGAATGCCCAGAACAGATTTTCATGGATATTGCGCAGAGTAGCACGGCTCAGGCGGATTGCTGCCGGTACATCAAGCAAGCGGCTTTTCATCAGTACAACATCTGCTGCATCAATCGCAACATCAGTACCTGCACCGATGGCAATACCGATATCTGCACGGGTGAGCGCCGGAGCATCATTGATACCATCACCAACCATGGCGACCTTCCCCTTCTGC
Organism: Clostridia bacterium; assembly: GCA_021205365.1. Lineage (GTDB taxonomy): Bacteria > Bacillota > Clostridia > Oscillospirales > Butyricicoccaceae > Butyricicoccus_A. The sequence goes on from JAJPXP010000067.1 coordinate 21,103, forward strand.
TTCAGCGAACGAATAACAGCTTCTTTACCATTCGGCAGAACACCTGCAATGACATCATCCACACCTGCCTGTTTGCCAATTGCCTTTGCTGTCCGTTCATTGTCACCGGTCAGCATGACAACCTGAATGCCCATATTCTGCAATTCCTTCACAGCCTGCGGGCTATCTTCCTTAATAACATCGGCAACCGCAATAATACCTGCCAGTCTGCCATCTTTGCTGAAAAACAGAGGTGTTTTCCCCTCTTCCGCCAGCTTCTCCGCCTGTTTCTTCATCATGAACGGAATTGTGGTAAAACCGCTGATAAACTTACTGTTACCTCCGTAGACAGCCATACCATTCCAATTTGCAGACAAGCCATTGCCCGGTACTGCCTGAAATTCTGTGACATTCTCTGCCTGCAGCCGCAGTTCCTCTGCTTTCTGCACAATCGCCCGTGCCAGCGGATGTTCACTCTTCTGCTCCAGCGAATAAGCCAGAGAAATCAATTCTGCTTCGCCACAGTCTTCTGCCGGAAGTACATCTGTTACCTTTGGCTCACCGGAAGTAATGGTACCGGTTTTATCCAGTGCAACAATGCGAACCTTTCCGGCTTCCTCCAGCGAAACAGCAGTCTTAAACAGGATACCGTTTTTGGCTCCCTTGCCATTGCCTACCATGATAGCCACGGGTGTTGCAAGGCCCAATGCACACGGACAGCTGATGACCAAAACAGAAATACTTCGTGCCAGTGCAAAAGCAAATGTCTGCCCTACCAGCATCCAAACTACAAACGTAATCACTGCAATCGTGATGACCGCCGGAACGAAAATACCGGAGACCTTATCCGCAATTTTTGCAATCGGTGCTTTGGTTGCCGCCGCATCGCTTACCATCTGAATGATCTGTGACAGTGTAGTATCCTCGCCGACACGGGATGCTTCACACTTGATGAAACCGGACTGATTCAATGTTGCAGCAGAAACCGGATCACCTACAGACTTATCTACCGGAATGCTTTCACCCGTCAGTGCAGATTCATTGACTGCGCTGCTGCCTTCCAGCACAAAACCGTCTACCGGAATATTTTCTCCCGGACGGACAACAAAAATATCACCCTTTTTCACCTGATCGATGGAAACTTCCATTTCCTTTCCATTCTGCAGGATAACAGCGGTTTTGGGTGCCAACTTCATCAGTCCCTTGAGGGCATCTGTTGTCTTGCCCTTGGAATGTGCTTCCAGCATTTTGCCCACCGTAATCAGGGTCAGAATCATAGCTGCCGATTCAAAATAAAACTCATCCATATAGGTCATGACCGCAGCCATATCACCTTTGACTTGTGCATCTGTCATGGCAAAGAGTGCATATACACTCCATAAAAAGGATGCCATAGAACCCAGCGCCACCAGTGTATCCATATTCGGTGCACGGTGAATCAAACCCTTAAATCCACTGATAAAGAATTTCTGGTTGATGACCATAACAATGGCTGTCAGTATCAGCTGCACCAACCCCATGGCAACATGATTCCCTTCGAACCATGCCGGTAATGGCCAGCCCCACATCATGTGTCCCATGGAAAAATACATCAAAACAATCAGGAAACCCAGCGATGCAATCAATCTGCGCCTCAAAACCGGTGTATCCCGATCCTTCAATGCATCTGCGTCCATGGCTGCAGAACATGATGCTCCCGCTGTATCTGCCCCCTTCAAAGAAGCGCCATAGCCGGCAGCTTCTACAGCTGCAATGACATCTGATGCCGCTGCAGGGCCCTCTACGCCCATAGAATTGGTCAGCAGGCTGACGGAAACCGAAGTAACTCCATCCACCTTTGAAACTGCCTTTTCTACACGGGCGCTGCATGCCGCACAGCTCATTCCTGTAACAGAATATTGCTCCATTTTCATGCCTTTCCCGGCTCAATGCTGGTTATTTTATAATCCGACCACGCAAGAGCCTGTCTGATTTCATTGTCACTGACTTCACGTTCCAGAGAGAGCACAGCAATGCCCTTCTTCCAGTCCACATCCGCCACGACACCATCCATTTTATTGAACTGCTTTTCTACATGTTTCCGGCAATTATCACACATCATGCCTTCGATATGAACAATCTTTTCATCGATTTTTCTGCCCTGCAGTTCTTTCTTTTCCACAACGATCTCATCTGCGCTTCCGCCACAGCAGCCGCCTTCACCTTTCATATGCTTCATGCCGGAACGGGCGGCAAAGATGACAATCACAACCAAAACAGCAATGATAATATAGGTTCCCACAAAAATGCCTCCTTTATTTCATTAATTTTTGCAAAGTTGACACCAGTTCGTCAATCACTTCATCCTTGCCATCCCGGATATCCTGTGCCACACAGGTTCGGATATGATTGGACAGCAATTCTCTGTTGAATGCATTGACAGCTGCCGTCACCGCCGCAGACTGCACGAGGATGTCAGTACAGTAAGCATTTTTTTCCACCATACCGCGGATGCCCCGAATCTGGCCTTCAATCCGGTTTAACCGGTGAATCAGGCTCTTGTATTCCTCTTCCGAGCGTTCCTTTGTCTTTTTACAGCAACAGCATACCTTTTCTTCCATGTCAGCACCTCACATCGATAAGATACCCCTTGGGGGTATCCTGATTATATACCCAGCAGGGGTATCTGTCAATTCTTTTTCCCCTCATATTCCGAAATTCCCATCGTTTTTGTCTGATCGGATTGTCCCCTGTCCAAACGGATTTCATCCAGCATGAAATAATTCTCTGCTATCTCGACAAAGTCATACTCTTTTTTCTGCAAATGTGTTATAATATAGCCGTCTTCTTAATGGAAGCGCATACCAAAATAAAATGAAAAGGAGAAGAACATGTTCGAAAAACAATTTAAGCTCACAGAAAACCACACAAATGTCCGTACAGAAGCTGTGGCCGGTATCACTACATTTATGACCATGGCTTATATCCTTGCAGTCAATCCGTCCATCCTGTCTGAATCCGGCATGGACAGCAACGCAATCCTGATTGCAACTGCGCTTGCCTCTTTCATTGGATGTATCTGTATGGCGCTGCTTGCAAACTATCCCTTTGCTCTTGCACCGGGCCTTGGCCTGAATGCATATTTCGCATACACCGTTTGCGGAATCATGGGATATTCATGGCAGTTTGCTCTGCTTGCAGTATTTATTGAAGGATTGATTTTCATCGTCCTCTCGCTAACCAATGTACGTGAAGCAATTTTTAATGCCATCCCGCTTCAGCTGAAAAGAGGTGTATCTGTCGGTATCGGCTTATTTGTTGCCTTTATCGGACTGCAAAATGCAAACCTGGTTGTGGACAGCTCCACATTGGTAAGCGTTGTCGATTTCACCACAAACTTCCATACCGTTGGTATTGGCGCACTGCTGGCAGTCATTGGTCTGATGATTATCGCCATTCTGTATGTGAAAAACATCAAGGGCTCTATCCTGATCGGCATTCTCGCAACATGGATTCTGGGTATTATCTGCCAGCTGACCGGAATTTATCAGATTGACGTGGAAAGCGGCTTCTACTCTCTGATTCCATCGTGGGCAAATTTTGACATCACTGCAATCCGCCTGACCTTTGGTCAGTGCTTCAATCTTGCAGAGATAGATTTCAACATCGTTGATTTTATCGTCATCATCTGCTCTTTCCTATTTGTCGATATGTTCGATACACTGGGAACACTGATCGGTGTTGCAAACAAGGCTGACATGCTGGATGAAAACGGTAAGCTGTCGCGCATTAAACAGGCTTTGCTGGCCGATGCCATTGCAACCTCAGCCGGCGCTGTTCTGGGTACTTCTACCACAACCACCTTTGTCGAAAGTTCTTCCGGCGTAGCAGAAGGCGGACGCACTGGTCTTTCCTCTATTGTCACCGGTTTCCTGTTCCTGCTGGCTATCTTCTTCGCTCCGGTATTTACCACAATTCCGAGCTTTGCAACTGCTCCGGCTCTGATGTTCGTTGGCTTCCTGATGATTTCTGCAATTGCAGAAATTGATTTCAATGAACTGACTGAGGCAATTCCGGCTTACCTCTGCTTGCTGTGCATGCCTCTGATGTACAGCATCTCCGAAGGCATTGCTGTTGGTATTATCTCTTATGTTGTTATCAATCTGGCCTGCGGAAAAGCTAAGAAGATCACTCCTCTGATGTACGTTTTGGCAGTTCTGTTTGTACTCAAGTATATCTTCCTATAATCACACAACATCCATTTCGACGTAAAAAGGACGGAGAACAAAATCTCCGTCCTTTTGCTTTGCCATTTATTTGTCTCCGTTTTCCAATGGGAAAGTCACGCGCCAGTTACCTTCTATGTTCATACCGCAGGTTACAAACGTGCCAGTCAGTGTATAATCCGAAATTTCATCCTTCGGAACATCGAAAATAGCTTCGTCATACCGGATATCACCGTCGTAGAACATTCCGTCATGGATCGATTCAACAACTGTACCGTCCTTTTTGACCAGCATCAAATATCCTTCGCCATCGAAGATCTTTTCTTCCGAATTGGACGCAATCTGCACATGCAGCTCGCCGTCTATATAAGCGATACCTGTCAGATCAACGCCGTCCACCGAAAATTCGCTGCGCGGTGTTCCCGGAACAAGCGCTGTCATGGTGTCCGGCATTGGCTTGCCTGTAGTGTCTCCGCTCCCGCTCCAGCCGTTCAGCTCGACCTTCTGCGTCTGCGCTGCATCTGTGACCGTAGAAAGGTCAATCGGGATGGAAATGTCATTGTATTCCTTTTTATGGCTCAGGAAATTGTTCAGGGTAAATGTAATCTTGTCTCCCGCAATGTCCTTGGCAGAAAGAGAGGTTACCAGTGCAGGCTGTTCTCCGGCTGATCCATTTTCATACGATACAGTAAAATCTCCCTCATTCCAGTCGCTTGTCTCCCAGCCCTGAATCAGGATATAAAAGCGGGCCGTTTTGGTTTCTTTGTTATAGTCCACCATATCACATGTCGCCGACATACAGTCAAATGGCAGATTGATATCATAACTATCGTTCAGGTCGATCGTTTCATCGATGCGGTCACCGGTCAGATCCTGCATGGTAATATATGCTTCTATGGTATTGCCATGGACATAGGCAGATTCAACCTCCATGCGGATTCCATTTTCTTCATCTGACATATGCACCGGCATAAAGAACTGCGCGGCAGACGGGGAAATCTGGTAAATCGCCTGATATACCGGTTCCACATTATCCGCCAGCGCTGGCATAGCAATGGTAATGCCCATACATGCTGCCAGGATTGCCGCAGCAGGCCGGGTATACCGGCGGATGGTTCTGAATTTCCGTTTTTCCTGTACATGTGCTGTATCCAATACCTTCTGCACCAGTGCATCCTCTGGTGTGACCTGCCTGCTCATATGCTGATAGCGTTTCTTAAACATAGTCTTCCTCCTTCAAAATTTTCCGAAGCATCGTTCGTGCCCGGGTAAGCTGTGTGCGTACCGTTGCTTCCTTGCGGTGCAAAACATTTGCAATCTGTGCTGTAGACAGTTCCTCATAATAAAACAAGTGAATCACCTCGCGGTATTTCGGCGGCAGCTGCTGCAATGCCTGATGTAAATCGTTGTCTTCCGGCGACTCCCATACCAGATTTTCCTGTAAAGCTTCTGTTTTCTTTCTCCATGACGAATTCCATAGTTTATTACAGCAGTTTACTGTCACACGGATCAGCCATGCCTTGCGGTGCTCTTCATCACGAAATTTGGGCTGTTTATTCAGATACCGCACAAACACCTCCTGAAATACTTCATCTGCATCGTATCTTGTTCCCATGCGGGCAAATGCAAGACGGTATACCATATCCCGGTATGTGTGTATCACATAGTCTATATTTTCTGTCATTTGAGCCATGTCCTTGCCTCCTTTGCTTACAACACCCGCCAGCACCGCAAAATGCTACACAAAATCGAAAAAATTTTTTCTGCTGGATAAAAAAACGGCATAGCCAGCCGGCTACACCGTTTTTTATAAATTCATATGTTTAAAAGCAATCAAATCTGCGGCAGCAGATCCATTTCCTTTGCAACTTCAATGTTGACAGCACCCATTGCAATCTGTGCAATGGCATCAACAAAGCGTTGTATACCGCTCAGCATCAAAGAGAAATAGTCACAGATATCTGTGATGATGCGTTCCGGATCATCCTTCATATTGACAATGACATTATGGCGCATATAGATGACACCATCTTCTTCAAACAAGCCAAACTGGCCGATGGTACAGAAGTTATTGATATAGAAAATCGCACGCTTCAGCTCAGGCAGATTGCGGTCTATTGCATCCGGTTCAATCTGGAACATGGTTGCATGCATCTGGAACAGGGCGGTTTCCTCGCGCGCCATTGTTGCTGGCGGGAACCACATATCAATAATAACATCCTGTTTTATTTTGCCCAGACGGTTCAGCTCGACACGGGTCATCGGCGGATTGCCGTCCTTGCCGTCAAAGAACTGCGTACGGAAGCCATTCTGCTGAATGACATCTGCCATGCAGGAAAGAATACGAGTCTTCAGATCTTCCATGTTTTCCACCTCTTAGCCCTTCTTAATGCCGATATCGAGACGGTAATGTGCCTTCTCAAAGTGAATTTTTTCTACATCGGCATAGGATTTCTGAATCGCCTCGTCCAGCGTCGGAGCGGTTGCTGTGACACCCAGGACGCGGCCGCCGCTGGTAACGATTTTACCATCCTTCACAGCAGTGCCTGCATGGAAGACGACAGATTCCGTTACATCCTCCAGGCCAGTAATTTCCTTGCCCTTTTCATAGGCTAATGGATATCCGCCGGAAGCCAGCACAACACAGCAGGCTGCATTGTCGGCCCACTTGATGTCCATCTCATCCAGTTTGCCATCGATTACTGCGTTCATAATCTCAAACAAATCGCTGTCCAGACGGGACAGGACAGCCTGTGTCTCCGGATCGCCAAAACGTGCATTGTATTCAATGACCTTCGGTCCCTTTGGAGTCAGCATCAAACCAAAATACAGGACGCCACAGAACGGGCGGCCTTCTGCTGCCATAGCTGCAACCGTCGGCTTGAAAATCGTATCCATACAGGTCTGTGCAACATCATCGGTATAGAAACGGGATGGGGAGAATGCACCCATACCGCCCGTATTCGGTCCTTCATCGTTGTCATATGCACGCTTGTGATCCTGTGCAGACGGCATCGTAGACAGGTTCTTGCCGTCAACAAATGCCAGAACAGAAACCTCCGGACCTGTCAGGTATTCTTCAATGACAACACGTGCGCCTGCACCGCCAAAGCGTCCGCCGTCGATAGCATCCTTGACTGCTGCAATGGCTTCTTCCTCAGTCATTGCTACGGTTACACCCTTACCCAGAGCCAGGCCATCGGCCTTGATGACGATCGGAGCACCGTTTTCCTTGATGTAAGCAATTGCCTCATCACTGTTTTCAAATACAGCATAGCCTGCCGTCGGGATATTATACTTCTTCATCAGATCCTTGGCAAACGACTTGGAGCCTTCGATGACTGCTGCATTCTTGCGGGGACCAAAGGCACGGATACCTTCTGCTTCCAGTGCATCTACCATGCCCAGTGCCAGCGGGTCATCCGGTGTGACAACAACCAAATCAGGATTATTTGCCTTGGAAAAAGCAACAACGCCGTCAATATCAGTTGCCTTGATGTCAACACATTCTGCAACTGCTGCAATGCCGCCGTTGCCCGGTGCACACCAGATCTTATCTACCTGCGGGCTTTTTGCAAGCGCCATGCAGACAGCATGTTCGCGTCCGCCGCCGCCGATAACCAGTACTTTCATATTGGAAATCCTCCTCTATATACTGTCAAAAGTCAGGCACGCCAAATACGCACCTGACTTTTTTATTTTTGTATAAAAAATTAATGATGGAACAGACGAATGCCGGTGAATGACATCACGATACCATACTTATTGCAGGTGTCAATGACATGGTCGTCACGGATAGAGCCGCCCGGCTGTGCAATATAAGCTACGCCCGACTTCTTTGCACGCTCTACGTTATCACCAAACGGGAAAAATGCGTCAGAGCCTACTGTAACACCGGACTGCGTAGCAATCCATGCCTTCTTTTCCTCTGCGGTCAGCGGCTCCGGCTTTACCTTGAACTTGGTCTGCCATACGCCTTCTGCCAGAACATCTTCATATTCGTCAGAGGTGTAAACGTCAATTGCATTGTCGCGATCCGGACGGCGAATACCGTCAACAAACTGCAGACCCAGTACCTTCGGATGATGACGCAGGAACCAGTTATCTGCCTTGTTGCCTGCCAGACGGGTGCAGTGAATGCGGCTCTGCTGGCCTGCGCCGACGCCGATGGTCTGACCATTCTTGACATAGCAGACGGAATTGGACTGGGTATACTTCAGTGTAATCAGAGAGACAATCATATCCAGCTTAGCCTGCTGCGGCAGTTCCTTATTTTCGGTAACGATATTGGACAGCATCTCCTCATCGATCTTCAGGTTGTTATGGCCCTGCTCAAAGGTAATGCCGAAGATTTCACGGCGCTCAACTTCAGCCGGTTCGTAATCCGGGTCAATCTGGATTACATTGTAGCCACCCTTGCGCTTGCTCTTGAGGATTTCCAGCGCTTCGTCAGTATAAGCCGGGGCAATAATGCCATCGGAAACTTCATACTTCAGATAAGCTGCAGTCTGGGCATCACAGGTATCAGACAGAGCAACCCAGTCACCATAGGAGCACAGGCGATCCGCGCCGCGTGCACGGATGTAAGCACAGGCAATCGGGGACAGCTCCTCATCGGTATCGACAAAATAAATCTGCTTTTCTACATCAGACAGCGGTGTGCCAATGGCAGCGCCTGCCGGGCTGACATGCTTAAAAGAAGCAGCAGAAGCCATGCCGGTAGCAGCCTTCAGCTCACGTACCAGCTGCCAGCTGTTGAATGCGTCCATAAAGTTGATGTAACCCGGTTTGCCGTTCAGAACAGTAATCGGCAGTTCGCCTTCCTTCATGTAAATGCGGGACGGCTTCTGGTTCGGGTTGCAGCCATATTTCAGTGCGAGTTCAGTCATGATTTCAGTCTCTCCTCTCAGCAGTGCTTGTTCCGGATGATGCTGGAAGCCTTGCCGGTTTCCAGATCAATAAAGCTGACATACAGGGATACCTTGTTTTCTTCATTCAGGTTGTCCCAAACCATATCAGCAAATTCGTTCAGATCGCCTTCAATGCGGACAGTCTCCGGCTCACCCTCAAAGGACGGCAGCGGAGAACCGTCTCCCATATAGGTATGGATAAAATGGCCCAGACCTGCACGCGGTGCATCATATTCGAAGAAGAAACGCTTGTTGCATGCCGGATCACCGTCAAAGCTCTTGAGAATAGACAGCTCATATGCGCCGTTCGGCTCAACAACTGCGGAAATGCGCGGGGTATAGTTCGGGCCATCTGGCTCAAACTGACGGGTACGCAGCGCTTCAATATAGCTCTTGCCAGCTGCCAGGCCATCACGCACCGTATCTGTCTGATCGCCGTTGGTAACGATGGTTGCGCCTTCATAAACACGAACCGGATGATAAATAATCAGGGACGGATCTACCATCTTAGATGGATCAAATGCCTCTGTGCGGATACCATCCTCGGTTTCAGCAAAGATACGGTTGCGGCTGTTTTCACTGCGGCCCATGATGAAATATGCAATTACAGCAGACTTATCATCTGCACTGCGGCCGATGACAATGCCGCGGCCCGGATAGCTGTTGCTGCGCAGCTGTGCGCCAAGATCAAAAATTTCCATGAAAAAGTCTTCCTTCTATCAGTGTCATTGTTATGTTTATTCAGAAATCGAAACAATGCCGCTTTCTGAAACGGACAGTTTTCCTTCGCAGAACAGGGATACGACACGCGGCAGCAGAATATGCTCTGCCTGTGCCATCACACGTTTCTGCACAATTTCCGGCGTATCCCCCGGCTCAATCGAAACCGCCTTCTGTGCAATAATCGGACCTCCATCGGTAACAGCATTGACGAAATGAACGGTCGCACCTGTTACCTTGACTCCTTTTGCCAACGCCGCTTCATGGACATGCAGACCATAAAAGCCATCGCCACAGAAAGACGGAATCAGGGACGGATGTACGTTGATAATGCGATTTTCAAATACCTTGCAAAAATACGCATCCAGCACGGTCATAAAGCCCGCCAGAACAACCAGGCCGATATCCTTTTCCTGCAGGAATGCAGCCAATGCCTTACAATATTCTGCACCGGAAGGATAATCCTTCTTCTTGATAACATAGCCCGGAACATCGGCATTTTTTGCACGTTCCAGTGCATAAGCCGTATCATTGGAGGAAATCACAGCAGTAACCCTGCCATTTTTGATCTCTCCCTTTGCCTGTGCATCCAGAATCGCCTGCAGGTTGGTACCGCCGCCGGAAACCAGAACAGCGATATTTACCATAACTGGACTTCCTTCTCGCCAGACTTACACTCACCGATGATATAGCCGGTCTCGCCTGCCGCTGCAATGGCTTCCAGAGCCCGATCTGCCTGCTCCTTCGGAACAGCAACTACCAGACCAGCGCCCATGTTGAAGGTGTTGTACATATCACGCTCCGGAATATTACCGGTTTCCTGAATCAGCTTAAAGATTGCCGGTGTCGGCAGTGCAGCCTTTTCAATGGACACACAGATATTGTCCGGCAGCATCCGCGGAATATTTTCATAGAAACCGCCGCCAGTGATATGGCTCATTGCCTTGACATCAACAGCCTGAATCAGGGACTGAATCGTTTTGACATAAATTTTAGTCGGAGTCAGCAGCTCTTCGCCGAGCGTCTTGCCAAACTCAGAAATATAACGCTGAACAGACTTTTCATTGATTCCCAGCGTCTTGCGCACCAGAGAATAGCCGTTGGAATGCACACCGGAAGATGCAACACCGATCAGCACATCACCAGCTGCAAGCTTAGTACCATCAATCATCTTATCACGGTCGATCAGGCCAACAGAAAAACCGGCCATATCATATTCATCTACCGGATAAAATCCCGGCATTTCAGCGGTTTCGCCGCCGACCAGTGCACAGCCAGCCTGCTTGCAGCCCTCTGCAATGCCCTTCACCAGCTCTGCAATGCGTTCCGGATAGTTCTTGCCGACAGCAATGTAATCCAGGAAAAACAGCGGCTGCGCACCACAGCACGCAATATCATTGACACACATCGCAACGCAGTCAATGCCTACCGTGTCATGCTTGTCCATCAGGAATGCCAGCTTCAGCTTGGTGCCGACGCCATCGGTGCCGGAAACCAGAATCGGATGTTCCATTCCCTGCACCGGCGGCTCAAACATGCCGCCGAAGCCACCGATCGAACCGAGTACACCCGGAATATACGTACTCTCAACAAACGGCTTCATCTTTTTGACAGCTTCATAACCAGCAGTTACGTCAACGCCAGCTGCCTTATAGCTTTCAGAACGACTATTAACCATTTTCACCAATCCCACTTTCAAATATATTCTTTTCTACGGTGTCCGGAACTTCGATCGGATATTCTCCGCTGAAGCATCCGTTGCAGAAGCCGCAATGCGCGCCCACTGCAATTTTATTTGTCGCCTCAAGCGACAGATAGCCGAGCGAATCAACGCCGACCAATTGACGAATTTCCTCTACGGTACGTCCGTAAGCAATCAGATACTCGCGATCAGGCACATCCGTACCGAAGAAACATGGATGCAGGAACGGAGGCGCGGAGATACGCATATGTACTTCCTTCGCACCTGCATTCCGCAGGATCTTAACCAGACGTGCACAGGTTGTTCCCCGGACAATGGAGTCATCAACCAGAATGACACGCTTGCCTTCCAAATTGTTGCGCAATGCATTCAGCTTGATGCGGACAGAACGCTCACGCTTATCCTGCCCGGGCTGAATAAAGGTTCTTCCAATATACTTATTCTTAATCAGACCGACATCATACGGAATGCCCGAAGCCTTAGAATAGCCGATTGCCGCCGGAATGCCGCTGTCCGGTACACCGACAACAACATCAGCCTCAACCGGATGCTCTTCAAACAGATAGCGTCCTGCTTCCTGACGTGCATACGCAACAGATGCGCCGTCAACAACAGAATCCGGGCGTGAGAAATAGATATATTCAAACACACAAGTTGTGTGTTCGCATGTAATATTGCAGTGCATGGAACGCAGTTCACCGTCTTCGATAACAATCAGTTCACCCGGTTCCACATCACGGATAAATTCCGCGCCCAATGCATCCAGTGCACAGGATTCCGATGCAAAAACATACGAATGCATCATCTTGCCAATGCAAAGCGGGCGGAAGCCATGCGGATCGCGCGCTGCAATCAGCTTGCGCGGTGACATGACAACGAGAGAATATGCGCCTTCAACCCGGTACATGGCATTGAGGACAGCTTCTTCAATGCTGCCGCACTTCAGTCGTTCGCGTACAATGGTGTATGCAAGAACTTCCGTATCCGAAGAGGAACGAAAAATACCGCCATCCAGTTCAATCTGCTTGCGGAGCTTGCCTGCATTCACCAGATTGCCGTTGTGCGCAATCGCCAGATTTCCCTTACAGTGGGTAATACAGACTGGCTGTGCATTCTCACGCGCCGGCTGGCCTGTCGTGGAATAGCGGACATGTCCGATACCCATGGTACCCTGCAGTGTATCGAGGATTCCCTGATTAAAAACCTCATTGACCAGTCCGATGTCCTTGTGACAGCGGATGACACCGTCGTTGTTGACTGCAATGCCGCATGCTTCCTGGCCTCTGTGCTGCAGGGCAAACAAAGCAGTATATGCATCATGTGACGGGCTGATTTTTCCGACATCTTCCTTATTGACATAAACGCCGAAGACGCCACATTCCTCATGCAGCTTATCATTCACACCAAACGGCGTGTGCGCTGCTTTTCTCATTTTATACTTCATACAAAACCTTTTTAAAGTGAATGCGTTTGACAATCATGCTGTTTCATGTTGTCAGGGGAAAACAAACTAACATTACATACTGCCTATCAGGCGGTTCAAAACTTCCTGATAAGCATCTTCCGTACCGCCAAGATCACGGCGGAAGCGGTCTTTATCCAATTTTTCTCCGGTTCTGGTATCCCAGAACCGGCTGGTATCTGGAGAGATTTCATCTGCCAATACAATCGTGCCATCCGAAAGCCGTCCAAATTCCAGCTTGAAATCCACCAGCGTGATATCCAGCTCCTGCAGACATTCCTTCAGGATTCCATTGGCCCGGAGGGCATAGCGGTCTATGGTCGCCAGCTCCTCCGGTGTACAAATTTCCAATGCAAATGCATGATACTGGTTAATCAGCGGATCACCCAGCACGTCATCCTTATATCGATATTCCAGAATCGTGGATTTCAATCTGGTTCCTTCCGGCTGTCCCACACGGGTGGACAGCGAACCGGCAACGATGTTGCGGACGATGACCTTCAATGGGATCATTCTGGCTTTTCTGACGACGGTTTCACGTTCATCCAGCTGCTGGACGAAATGTGTAGGAATGCCCTGCTTTTCCAGCAGCTGCATCAGGACATTGGTGATACGGTTGTTGATCACACCCTTGCCGCGAATGGTTCCTTTTTTCTTTCCATTCTGCGCAATGGCATCATCTTTATAGCTGACAATCAGCTTTTCCGGATCATCTGTCGCATATACTTTTTTGTCTCTTCCCTCATACAGCAGCTCTTTCCGTTCCATAGGCCCGTCTCCTTCAGAAATGCGTCTATCTACAGCAGCTTACTTTGCGAACTGCGCGCTGATTTTTGCGTCCTTTGCTTCAACGGAAGCCTGCATATCAGCCTTAAACTGTGCGAGCTTCTCCGTCAGTTCCGGCTCACTCAGCGCCAGCATCTGTACTGCCAGAATAGCAGCATTGTCAGCAGCGTTTACGCCAACAGTAGCTACCGGAATACCGGACGGCATCTGTACGATGGAGAGCAGGCTGTCCAGGCCGTCCATGAAAGAGGATTTGATCGGAACGCCGATAACCGGCAGCGTAGTCTGTGCAGCCAGAACGCCGCCCAGATGAGCAGCCTTGCCTGCCGCTGCAATAATTACGCCATAGCCATCCGCTGCCGCGTTCTTAGACAGCTTCTCTGCTGCTGCCGGAGTGCGGTGTGCAGATACGATACGTACATCATACGGTACACCGAAGGTATCCAGTTTGTTCATGCAGCCTTCCATTACTTTGAGATCGCTGTCAGATCCCATGACAATACAAACTTTTTTCATGACAATAACTCCTTCAAGCATTGAATAAATGTTCAAAAAAACATTCCAAGAAAAACGCAGGACACCGTAACAGATATACGATGCCCTGCAAATTGTTCTTCATAGACCAGTATCCACCCTAAAATGGCTGCAGAAATTGCCCTGATGAAAACACTGCTGCGCGCAGCATACGGTATATGTTCTATTCACGGAACATCCAGCAAACATACCTTCAGAGCTCCTTTCTGCCAAATTGGAAAAGGGATTGATACTGCACTTTTATTGTATTACAGACTTTGAACAAGTGCAATACCTAGTTTTTACATTGAAAAAATCTCGTAGAAATCACCAACGAAATCCACGCTTTTGCACCTGTTTTTGATCTTTTTGTGCTTGACATGTACATCATTCCGATTCTATCAGATGAATCAGACGCCGGCAGATTTCTGCATTATAATCATGCAGATCATCCTTGACTTTCTCTGTACGCTTGGCATGCAGCAGCGTTTCCTCGATGTTGTCCGTGCCCTTCAGGGCGATATTGTATTTTTCCAGGCGCTTTGGGAAAATCAGCGGCAGTCCGAGCGCTTTTGCCTCCCACAGAACCATCCCCTGGCCCTCATACCGGGATTCCAGATAAAAAGCATCCATTTTGTTCAAATACGGATACGGATTCGGCTGATATCCCATAAAATGAACGACATCCTCCAGCCCATTCCGTTTCGCCTGTTCCACCAGTGCATCGTGGTCCGGCCCATCACCCAGAATATAGCAGGCAATGTCTTTCCGTTTCTCGCAGACGCTTTTCAGCTGATCCAGCATGATATCATAGCCCTTCTGATGGTACAGATGGCCCATGGAAGCAACATTGAACTTATCGGGATCAACTTCAAAATCAATTGGTGTGTTACACTTGGCAAAAATTTCCCTTGTATCAATCAGATTCGGAATTGCCGTCACCTTTGCATCCTTTAGCCCGGTTTTATTTTTAAACGGCTGGATAATACCGTCTGAAACTGCTACAAATTCTGAAAAACGCTTGAATTTGCTGTGGAAAAATGTCCACAGGATGCGGTATTTGGGTTCCTCATGATACTTAATCTCCATGTCATTGTGAATCCACATGACACGTTTCTTTGCGGGAACCGTCAATGCACCAAAGGCACAATCCTGCTGATAATTGCTGAAATCAATTGCGACGTCATATGGTTCCTCTGATGCAAAATGAAAGCGCGGCATCAGCTTCATAATCGCGCCAAACGGCACCACGCGGAAGTAATACGGGAATGCTTTCAGATAATGGATATGAATATGGGGACGAATGGCAGAAAGATCAAAAAAGACCTCTCGATCAAACAGATACACATCTATCTCGTAACGGTCCATCGCTTCGAGGCTCATTAGATTTACCAGTGATTTCTGAATACCTCCTACATGCAGATCGCTCTGGAAGATGGCGATTCTTTTTCTCTGTTTCATGGTAGCTGTTCCCTCACTCGTACTATACACGTGTTTTTTCCGGCGCTGCGGCATCGACGCCAGCAGTGCACGTACCTGTTTCAAATTCCCGCTCTCCTCTGTGGCGAGCTGCTGCGCAATGATTTCCCATCGGCTACGCTCCGATGCCCGGATGGCACGGTCAATCTGTCCCATCAGCTGTTCTCCAGTCAGAGACTGCATGTGCAGAGTAGCATCCGCACAGCCAATCGATTGTAAAAATCCATCTACTTTTATATCATAGGAAATACCGATGCTGGGGACACCGTTTTCTACAGCGAAAATCAGGGAATGCAAACGCATTCCCGCAACAACAGACATACGGGAAAGAACAGAAATAGTTTCACTAATTGTAATCTGTTCAGAAATCAGATAATACGGACACGTCAAATACTGTATCACTTTTTTTGCAGCATCACAATCGTTCGGATATTCCATCGGTATAAATACCGGAATCAGGCCATGCTGCTCCCATGCATACTGGACAGCACGCGCAATTTCCTTTGCGGCACGGTCAAAGCCCTTCCATTCCCGCAGTCCGAAGCCGATATAAACTCCGTCTGCCGGAATGCCCAGCTGATCGAGTAGTTTGTCCGTCTGACCGGATTCCAGCTGTTGGATGCTGATTGTTGGGTCCGCTGTGCGGATCATATGCGGCTTCTTTACGCCCATATTCTTGAGTTCATGTACAGAATCATTGTCGCGCAGTGTCACAATATCCACACAGCTATTGATAATACGTCCGGCAGCCCATCGATGAAATCGCCCATAAACCGGACCAATACCACAGCCATACATCATGACTTTGCAGCCTCTTTTTTTCGCCATAAGCAGTGTCAGCAGATAGTAATACAGGGAACGGCTGGAAGTAGCGTTCTGAATCAGGCTTCCGCCGCCACTGATAAACAGCTTTGCTTTGCCAAGCCTGCTCCAAAGCTCTCTAAACCGGAAGGTATGGCATGCCTGTACCTGATTTTTCCGGCTTGTTTCCTCTGGATTGCGGGATACAACACATACCGGAATATCTTCCTCTGCCTGACGCAGCTCCTGTATAATCGCATTTAGAATTGCATCATCGCCGGTATTACCGCGTCCATACGCACCACAGATTACTGCACCTCTGCGCCCTGCATGCTGTTTTTCGTTGTTTGCATGTTGGGTGTTCTTCATTCGTTATCCTCTTGTCTGTACCAACAGACATATGCAGGCAGCCGGTGCTCCCCAATACATGGCTGCTGTTTAAAATCCTATCGGAAAAATGATAGCATAACGGTTCGACAATGTCAACGCAGCTTCCACTTCAAAAAATTTTCTGTTATACTGGTAGCAGGAGGGATTTTATGGATTACTTTGATACGCTGATAGAAAAACGGATTGATAGCCGGACAGCCGATGTAGTAGACCGGCTGCTGGAACAGTATCTGCCAAATACAGAGCCATGTGCTGTTCCGTTGGATACCGTACTGGAGCAGCTGCAGACAAAATATGCTTTTACGCTACTTCCGAAAAACGACATCAATTATGCCCGGACAGCGCTTGCTGTCATCGAAGCATATTTCCCCGAAGATGCCTCCTATCTGCACCATGATTGGGATCGCCGCCTGGAGGGAGCTGCTGATTTGGTATCTACACTCCGGTTAAGCCTGTTCTGCGCTGAGGTACAGGATACCGATGCTGGGCACGCTTTATATGAGCGCCAAAAAGCACAATACGAACAACGTACAGCGGGTTCCGGTCAAATCTGGCACAGGATGCCCATCCGTGTCTGTGCCGAAGCCCATACAGGCTACTGCCTTGTTACCGGTTCCGACAGATTAAAGGATGAAATCACCTGCCTGCGCGGTGTTACACAAGAGGATATCGAACACTGTACACCGACATTGATCGCTTATCTGCGGGCCAAATACGAATAATGCAAAAAAAGCTGGAAGCAGGGTATCCTCCCCTGTTTCCAGCTTTGATATTTTTTCAGACAAAAACAGCGGAGCGATAAGCTCCGCTGTCCAGAGAAACAATCCTTAGTCGTCCTCGATATCCAGATAATCTTCCAGATCAGAGAACAGCTTCTTAACCAGCTTCGGCTCGATATCATCCTCGATAACCAGGCTCAGCTGCTCATTCAGGCTAAGCAGGAACATGCCCAGCAGAGACTTTGCATCAACCATACCAGACTTGCCATGAATCCACACATCGAACGGGAACTTGGTAACAATCTTATTGATCTTCTGAATGTCTTCCGTATTCTTTACACGAATTGCTCTAGTCATAGTGAAATAACCTCCTAATTAAGTAATAAATAAGTTGCAATCCGGTACTGAAAGGGTGAATGTACCGGACCAGAATCCTTCGCTGGCTTCATTATATCATAGTGTTTGGTTTTGTCAAATGAAATGTTTCTATTTTTTTGATACCAGGCACATTTTCCACAAAACCACCAAAAAATACCGGCTCTATATGATTTTAGAACAGTGTTAACGGATAAAATTTGTCATAGTGCGTGCACCAGTTTCCGGTGGATCCACAATGCCCTTGCCATGCTCAATCAGCTTCAGCAGCCATGCCATGTTACGTCCAAGCTTCTGCATAACCTCAACGCCTTCAGTATCCTGAGAGACCTCACCTTTATCCAGGCCATGTGCTACCTGCCAGTAATCTGAAGTTGCCATGACCATTTCCATGGTATTCATATAAGCATTCAGCTGCTGGTAGGTCTCCAGACCGCCGGAACGGCGCAGAGTGACAACTGCTGCGCCTACTTTATGATGCAGCTTATTGCCCGCTGTCAGGAACGCACGGTCAAGGAAGCACTTCATGCCGCCTGCCATGCCGCCATAGTACACCGGAGAAGCCAGAATAATACCGTCAGCTTCTATCATCTTGTCAATCCAGCTGTTTACTTCATCCTTCTGTACGCAATAACCATCGCCATTGTCCAGACATTGATAACAGGCAGTACATGGCTTTGCTTTGTTTCCAACCTGCACAATTTCCATTTCAATCTCCTGCCTGTTGAGCTCTTCCTCAATCAGCTTGAGACAGATTTCCGTATTGCCTCCCTTGCGTGGGCTGCCGTTAAATGCTACTACTTTCATCGTCATCGTACCTTCCTTCTCACTCTTTTTCTTTTCCTGCGTTTTCTTCTGGTATGGCCGGAGAATGCACGTACATACCACGGCTTTCCCTTACAGATAAAATTTTTATGCTTCCGTTTCATCAGAATCAGATTCAGCTCAAATCCCAGAATCAGTATAATGCCAGTCAGATACATCCAGAGCATCAGGATCATAATCGCACTGATAGAGCCATACAGCGCGTCATACTGGCTGATATGCGTAATATAAAATGAAAACAGCACCGTGCAGATAATCCATGCAAGGATTGTAAAAATTGCACCCGGCAGAGCTTCCTTCAACTTCATAATACAGTTCGGACACAGGTAACACAAGATCAGCACAAACAGGAACATGAGGCCAATTGCGATGAGAAAACGCCCATATCCCCATATCCACAGCAGCTGGCCAGGTATTTCCATGTACTTTTGGATAATCCCACGTATGCTTCGCCCGAGAATCCACAGCACAAAGGAAAAGACTATCGCGAAAATCAGGCCGGCCGCCATCAGGATCTCAAAAATTAGCTGTCCGATACCGCCGCGGCGGTTTGGGATATTGTAAATCCGATTGACGGTGTGCATCAATGAGCTCATCGTCCGGCTCATGAAATAAATGCCCAGAATACTGAACGGGATAATACGGCTGATAAAGGTAAACGGCGTAAGGTTTCCCAGATAACGTGTAATAATCGGCGAAATAATCCGTTGAACCTCGCCGGGCAGTAAACTGAGAATTTTCAGCAGCGTTACCTGTGAAATCTGCATCACAGACATCAGCGTACTAACAACCAAGAGCAACGGAAAAATGGAAAACAGCAGGTAGTAGGACAGCTCTGCCGATGCCTTTGGTATGCCGTCGGTAAAATAACTGCGCACCATAGCGCCTGAAATTTGTTTTACAAGCTTCTTTGTCTCGCTGGAATTTGTTTTTTTAGGCAGAACAGTTTCCCCTCCCTTCAGAATTTTAATTAGTATACCATACTTCCCCATTCAGGGAAAGCCTATTTTCATTGTTCTCTCTCCGGTTCAAAGCACAGCAGCAGAAATGACAACGTTACCTCAAGCTCCTGCAAAGCATGCAACCGTTCCATGCCTTTTTTCGGCGTACGGTGTGCATACGGCGTCATGGCAAACAATGTCCGAATATCTGCCGGATTGTCAATATGCACCGGATAGATGATTTTCCGCTTCTCTGACAGCCGAAATCCATCCAGCTGATGCTTTTCCTCCCGGTTTTTGTATGGGATATCATAAATGGCACTTTTCAGCTCCCACAGATGCTCTGCACCCGGTACGACGCATAAAACTTTGCCATCCTTTTTTAAAATCCGATGAAATTCCTCTCCCGGAGTGGGAGCAAAAATGGAACAGATGATATCCGCACACTGTTTTTTCAGCGGCATATGGAATACACTTCCCGTGATATACTGTGTATGCTGGTCGCGTCTGGCGGCATATTGTGTTGCCGATTTTGAAATATCAATGCCGATGCCTTGCGCCAGCCTGCCCTGTTGCTGCAGCGTCTGCACCATCTGACGGGTATAATAGCCCTCTCCGCAGCCCGCATCTACAAAATGAACCGCAGTATTTCCTTCTGCCAGCCTGCCGACCTGTTGACACAGCCCCTCTGCCAGTCCAGCATAATATCCCCGGTCAAGGAACTTCCGGCGTGCCATGACCATCTCTTTGCTGTCTCCGGTATGGTCACCGGAGCGTGAGCTCTGCAGAAGATTACAATATCCGGAACGGGCAATATCAAAGCTGTGCCCATTTTCACAGCACAGCGCCTTTTCCTTTCGCATCAGCGGTACACCACAGTGCGGGCAGATCAGCATGCTTCCTTCATCCTTCCTCTTTGTATCATAATGTGTTTTAGATATTATATTATACCACACAATCCACAGTTGTTTCAAATCTGTTGTATTTTTACCGGCACAGTGCTACAATATAGTTTGTTTCTAGAGATGGGAAGGTGCCGCAATGAAATCAACCATATGCTGCTTTTCGGGCTACCGCCCGGAAAAAATGCCGCAGAACATACAGGAAGGCTCTGCTGCCTTTGCCAATATGCTCCAACGCTTGCGGCAAGCTATCTGCCAAGCATCCGATGACGGTTATCGTCATTTTCTGTCGGGCATGAGCCGCGGCTTTGATCTTTGGGCTGCTGAGATTGTTCTGGAATTGCAGGCGCAAGGTTACGCCATTGATTTATGGGCAGCCATTGCATATCCGGGCATGCACCAATACTGGGAACCGCGATGGCAGGAACGCTATAACATCGTCCTGTCCAAAGCGGCAAAAATTTTCCCGGTATTCGGACAATATACACAAGAATGTTATACCGTCCGCGACCGCTTTCTCGTAGAACAAAGCAGCCGCTGTATCTGCTTTTTTGATGGGACGCCCGGTGGTACAGCTTACACTGTTAATTATGCCCGCCGTTCCGGCCTTATTATTGTTAATCTTGCGGATATGCAGTTAACTTTTGACGATTCAACACAATAGGAAAGGAGTCCTATACTTTCATGCGTGAATTAATATCCATGTTCCTGACCTTTGCCCGCATTGGCGCATTCACCTTTGGCGGCGGTTATGCCATGCTGCCAATCCTGCAGCGCGAGGTTGTCGAGAAAAACGGCTGGTGTACAGAGGACGAACTGACCGATATGTATGCCATCGGCCAGTGCACACCGGGCGTCATTGCTGTTAATGTTGCAACTTATATTGGCAACCGCAAGCGCGGTCCAATCGGCGCCATTTTCACCACACTTGGAATTGTCTTTCCATCGCTTGTCATTATCGTAATTATTGCATCCTTTTTGACACATTTTGCGGAATATGACATAGTCCAGCACGCCTTTGCTGGAATCCGCATCGCAGTATGTGCGCTGGTCACCAAAACCATTTATACCATGGTGAAAAAAAATGTAAAGGATGCTGCTACTGCGCTGATCCTGATCCTCACCTTTATTTCTGTAGCCCTTCTGAATATCTCCCCGATCGCAGCTGTTCTGATCTGCGGCCTGGCAGGTGCCCTGCTGCATGGCGGAAAAAAGAAGGAGGGTTAAACAATGGTACTCTTACAATTATTTTTGGAGTTTTTTAAAACCGGCCTGTTTGCACTTGGCGGCGGTCTGGCAACGCTTCCATTCCTAAAACAGATTGCGCTGAAGTATTCCTGGTTCTCTGTCAGCCAGCTGACAGATATGATCGCAGTTTCGGAGTCTACGCCGGGCCCAATCGGTATCAATATGTCTACCTATGCCGGGTTTCATGCGGCCAGTGTACCGGGAGCCATTGTTGCAACCCTGTCGCTGGTTTTGCCATCCTATATTGTGATTCTGATTGTATCCCATTTCATGGAAAAATTTCGTGATTCCCCACTGGTCAACAATGTTTTCTACGGTATCCGTCCGGCAACCGCCGGTTTGATTGCGGGCGCTATGTTTGAAGTATTTCTGCTTTCGCTGTTCAACATAAATGCTTTTCAGGCAAGCGGCTCTATCCTGGATCTTTTCCAGTTCATACCGATTGTGGTTTATGTGATCGCGCTTATCGGTATCTTCAAGCTTCCAAAGATTCATCCGATCGTATTTATCATCGGCGGCGCCGTACTGGGCATTGTTCTTGGATTATAAAAATGCAGACAAAAGAGAGACGTGTACGGAAAAGCCACACCATACACGTCTTTTTTCATGCTCCAATTAAGCCAAGCAGTACCGGAACCGCCAGCAGCCGCCACAAGGCTGATCCCATCAGCAACACAACGCCTATCATGAATGCACCACGATTGCGCTTCAATGCGGGAAAATATCCGTTTCTTTCCCGCGTCATGCCAACATCCAGTACAGCTGTACACACCAGCAGCATGGCAGGCAGCCAGAAAACAGCAGAAATGCCAATTGACACTA
Organism: Clostridia bacterium; assembly: GCA_021205365.1. GTDB lineage: Bacteria > Bacillota > Clostridia > Oscillospirales > Butyricicoccaceae > Butyricicoccus_A. The sequence goes on from JAJPXP010000067.1 coordinate 43,882, forward strand.
GGGAGATATAAATCCCCCATAATCCGGATTCTGCCAATGCTGCGGCTGCTGCAAATGCCAGCAGAAATCCACGCAGTGCCATTAAGAGCGCAATCCATAACAACCTGCCGGCTATGGCTCCAAGCAAAACCGCCGCCAGCATCCAGCCATAGGTTCCCGCCAGACAAGCTACAACCGTACGGATGGTCGGCATTTTTCCGGCGGCATTGCTGGATACCAGCTGAGCCAGATCACTGACATAGCTTCCATCTGCCTGTGGAATATGCATGCCGGTAAAGCTTCCGGCCAGCACACCGCACAGCAGCACCGCCAAAAGAAATGCATACACCGGTGACTGCCGCAGCCGCCGGACAACAGAAAAGCTGAGGATATCTCGTTTCATCGCCGTTCCCCTTTCCGGTTCCCTGCTAACAAGATATTCTCAGCCTGTTTCTGTTATTCTTCTGTCATGAAAGCTGCTCTGTTTCAATCTCACCGATAGAACGGAAAATATCCTCAACAGCAGACTTCATATGATTTGGAAAACGATGGGAATATGTCAGATGGCTAATGTGTCTGCCGTCCTCCGTATCCTCACTCTTTACACAAACAACATGCGTTGCCTTTGCAACACGTTCCTGTATATATTCACAGCTGCGTCCCGGAATGGTAGATACCAACACGCGTCCACGGGTTGTGCCGCAGACAGACGAAAGCAGCGTGGAAAATTCCTGCTTCTCTCCGGAAAGAATCATAATTTCTGAACGGAGCATTGAAGCGGAAACGTCCGGTGTGCAGTCAACGCCGAGGCCAAGATAATAGTCGCGCAGCTTTGCATCCTTCTCTGCAATATGAATATGTTTTCCGGAAACAACGTTATTTCGTAAAATTCCTTCCAGAAGGCGATCGGAGAGCTCAGTTTTGCCGATCATGCCAAGTCCAATGCTATGTGGCATAAGAATCACCTCTAGTATGTTTTCCCGCGCAGCGCAGGGAAAGCTCGCATGGCGGATAGCGGATAGGTGAGAAACTATCCGTTTTTTGTTATAAACATTATAGAGCGATTTTCTCAAATTTCAACTAAATTTGGGTAAACTTTTTTTATTTTGGAAGGTTGCCAAATTATTCTCCCATCAATTCCGCCGCTTTGAGGTAAATTGCACATTCAAGTCTCTTTTTCTGTAGTTCACAGCCCATTTCATACGGTGTCTCAATATCCCCGTTCATATTGAAGTTTGCTGCCGCACAGCCGCCGGAACAGTAAAACTTTGCCCAGCAGTCCTTACATTTCGGTCTGGTACATACATTCAAACGGGAGAAATGATTAGAAATATCCATATCAAATTTGCCGTCATCCAGCGTGCCCAGCAGAAACTCCGGATGGCCTACAAACTGGTGACACGGATAGATTTCCCCATCCGGTGTGACTGCCACATATTCATAGCCGGCACCGCAGCCGCGCAGACGTTTGATGACACATGGTCCCTGCTGCAAATCCACCATGAAATGGAAGAAGTTGAACCCCTTTCCTGCCTTGCGGCGCTCCTGCATCACATCAACAAGCTTTTCATATTCCTCTCCGATGCGCGGCAGATCCTTCTCACTGATATCATAACCGGTGCCCGGTTCACTGGTTACCGGTTCTACAGACAGCTGGTCAAAGCCTTCCTCTGCAATGGCAAGTACATCCTTCGTAAAATCCAGGTTCTTGCTGGTGAAAGTGCCGCGGACATAATAATCACGGTCCTTACCACGCTGGGAAACCAGCTTCTTGAACTTCGGGACAATGACATCATAGCTGCCTATCCCTCCTGCAGTCGGACGCATTTCGTCATTGATGCACTTTCTGCCGTCCAGAGACAGAACACAGTTGTCCATATTCTTATTTATGTAATCCGTTTTCTCATCGTCCAGCAACAGGCCATTGGTGGTGATGGTGAAGCGGAACTTTTTGTTCTTTTCCTTTTCGAGGGAACGCGCATAATCCACAGTCTTTTTCACTGTTTCCCATGCCATCAGCGGCTCACCGCCGAAAAAGTCGATTTCAATATTGCGGCGTGCTTTCGACTTTTCTACAACAAAATCAATTGCCTTCTTGGCCACATCAAAATCCATCGTCATACGCTTGCCCATACCGAAATCGCCGGTCTCGGCAAAGCAATACTTACAGCGCAGATTACAGTCATGGGAGACATGCAGGCACAGCGCCTTGATTGGCGCTCCGGTCGGAATCGCCGCTGCAATGTTGATATAATCGTCGTCGGCAAACAGATAGCCATTCTGCTCCAGTTCATACAGCTCATGGTAAGCTTCCTGCAGCTGTTCCAGTGTGAACTGGTCAGACAGGCTGCGGATAATGTCTTCCGGACACTGTTCCGTCATGCCCGGCGCCACAACAGCGGACAGTGCATAGGCAGCATCATCGACGACGTGAACCGAACCACTGTTGATATCCATCAGGATATTGACACCCTTCATGGAAAAACGATGTATCATAATCAAATTACTCCTGTCAAAAAATTTCGGGACTGACGCAGGTCAGTCCCGAGTTTGTTTCTGAATGTAAGATCTGACTTACTTCTCATGCTCGCACTTCTGGTTTGCAACGGTGCAGGAAGTCTTGCATGCGGACTGGCAGGAAGTCTGGCATTCGCCGCAGCCGCCCTTAGCAGCAGTTTCCTTAAAAGTGCAGGTGTTCAGAGTCTTAATGTGAGTCATAATAGATTTCTCCTTTCCTGAATAAATCTCAGGCACAGATCATCTGCGCCGTTTTTTCTTTTTCGCCGACGCACCGGGAACGGCTCCCAGCAGCGAGGCAACGAGCAAAATCCCGGATGTTGTTCCGGCAGCCGGTGCCGAAAATACTGCATCACGCAGTGTAAGCCCCAGCAAAAACAGACAGCCAAGCAATAATATACCAACCAGTATCCCCATCAGAAATTTCTGCGCCGGTGCACGCCGCGCACCCCAGAATGCTGCGGACAGACCTCCCAGAAACAATGGCAGATATGCTGCCAGTGGTTCCATCTGTTGTCCCAGTTTTCCCGATGAAAGCAGCGCCGCCCCCGCCAATGTGCCGCCGAAAATCAGCAGCAATCCCAGCAACATCGGTGCTGCCCAAAAAACAGCCCTGCTGTCCTTTGCTTCTGTATGATTCATGCCATCCCTCCCGCACTTTGTTCTCAGGAACACATTACGCGGAAAATGCAAAAATCATACATGAATTTTGTTATTCTTCATCTTCAATAACGTTACGGATTGCCCATTTTTGGAAACGAATCCGGGTACTGCCGCTGGTTTCCAGAACAATGTCATCGTCATTAATCTTAACAACCCGTCCTACAACGCCACCAATCGTACAGATCTGATTGCCAACTACGATGGATTCACGCATTGCTTTGTCCTGCTTCTCACGCTTCTTCTGCGGACGAATCAGCAGAAAATAGAACAGCACAATCAGAACAACCAGCGGAAGAAAAGAAACATATGCACTTGCATCTGGCATTTCCATATCCAGTAAAAAATTCATCATTTTTGGATTTACACCTCCTGTCGAAAAATTACAATATATCAATTATAAACAATTAGCTCGAAAATTACAAGTATTTTCCCCTCGTTTGTCTGACAATTGTTTGTACCCTTTCGCAAAAGCTGTTATAATAAATGTACCAAATCAAAAAACAGGAGGTTCCACCTATGAAAGTAACAAGCGCAGGCATTATAAATGGTTACTGGGATGACCGCTTTGGAAAATTCAGCAGTGACCTTGCCGCAGATGGCAAGCCGATCCGTTCCGTTCCCTTTTCCATCACAGATGCGCCGGAGGGAACTGTCAGCTTTGCCGTTGTTCTGGATGATCCTGACGCCATTCCGGTATGCGGTTTCACATGGATTCATTGGACAATCTGCAATCTGACTGATACAGAGGTTGCGGAAGATATCAGCCGCAACAATCCGGATTTCATTCAGGGCTGTACCAGTGAGCACAGCGCTGTCAGCCATGAGTCCATTGAAGAAGCTTCCTGCTATGGCGGCATGGCTCCTCCGGATAAAGATCATGAATATGACCTGACAGTTTATGCACTGGACTGCATGCTGGATTTACAACCGGGTTTCTATCTCAATGAGATGATTCACGCAATGCGCGGGCATGTACTGGATCATGCGCGTGTTTCGGCAATGTACCGGGCATAATATTGTAAAAAACGCTTTCACGCAAAGGCTCCCTCAGACCAAGGGAGCCTTTGCACTATAATTTATGTACTTATGATTCCGTAATCGTTGTAGAGAACGTCAGACTTTCGGTTGCCCCTGGCTTCAAACAGCGCACACCAACCTTGTTCTCCAGAGCATGATCCAGATAGGCTGCATCCGGCAAGGTACTCCACGGTTCGATGCAGACATAATTGGTATCCTCTCCGGTGTATTTGCTCCAGATGCCCAGATATGGGAAATCTTCAAAATCCATGCGGATACAGTGTGCAGATGTATCACTCTTTACACTGACGGAATGGTTCTTTACATCGTCCAGGATCAATGCATCCAGTGCAAACAACTCACTGGTCAAATACAGTTTTCCATCCTGCAGCGGTACATCACGCTTGTCCTTTGTAATCATCAGCGCCTCATTGTTAATCAGCGGATGGATCGCATCGCCTGCACCAAAATCAACATAATAATCCGACATCTTCTCGCCCGGCTCTAATGCGACATTGTAGGCATCATGTCCGCCGACTTCATAATACATATCTGTATCACCATGATTCGTCGTGATATGCTCCTTTTTGAGCGTTACACCGTCCAGCGTATAACGCACTGTCAGGGAAAAATCAAACGGATACATTGGTTTTGTGTAATCGTTGGGTGTCAGGGTAAAATCAATGCTGTCTTCTGTCTGTGCTGTGCAGGAAAATTCCAGATCACGGCCAAAGCCATGCTGGGTGATGGTGTAATCCACACCTCCGACAGAATAGGTCTTATCCTTCAAACGACCTACGATCGGGAACAGAATCGGTGCATGCCGTGCCCAAATAGATGGATCTGCCTGCCATACATATTCCGTACCGGATGTTTTTGACTTCATCGAACTCAGTTCCGCTCCCTTGCTGTCAATCACTACGGTGAACCGCTCGTTTTCAATGGTATATTGCATAAATCCTCTCTCCATTTCTTCCGCCGCTGTCTGCAGCATTTCTGTTTTTAGTGTACCATTTTCCACCATGTTCGTCAATGACACACAGAACGTCCTTCTGGTACAAAATATTTGACATTTGAATTTACCTGCCGTATAATAGCCTACAGAAAGACAACTGAACATCGTTCTTCAACTGGGGAGCCGCGGCAAGCGGCTGAGAGTGGAATATTGTGCTTCCTTACTCATGGAACCTGTACGGTTAGTACCGGCGTAGGGAGTTTTGAGGATTTATGCACAGCCAGAATGTTTTAAGACCATCACTTCCAAAGAGCCGATGGTCTTTTTTGTTTTTCATTTTTCGTTTGAAAGGAGGAATCCACATGAAGGTAAATGGTGAAATCATACCTGTATCGGATGGCCTGACCGTCAGCAGTCTGTTGGAGCAGCAAGGCTATCAGGTCAGCCGCATTGCCGTGGAAGTTAACCGCGAAATTATCCCGAAAGCCCAGTATGACACGCATATTCTGCACGAGGACGATGTAATTGAAATCGTGTGCTTCATGGGTGGCGGCTGATGCTGCATTTGACTTTGAATGGAAAACCGCTCTGCGTACCGGACGGCGCTATGCTGCAGGAAACGGCTCTGGAACAGCTTCCCGGTGCTTCTGTCATCATCCTGAACGGCTTTCAGACAAGCGATAACCTGGAGCTGCATGACGGCGACAGCATCACTGCCATCGAAAAAGGCGTTATGCCGCCGGAGGATGTACTTGAACACATGATGGCGGCACGGCATTCCCCCTATGTGCATGAACGCATGAAGCGTGCCTGCGTCGGCATTGCCGGGCTGGGCGGCCTGGGTTCCAATATTGCTGCCATGCTGGCACGTACTGGCGTAGGGCACCTGATTCTAGTGGATTTTGACACCGTTGAACCCAGCAATCTGAACCGGCAGAATTACTTTATTTCCCATCTGGGCATGCGCAAGGCAGATGCCACTGCAAAGCTGCTGCACGAAATCAATCCGTTTATCAAAATCGAACACCATAACGTGCGGATTGATGCATCCAATGCAGTGGAATTGTTCGGCGGCTGCGACATTGTCTGTGAGGCCTTTGACAATCCGGACTGCAAAGCTGAACTGGTTTCCACCCTGCTCAGCGGGACAGAAAATATCCGCATGGTTGCCGGCTCCGGTATGGCTGGTTATGGTTCCTGCAATGAAATCGTTACCAAAAAGCGTATGTCCCGCCTGTATGTCTGCGGGGATGAAAAAACAGCGGCAGCAAACGGCGTTGGTCTGATGGCGCCCCGTGTTTCTGTATGTGCAGGACATCAGGCAAATATGGTTCTCCGGCTGCTGCTAGATATCGAAACCCCGTAGTATTTTACTTATTTTTACTATAAAAGGAGATTTTATCATGGCTGATACATTTAAAATCGGTGAACACGAATTTACATCCCGCTTTATCCTTGGCTCTGGCAAATACTCGCTCGATCTCATCAAGGCAGCGGTAGAGCATGCCGGTGCACAGATCGTCACGCTGGCACTGCGCCGTGCAACGCTCGGCAGCATTGACAATATTCTGGACTATATCCCAGAGGGCGTAACCCTTCTGCCGAACACGTCTGGTGCACGCAACGCAGAAGAAGCAATCCGCATCGCACGTCTGGCACGTGAAGTCGGCTGCGGAGATTTTATCAAGATCGAATGCATTCACGATTCCAAGTACCTGCTGCCGGACAACTATGAGACCATCAAGGCAACGGAGGTACTGGCAAAGGAAGGCTTCGTTGTTATGCCGTATATGTATCCGGATCTGAATGCAGCGCGTGATCTGGTGAACGCAGGCGCAGCTGCAATCATGCCGCTTGGCGCACCCATCGGCACCAATAAGGGCCTGCTGACAAAAGAATTCATCCAGATCCTTGTGTACGAAATCGACCTTCCGATTATTGTTGACGCAGGTATCGGTAAGCCGAGCCAGGCATGTGAGGCAATGGAAATGGGCTGTGCGGCAGTTATGTCCAACACTGCAATTGCAACCGCAGGCGACATCCCGGCAATGGCAGGTGCATTCAAGCAGGCTATTGAAGCAGGCCGCACGGCATATCTGTCCGGCATGGGCCGTATTCTGGAAAAAGCTTCCGCTTCCTCTCCGCTGACCGGATTCCTGGCTGACTGAGGAGGCACACCATGAGCGAAATTATCAACGCAAAATATATCACGCGTGAAACCAGCCATATGGAGTATCAGGATGGCATGGAAATTGTCCCCGGCAACATCATAGATCAGGTGCTGGAAGCCCGTGAAAGCTATGATGAGACAAAATACACTGCTGCTGATGTCATCCGCGCACTATCAAAAGATACACTGTCCCCCAATGACTTCGCTGCCCTGCTTTCCCCTGCTGCACAGCCATATGTGGAACAGATGGCAAAGCGTGCACAGCAGGAAACACGGAAGCATTTTGGCAATTCCGTCATGATGTTTACACCGTGCTATATCGCCAATTACTGCGAAAATTACTGCATTTACTGTGGCTTTAACTGCCATAATAAAATCCATCGCGGCATGTTGAACATGGAGGAAATCGATAAAGAAATGTCGGCTATCGCAAAGTCCGGTTTGAAGGAAATTTTGATTCTGACCGGAGAAAGCCGCTCGATGTCCCCTGTAGACTATATTGGTGAGGCATGTAAAATTGCCCACAAATATTTCACTGTCATCGGTGTCGAGATTTACCCGCTTAATTCCGACGAATACCGTTACCTGCATGAATGCGGTGTGGATTACGTCACAGTGTTTCAGGAAACCTATAACCCGGATAAATACGAAACACTGCATCTGGGCGGGCACAAGCGTATTTTCCCATACCGTTTGAATGCACAGGAGCGGGCAATTATGGGCGGCATGCGTGGCGTTGGCTTCGCTGCCCTGCTGGGCTTGGATGATTTCCGCAAGGATGCATTTGCCACCGGTATGCATGCATACCTGATTCAGAAAAAGTATCCGCATGCAGAAATTGCATTTTCCTGCCCGCGCCTGCGCCCGATTATCAACAATGACAAGATCAATCCGAAGGATGTACACGAGACACAGCTGATGCAGATTATTTGTGCATACCGTCTGTTTATGCCATTTGCCAGCATCACAATCTCCACACGTGAGCGCGAGGGCTTCCGCAACGGTATCATCAACATCGCTGCAACCAAGATTTCTGCGGGTGTATCCACCGGCATTGGCGAGCATATCGGCGATGGGGAATCCAAGGGCGATCCGCAGTTCATCATTGATGATGGACGCAGTGTTGATGAAGTACGTCAGGCTATCATCGATCAGGGACTGCAGCCGGTATTTTCCGACTATATTTACGCAGGCTGATGTTAATCTGTGTTACCCATCGGAAGCTATGTCGGGAGCCTTTTCTGACACGGCTGGAACGCATTGCTTCCCAGCATCCATATTGTATCGTTCTGCGTGAAAAAGATTTGTCTGAATCCGAATATGAGGCTCTGGCGCGGGATTGTCTATCTATCTGTGAAAAATACGACGTACCATTGAACATCAACAGTTTTCTTGGCGTTGCACGCCGTATCGGCTGTAAAGGAATCCACCTGCCATTCCACGTATTGATGGAGCAAAAGGATCATCTGTCCGATTTTGACCGGATAGGTGTTTCCCTTCATTCCCCGGAAGAAGCTGCTCAGCTTGCGGGCACACCCGCTACCTATGTACAGGCGGGACATATCTTTCCCACAGATTGTAAGGCTGGCCTGCCGCCCCGCGGATTGGATTTTCTCAAGAGTGTCTGCGAGGCTACTACTGTGCCTGTCTTCGGCATCGGTGGAATCCATGCCGAGCGGTATCCGGCTGTTTTACAGTCTGGCGCCGCAGGTGCATGTATCATGTCTGGCCTGATGACCTGTGACAATGTAGCAGAAACCATGCGTCCATTTCTGTAATTTGATAATGTCGAAGAGGACATGAATTGCGTTCGTGTCCTCTTTTTTTGTATCGTTTTCGTGAACACAGCGGAATCAACTTGCATTTTTCTGTCATTGCTTTATACTATGTATAGATTTAGAGGAGGATTTTTTTATGAAACTGCTCATCATCACTGCACCTCTTGGCAATGGACACAATGCGGTTGCCGGTGCGGTTTCCAGCTGCTTCACCACTTTGTATCCGGATGCACAATGCAAAATTCTGGATATGTTTGAATATATCAGCCCCAAGCTGAAAAAGGCCACAGCAAGCGGTTATTTTCTATCGATGAAGACATTGTCCCGCATGCACGGTGTTGCTTCTACCGTTTATGACCACCAGGATGAAAAGGAATTTAATGAATATACACCATCCCGTCTGGCAGATGAATTTCTGGCTTCCCGCCTGCGCCATGCGATTGATGACTTTTCACCGGACTGTATTGTTTGTACAATGGTATTTGCTGCACAGGCTGTCGACCTATTAAAGGAACGTGGTATTGTCACCTGCCCATGTTATGGCATTATTACAGACTTTACGGTACAAAATTACTGGTGTGATGTGGAATATTTTGAATATATTGTCGCACCAAGCGAATATCTGGAACCACAATTTATGCGCCGTGAGATTGATTTTTCCCGTGTGCTGCCTTTTGGCATTCCAATTCGTGACCAGTTCCGCCAACAGCATGACAAACTGGAAATGCGCCAAAAATTTGGACTGAATGAAACCATACCGACCGTCCTTATCATGAGCGGCGGTATGGGCTTTGGGGATCTTCCGGATTATATTGCATCCATTGAGAAACTGCCGTTCGATGTACAGATGATGGTTATTTGCGGCAGCAACGAAAAGTTATATCAGCAAATCTGCGCACTGGAAACCAGAAATCATTTGAAGGTATTTGGTTATGTGGAAAATGTAGATGAAATTATGGATGCGGCAGATTGCCTGCTTAGCAAACCAGGCGGTATTACCACCAGTGAATCATTGGCCAAAGGCTTGCCTATGCTGATGATTCATCCGCTTCCAGGAGTGGAAGACCGGAATGTGGAATTTTTACAGGCAAATGGTGCTGCAATCTATATTACAAAAACGTTTCAGATCTCCGATGCACTTCATCTGCTGTTCCAGTGTCCGGGACGTCTGGAGCGCTTAAAAGCAAGCGTCCAGTGCATTGCAAAGCCGAATGCTGCCATTGATCTGTGCAGACACATTGGACAAACCTTTTATGCGAAATCGGAGGAATGTTAATATGAAAGAAAATATTACTTTTATTGGTGCCGGAAATATGGCAAAGGCAATGATCGGCGGTATTGTGACATCCGGTCTGGCCGCACCGGCACAGGTAACTGCCAGCAACCCATCTGCTGCAAGACTGGATGCGCTAAAAGAAGAATTTGGCATTCATACAATTCAGAATGACAACGCTGCTGCAGCTGCACAGGCTGATATTGTTGTTCTTTCTGTCAAACCATATCTATATGAAGCTGTAATTGCGGAGATCAAGGATGTTGTAAAGCCGGAAACAATTGTAATTATGATTGCGGCCGGGCAGACAATCTCGGCCAATGAAGCACGTTTTGCAAAGTCAGTAAAGCTGGCGCGTGTAATGCCGAATACCCCTGCGCTGGTCGGTGAAGCTATGTCCGCAGTATGTTTTAACACGGAAATGACAGATACAGATAAAGAAATTGTTATGAACATCGTAAGCAGCTTTGGGAAAGCTGAAATGGTATCGGAAACCATGATGGATACTGTTACCGGTGTCAGCGGTTCTTCCCCAGCCTATGTTTATATGTTTATTGAAGCCATGGCAGATGCTGCTGTCCTGCATGGCATGCCGCGTGCACAGGCATATACCTTTGCTGCACAATCCGTCCTCGGTTCCGCAAAAATGGTACTTGATACCGGTATGCATCCGGGTGCATTAAAGGATAATGTCTGCTCTCCTGGCGGCACTACCATTGAAGCAGTTGCTGCACTCGAAAGCAGTGGTCTCCGTGCTGCTGTCATTGATGCCATTGATGTATGCGTGAAAAAATCTCAGGAAATGAGCAAATAAATATTTCATTTTATATACGAAAGAGTCAGGTACCGAGGCACCTGACTCTTTGCTTTTCCGTTTCAATGAAAAATCGCAACACGGATTATTTCATCATATCATCTTTTGAAATATTACTCAAATTGCAGTCCAGCCATCACGTAACCGCCGTCTTCACTGTAGTTCGGGAAATTGATAAGAATGATCTTGTTACTGCGCTGATTTACATTGGTTTCCAACGCATTGCCAGCTGCGTCATATGCCTTTGCGGTAAACGTTTCTGCATTCCACTGTCCATCATATTTCTTCGGGATTTCTACATTGAACATTGTTACATGGCCTTGCTTCTCTTCCCATTCCGTCTGATCTACTGTAATTTCTTGAACAACCGTCTCGCCATCCAGAAGCTGGATGACAGCTGGAATCTGGTTAGAGGTTTCTTCAACTTCTACAAATTGCAGTCCAGCCATCACGTAACCGCCGTCTTCACTGTAGTTCGGGAAATT
>JAJPXP010000067.1:55542-58257 GCA_021205365.1 Clostridia bacterium
CAAATTGCAGTCCAGCCATCACGTAACCGCCGTCTTCACTGTAGTTCGGGAAATTGATAAGAATGATCTTGTTACTGCGCTGATTTACATTGGTTTCCAACGCATTGCCAGCTGCGTCATATGCCTTTGCGGTAAACGTTTCTGCATTCCACTGTCCATCATATTTCTTCGGGATTTCTACATTGAACATTGTTACATGGCCTTGCTTCTCTTCCCATTCCGTCTGATCTACTGTAATTTCCTGAACAACTGTCTCACCATCCAGAAGCTGAATGACAGCTGGAATCTGTGAGGAAACAGCAGAATGAACTGAAACATCAAACGACTTAGTGATTATCTGTCCATCACTTCCGGTAATCGAAACCGTGATTGTACGAGATGCTTGTTGTGCATCGTCCTGGGTAAACACATATCCGTTTTCCGGGTCAGAACGGAAACCGCGTGCGGTGCACTGTTCCCATGACAGTGTCATCGAATTTCCCTCTTCTGTCATCACATTAAGCTGAACATTGCCCAGATCCAGTTTATCGCCGGCAGTATATGTGTCCTTGCCAACGCTGACAATACTAAAGTCCTTGATCGGAGATTTATCCTCTGTCTTGGTAACATCAACCCGGTAAGTGGTAAACTCCCATTTTTTATTCTCACCTGGATTCATGCTGCCTAACTCAAGATACCAGCTGGAAGACCAATCATCATTGGTGCCGTCCACCAGTTTCTCCTCACCGTCATACAACGACATACTTGCAATGTTCTTTGATGTTTTAAGATTATAACAGAATTCCGATCCTTTGATATCGATCTGTTCGCTGCTTCCATCCTGATAAGTCACCAGAATATGTGTCGGTACACGGGTTTGTTTGTATACCTGCAACCCCATTCTTTTATGAATCTGTGTCAGAGAGTCCGCATGTGTAAATTCAACCATGATGGCATTACTGGAAACGCCTGCATCATCCTGCTTGACAATCTGTCCCTGCTCATAGCTGGAAACAATTCCATAGTCCCCCAACTGATCAAACGGAACTTCTTTTGTCTCACCATTGAGCATATGCAGCTTCAGTTTAAACTCACGCAGATCGATAGGTTGGTCAAAGTAAAACTGTGTGCTCGGCGTAGAGGCCAATTCCATCCATGCAATGGACTGGTTCTTGTTGTCCTTCGCATATTTTTCCGAACGTTCTAATGCATTCTTTACCGCGCTCAGCTGGCCTTCAGCAGTACGGGTTGCTCCGCTGACAATATCATAAGCAGGCCCCTTCTGGTCTGCCAGCTGCTGTGACAGATCATCTACGCTGTCCAGTCCCTTGACTTCATGAAGGATGTCCATTCCTTTTTGGAAATCATCATCCTCAACAGCGACAACAGATTCTGCACGCTCAATTACACCATCTTTAATTGTAATTTTAACCACGTCACCGCCCTGTGCTTCAAAATAAAGGCTGTCTAATCCGGTTCCATACCATACGCCATCTGCCAATTTCTGTTTTGCTGATGCAATGACCTCTTCCATCAGGTTCGGCAGTTTTTCAATCCATTCTGCGGCTTCTGCTTCTGTTACCTTATCATTTTCCAGCAGTGCGGCTACCGCATCATATGCCGCTTTCAACGACTTTTGTGCGTCCGAAGCTGTTGCTTCGTTATAACCTGCAAGCAGCTCCGATACCTGTGCCATCAGCGTTGTCAATTGTTCACGCTGTTCTTCCGTAATCAGTGCTTCCTTTGGTATCTGGCACTGGCTCAGCATAACAACTGTTTCCGCACGGGTAATCGCTTTGTTAGTCTGCAGCGTCTTGTCCTTATAGCCTGACATATATCCGTTTTCAACTGCTGCCGCAACCCATGGTACTGCCCAGTTTGAAATCTTATCCGTGTCAGTATATCCCTTTGCCTTGAGCTGTTCACGCAGTTTATCGTTATTCTTGGTGTTGGTGTCCACCTCAACATTATTTAGCTTGCACACTATAACACAAACTTGCTCACGAGTCACATCGCCATTGGGTGCCCATTTTGTGTCGCTCAAACCAACCATAATCTTGGACGCAACAATGGCTTCAATGTATTTGTAATACCATTCATCTTTTACAACATCGGTATATCCCGAAATATCGGCTTTCTCCGTATATCCCATCATCTGGTCTACAATCGTTGCGATTTCAGCGCGGGTGATGGTGTTATTGGGTTTGAAGCTTCCACCAGGATAGCCTGCCATATATTGATTGTCGAGGAATTCCTGAATTTGTTTTTCAGCCCAATGTCCTTGGTAGTCAGACGCCATGGCAGTGCTTCCCAATAACATGCCAGTCGCTGCGGTCATGCACATAGCGCACGCCATAATCTTTTTTCTTTTCATGTCTCTTTCATCCTTTCGTGTGTAAATATTTAACCCTGATATATTAGCCATGGCTAATATATCGATAAAAATGTGCACACAGCCCTCTCCCCCACTGGTTTGGCTTAAATCGATTATATCGTACCGAATGTTAGCTGTCAACAACTTTTACAAAAAATCATTAATCTAGAATAACTTTTTATAATCAAAAATCCAGAATGATGCAGTCTATTGTTCTAGATATAATCTCTGCCCTAGGTTGTACAATTCCGTCACAGCAACCAGAGAACGTAAAAAAAACCGGAACTAAAATAGTTCCGGTTTTTTATGTAGGCATCGACCTATCTTCCCGGGCCGTCACCAGCCAAGTATTGTCGGCGTAA